>NZ_VUNH01000001.1:0-300000 GCF_009695745.1 Pyramidobacter porci
TCAGCCGGCCCTTTCGGTTCTGACGTTTGATCAGCCCTTTCAGCTGCTGCAGCGAAAGGTGATAGGATTCTGCTATTTGCCTGTTCGTCTCTCCGGAACTTTTGCGACGAAAAATTTCGGCTGATAAATGTTCTGCTTGTGTGTAATTCCTTGCCATAGCAAGACCTCCTGTTGTTGAGTTCATTCTACAACAGGAGGTCTTTTTATTCTCTGGCCTTTAAACGGGGTACAGGCCACTGTATGTCCAGTAAGCGTGGTACATATTATTTCGTGACGGCTTTTTTCTGCCCTAAATACAGCGAGTGTGGTAAAATAAAACGTCATGTCGCACGAGGGAAGAGGAGGGGCTTCTGTGAGAGACGCCAGAAAATTGATCGACGCCATCGAAAAATGGATGAGCCAGATTATTTCCGCTTCCGGAGCCGGCGGCGCCGTAGTCGGACTGAGCGGCGGCATCGACTCGGCCGTGGCGGCGGCGCTGCTCAAAGGAGCGCTCGGGACGGAGCGCGTGATAACGGTGTATATGCCGTGCCACAGCATTCCTCTTGACGGAGAGCACGCGCGCCTGACCGCCGAGGCGCTGGGAGTGAAAATGCTGACGGTCGATCTGTCGGAGACTTTTGACGTCTACCGGCGCACGATCGATCCGGTCATGGAACCTTCCACGCTGGCGGCCGCCAATATCAAGCCACGTCTGCGCATGATCACGGCATATTCCATTGCGCAGACGCTTGGGTACCTGGTGTGCGGTACGGGCAACAAGGACGAGCTGACCGTGGGCTACTTTACCAAATACGGAGACGGCGGCAGCGACTTTATGCCTCTGGCCGATCTGACCAAGGCCGAGGTGCGCGCGATCGCGCGCGAAGTGGGCGTGCCGCCTCCGGTGGTCGAAAAGCCGCCGTCGGCAGGACTCTGGGAAGGGCAGACCGACGAACAGGAAATGGGGCTGTCCTACGAAGTTCTCGACGCCTATGTTTCCGGACAGCCGGTCGATGAGAAGAGCCGCAGGGAAATCGAGCGGCGCAGACGTATTTCGGAGCACAAAAGAAAAATGCCGCCAATCTGCGTTATCGGCGCAGTTTGAGCGATTTCAAGCATGTTTTTACAGAGTGGGACTCCCTAAACTTTTTATGAGGTGATTTTGTATGTCAGGGCATTCGAAGTGGGCAAATATCAAGCACCGTAAGGCTGCGCAGGATTCCAAAAAAGGAAACGAGCGTCAGAAGCTGATCAAGATGATCATCATCGCGGCCAAGGAAGGCGGAGGCGATCCCGGCATGAATGTGCGCCTCAAGGCGGCGCTCGACCGCGCGCGGGCGGCCAGCGTTCCCAACGACACGATCACCAGGGCCATCAAACGCGGCACCGGCGAGCTCGAAGGCGTGTCCTACGAAGAGCTGACGTACGAGGGCTACGGCATCGACGGCGTGGCCATCATCTGCGAGTCGCTGACGGACAACCGCAACCGCACCACGCCCGAGATCCGCGCCATTCTCGAACGCAACGGCGGTTCCATGGGAACGGCCGGCAGCGTGGCCTGGAACTTCGAGCGCAAGGGCAGCATCACCATCGAAGGCGCGGTCGACGAGGATCAGCTGATGGAAGACGCTATCGACGCCGGCGCGGATGACGTGGCCGTCAACGAGGAAGGCGCCACGGTGACGACCGATCCTTCAGCCATGATGGACATTCGTGAAGCGCTTGAAAAGAAAGGCTATAAGGTAACCGACACCGAAAATATTTTCGTCCCCAAGACGACCGTGACGATCAGCGACGCGGAGAAGGCCCGCAAGATGCTCAAGCTCTTCGATCTGCTCGACAGCCACGATGACGTTCAAAACGTCTACGCCAACTTCGAATTTACCGACGAGGTGAACGAAGCCATTGCCAACGACGACTAAGGGACTTGTCTGCCTGGGGATCGACCCGGGCATCGGTCGCCTCGGATACGGCTTTGTGTGCCAATCGGGAAGCTCCTACCGGGCGTTGACCTATGGGTGTCTTGAGACGCCTCCCCATCAGGATACGTCAGTGAGAATCAAAGCGTTGTATGACGGAGTGAGGGAGCAGATTGAAAACTGCTCCCCTCATTTTATGTCCGTCGAGAGGCTCTATTTCGGACAGAACCGTACGACTGCCGAAGCGGTGTGGCAGGTTCGGGGAGCCGTACTGCTGCTGGGAGCGCAATATCATCTGCCGGTTGTCGAACCCAAACCGTCGGAAGTGAAGCTGACGGTCTGCGGCGATGGCACGGCGGAAAAACGTCAGGTACAGCTCATGATTCAGCAGCTTCTGAATCTGCCGGGAATTCCCCGTCCCGACGACACGGCCGATGCGCTCGGAATCGCGCTGGCCGGCCTGGCGATCGTCCGCAGTCCACAGTATGCCTATGGAAGGAGATAGCCAGCCATGCTTGCCAGCATCAGAGGAACGGTTGTAGAGAAGTCCGAGTTTACGGTTGTCGTCGAGTGCAACGGGTTGGGCGTGGAGGTCCTTTTGACGCGTCGGGCAGCGGAGCGGTGCGAACTCGGAGCGCAGGTATTTCTTTACACACTGCTGCAGATCGGCGACGCCGGCATCGCCCTTTACGGTTTCGCCGACGATACCGAGCGCCGGACGTTCAAGCTGATGATTCTGACCAAGGGCGTGGGCGGCAAGGCGGCCATTTCCATCCTTCAGTATCTTTCCCCTGCGGAGATCGTCGCGGCCGTGGAGCAGAACGACATCAGACTGCTTACTTCGGTGCCGGGAATCGGCAAAAAAACGGCCGAACGCATCTGTTTCGAACTTTCCGACCGCATTCATAAAAAAGGCTTTATCCAGCTGACGGGCGAGCTGCACGGTGCGCCTGCCGGCGATCAGCAGGCGGCCGCCGGCGTGCTCGACGCTCTTGAATCCCTGGGATTCGACCGAGCCTCGGCTGTGCGCGCCTACAAGTCGGTTGTGGCTGAACAGGGAGAGTCTCTTGGCGAAAGCGAGGCCATTATGAGCTGCCTTCGCATCCTTCAGCCCCGTAAGTGAGGTTGATGCGCTTTGGACAAAGAAAACATTCGTCGCGGCTTTGATCTGCCGCCGCTTGATGAGCTCAAAGAGCGGGAAGACGAGAGGGGCCTTCGCCCCCTGCAGTTATCCGATTTCAACGGCCAGTCGGAGATAAAATCCAAGCTGGAAGTCTATATCCAGGCCGCAAAAAAGCGCGAAGAAGCGCTGGATCATCTTCTCTTTTACGGGCCTCCCGGCTTGGGGAAGACGACCCTGGCCGGCATCATCGCCCATGAAATGGACAGCGAGCTGCGGGTGACGACGGGGCCGGCGCTGGAGAAGCCCGGCGATCTCGCCGCGATCCTCTCGAACCTTCAGGATCACGACGTGCTTTTCATCGACGAGATCCACCGCATGTCCGCGACGATCGAAGAAGTGCTGTACTCCGCCATGGAGGACTTCACGCTGCACATTATCGTCGGCAAGGGGCCGCTGGCGCGCAGCATCTGCCTGAACCTGCCGCATTTCACGCTGGTGGGGGCCACGACCCGTCTGGGACTGCTCAGCGCGCCGCTGCGCGCCCGGTTTGGCATCGTCGAGCAGCTGCGGCTTTATACGCCGGAGGAGCTGTGCGTGATTCTCGACCGCGGCGCGGGCGTGATGAACATGAAGGTGGAGCCCGACGCCTGCCGCGCGATCGCCGGCCGTTCGCGCGGGACGCCGCGGATCGCCCTGAGGCTGTTGCGCCGCGTCCGCGACTTTGCCGAGGTGGCCGGCGTACCGACCGTTGAGGCAGCTTTGGCGGAACGGGCGATGGATACGCTCGGGCTTGACAGCCTTGGCCTGGACGACGGCGACCGCAAAATACTCGACGCCATCGTCAGCCTTTTCGACGGCGGTCCCGTGGGGCTTTCGACCCTTGCCGCAGCGCTGAACGAGGAACCTCAAACGATCGAAGACATTTACGAGCCCTATTTGATTCAAAAGGGCATGATCGAACGCACCCCTCGAGGGAGGAAAGCAACGGAAAATGCGTACCGTTATCTTGGCAAGACGCCGCCTCAGGCGGCACCGGATCAGCTGGAACTGCTGTAAAAAGATTTTTCTCGCCGTGTTTTTTTTCTCGCTGTGCCTTGCGGCTGAAGCTCAGGCGCGCTGGATTCGCGTAGGTCTCGTGACCGCGCCTTCCGCGCCGATTTCCGGACGCGGCTTGAGCGGCAAGGACGGCGGCGGCCGCCGTTTTTCGCTGCCGGCGAGTTTCAGCGCTCACGCGCGCGGCTCGAACGTCGTCATTCAGGGAAAAAGCTATGTTTCGCCTGTGATCGTGAGCTCGCCGCATCAGATCCGCTGCGGCAAGGTCAGCTATGAAGGCGAGCTGGTGCTGCGGGCCCGCGGCAGTCAGATCACGGTGATCAACCGGCTTGACGTTGAAAAATATCTTCGCGGCGTTCTCGGCTACGAGATCAATCCGCAATGGGGCATGGAAGTTCTCAAGGCGCAGGCGGTGATCTCCAGGACCTACGCGCTGGCGCAGATGGGACGTCACGAAGCCAGCGGTTATGACGTTTGCACGACCGATCATTGTCAGGTCTATCGCGGCACGAACGTGCTCCACGCTTCGACGGACCGCGCGATCGCGCAGACCCGCGGCCAGGTCTTGACGTACAAGGGCGGTTTGGCGCACACCTTTTTCTGTTCCGACAGCGGCGGCGCCACCGCTGATGTCAGCGACGTGTGGGGCAAAAGCGTCCCCTATCTGATCGTTCGCAAAGAGCCCTTCCCCTCCGAATCCCCCAAGGCTCGCTGGGAGGCCTCTCTGTCGGCGGGCGAGATCCAGAACGCTCTCGCCAAAAAAGGCAGAAGCGTGGGGACGTTGTCGCAGATCGCCATCGAGCGGCGGGACGCTGCCGGGCGCGCGGCAACGCTGAGATTTACGGGCTCTGCGGGAAGCTCCGTGCTCAGCAGCGCGGCCTTTCGCACCCTGATCGGCGCTAAAAAGGTGCGCAGCACGTTCTTTGAGTTTTCCTCCGAAGGCCCGCGTATGACCGACGTGCCCGATCCCGCTCAGCGCCGCGAAGCGCCTCATGCCGCGAGAAAAATCGCCTTTGACACGACGCCTCTGACGGCGGCTGAAGACGCGCAGCTCAAGGCGCTGATCGAGCAAAAGAAATTCAATGTCGACGAGCGACTGGACATGATCCTCTATCCCGAACGGCGCCGAAATTACCTGTATAAAGCTTTGGGCGTTGAGGCGCCGGAAACGGAGCGGGAACGGGAACCGCTCGAACAGCCGGCGGAACCGGCGAAGCGCATTCCGAATCCGAGCCGGACGGGAGTTTTCGCCAACCTTACCGGCGGCAGCGTCACACTATATGGGCGTGGCTGGGGGCACGGCGTCGGCCTCTCGCAGTGGGGGGCTAAAGCCATGGCGGATCGGGGCTGGTCGGCGGAGAGAATACTTGAGTTTTATTATCCCGGCACGGTAATCCAAAAGAGATGAAGAGATAACGTACGGCAACCCTTTACAGGAGTGACCTTTTGTTAATGACGCAATGTAACTTTTTTGACATCAATACCTATGATTATGAACTCCCGCCCGAGCTGATCGCGCAGAAACCGGCGCAACCCCGCGACCGCTGCCGTCTTCTGGCCGTACGCCGTGCGGACGGAGAACTGTTTCATCAGCGTTTCCATGATATTCTTCAGTGGCTTCGCCCCGGCGATGTCCTTGTGCGCAACGACACGCGCGTTATGGCCGCGCGCGTCGAAGGCGTGAAGGTCAACGGCAGCGCCCACGTGGAGGTACTTCTGCTGCGTCCGGAAGACGACGGCGAAAAATGCTGGGAGGCCTTGGTTCGCCCTGGCCGCAAGTTGCCCGAGGGAGCGCGGGTACGCCTTGACGGCGACGTCGTGGTCACGATCGGCGCCGTCAAAAGCGAAGACGGCGTGCGCCGCGTCATTTTCCCCGCTGACTGCGATGTGCGCGCCTTGGCTGAGGCAAACGGCTCGATGCCGTTGCCTCCTTATATTCATGAGCGCTCGTCGCGCCCCGAGGATTATCAGACCGTTTATGCGAAGGATCCTCGTTCTGCGGCGGCGCCGACGGCCGGCCTCCATTTTACTCGAGATCTGCTCCGGAAAGTCGCCGACTGCGGCGTGACGATTGCCGACATTACGCTCGAAGTCGGGCTGGGAACGTTTCGCCCCGTCAAAACGGAGGACATTCGAAGGCATCATATGCATGCCGAACGCTGCCTCGTTTCTCAGGATGCCTATGACAAGATCGTCATGGCCAAGAAGAACGGGGGGCGCGTCGTCGCCCTCGGCACGACCGTGGTGAGAACTCTCGAAGGCATGGCCGCCACCTCCGCGGGGCTTCATCCGGGCATGCTGGAAACGGACCTCTTCATCTATCCTGGGTTTGAATACAAGGTCGTGGATGCGCTGATCACGAATTTCCATCTTCCCAAAAGCACGCTGATGATGCTGGTTGCGGCCTTTGCGGGGTATGACCTGACCATGAAAGCATACGCCGAAGCGGTGAAGGAACGATATCGCTTCTTTTCGTTCGGCGACGCGATGATGATCGTATAAAGGCGTGCAGCGCAATGAAAAAAATTCTTGCAGTCCTTGCGCTCGTTTTTGTCGGCGCCGTCGCCGCGTATCACTGGAAGCCTTCGCAGTGGAGAGACGTCTTCGTCATGCCGTTCCATAAGAACGAAAAGACGGTTCAGCTCTTCCTGAAAGAAGGAGAATCTCTGCGTCACTTTGCGCAAAAGATCGCCGAAGAGAATCTCGTTGCCGACCGTCGCAATCTGCTGTATTGGCTCGGCAAAAAGGGCGTCGATCGTTCGCTTCGCGCCGGGGGATATCACATCTCTTCCGGCCCTTCCTGGTATGTCGCCGAACAGTTGAAGAATGCCGAACCTTCGTACTTCAGTGCGATGATCGTTCCCGGCGCGCTGCCGCAAAAGCCCTTTTCGCTGGGGAGCGACGAAGCGCAAAAAGCGGCGCTGAATGACCTCGGCAACTTCCCCGCGGCCATGCGCCGCATTTTGCCCGACGCGGCCGAAGGGCGCGCGGCGTTCCTTCTGCCCGAGACCTATTCTCTGACGGAAGCATCTCTATCGGAGCTTGTCAAGCAGGCGTCGGCGGCGTGGTATGCCCGTTTCGGCGCGCTTCTGACCGATAAGGACAACGCGTTGCGAACGGCGGTGATCGCCTCTCTGCTGCAGCGCGAAGCGCAGATCGACAGCGAATACCCTGTGATCGCCGGAGTCATCGAAAACCGGCTGGCTCAAAACATGCTGCTGCAGATCGATGCGAGCGTCGTCTACGCGTGGTATCTGCAGAAAGGCGAAATGCTGAAGCGCGTACTGTTCAAGCATCTCGAAGTGGATTCGCCGTACAATACCTATAAGAGCGCGGGCCTTCCGCCGCTTCCTGTCTGCGTTCCCTCGGCCCAAGCCTGGGAAGGCGCGTTGGCACCCGAGGAGAACGATTTTCTCTATTACGTGGCCCGCGGCGACGGAAGCCATCGTTTCGCCAAAACGGAAGCCGAGCACCAGAAGAACGTGCTGCTCTATCGCAAAAGCAAATAATTCGTGGTAACAGAAGAAGGAGACGCTTCCGATGGAAGAAAAAAGACGCTGTCCCGGCTGCGGAGCCGTTTTTCAGGGTTTTGACGAGAATCTTCCCGGCTATCTTGTGCCGGGCAAGAATCCCGACGACGGCGTGCTTTGCAAACGCTGCTTTCAAATGAAGCATTACGGCGTTTATCGCAAGGCGCTGCTCGCTGACCCCGGGATTCAAAAGGATATCAGAGCTCATGCGCTGGGCGCCGCCGCCCTGTTTCTTGTCCTTGACGTGAGTCGCCCGGAGATTTCCCTGCCCGATCTCGACTGGGCGGAGAGCATGAAAAAGCCTGTCTTTGTCATCGCCAACAAAATCGACCTGCTCGAACCGTGGACGACCCGCAAAGAGGTGCTGCAGTGGCTGTCGGAACGCACTGGCGTCCGACAGGAACAGATTCTTCTGGTCTCGGCGCAGAACCGCGGCGATATGGCCGAACTGCGGCGGCACATCGAGGAGACGTTCGACGCCGGCGACCGGCTCCTTTTTGCCGGCGCCGCCAATGTCGGCAAGAGCACGCTTCTCGGCGCGCTTTTGAAGAATGAAATGCCGACGGTATCTCGGCTGCCCGGCACGACCGTGGGACTGACGGAGTACCGGATGGCGAACGGGCCGATTTTGGTGGACGCTCCCGGTTTGAAGGGAGAGGATCCCTTCGTTCCCGTGCTCTGTCCCGATTGCCTCGCCGCTCTTTCGCCGAAAAAAGTTTTTCAAAGCAGCATCGAGGTGCTGAAAACCGGTCAAACCGTCTTTTGGGGCGGCTTGGCCCAGCTTATCGTCGCGGATGCAGGCGAGCGCGGCTGGGTCCGCTTGGGGATTTTCGCTCCTGACAGCGTCACGATTCATCGCACCCGCGAAGAACGCATCGACGGCCTGATGAAAGAGCATGCCGGCGAATTGCTGGTGCCGCCGTGCCGCAAGTGCGCGGCGAAACTGCAGACGCAGAGCTGGCGTGAAGAGCAGTTTCAGATCCATCCCGAAGAAGACCTCGTCGTTCCCGGCATCGGCTGGGTTGCGCTGTACAGCGGCGCCTGTACGGCGAAGCTGCGCGCCCCTGCGTTCGTGAAGGGAGTCCGGCGTCCCTGGCTCATTCCCTCGCCGGCGCGGCGCCAGCAGGGGAAGAAAAAAAATTAATGGCCGCTTTGGAGGACTGCACGCAGTTTTTGAGCGCTCTGCCCGGCATCGATGGGGGCGATCTGTATTTTCAGCGCTCCGCGTCGCGCAGTTTGTCCTACAGTGACGGAAAAGTCGAAGAGGTTTCCAGCTCTTCGTCCGCTGGCTGTTCTGCCCGTTTGCTGAGAGGCAGGAGTTCGGCTTTTGCCGTGGTTTCCGGCGTCGAACGCGGCGGCGCGGCGCGGGCTCTTGCAGAAGCGGCCCGCATCGCTTCGGTCGAAGGCGGAAAAGTTCCCGCAATGAATTTTCCGATCGACCGCGTGCGGGCGTTCTTTCCGGAGAACGTGGATTTTTTCGGTGAAACTGACCGCTGCCTGCGGGCAGAGTGCGGTTGGATCAGGCAGATCACGCTGTCCTGCTCCGCAAACGCGCGCCGGTACGTCGTCGTTTCGCCGGAAGGAAGCCATGCCGGGGAAGCGGAGCGTTGTTCCTTTGCCGCCGAGGTGATCGTGGAACGCAATGGACGTCTGGAAAGCGGCTATGACGCCTTTTCCATGTCCGGAGACGCCCGTGAGTTCTTTCGGAAGCTTTCCGCGAAAAACGTGGCTCGCAGGGCTCTTCAGGAGGCTTTGGTCAACCTCGAAGCGGTGGAGTGTCCGACGGGCGCCATGCCGGTGCTTTTATCCGAGGAAGCCGGCGGCACCATTGTCCATGAGGCCTGCGGACATGGGATGGAGGCCGATCTCGTGTTCGAGGAACAGTCGTCCTTTGCGGGAAAAATCGGCAGACAGGTCGCGGCGGAGGACGTGACGGTCGTTGACGACGCGTCACTTCCCGGACTTTACGGTTCTTTTGCCTGCGACGACGAAGGGACGCCGTCTCGACGGACGGTTCTTATAGAGCGAGGAATTCTGAAAAACTATCTGACGGACAAACGATGTGCGCGCCTGTATGGCCTGCCCCTGACCGGCAGCGGGCGGCGTTCGTCCTATGCCAGCCTGCCGATGCCGCGCATGAGCAACACCTTTGTGGCCGAAGGAAGCAGCGAGCAGGGCGAGATGATCCAGAGCGTTTCCCGGGGGATCTTCGTCTGCCGCATGGGCGGCGGCGAAGTCAACACGACGACGGGGGAATTCGTTTTCGACGTCACGCAGGGCTATCTGATTGAAGATGGAAAAATAACGCGCCCGGTCAAGGGCGCTTCGCTGATCGGCCGCGGTATCGACGCACTGATGGGAATCCGCGCCGTCGGCAAAAGGCTCCACATGGAGCCGGGAATGTGCGAAAAGGAGGGACAAAGCCTCCCTGTCACAGACGGACAGCCATCGCTGCTGATCGATGGGCTTATCGTCGGAGGGACGGCCGCTGATAGATGAGTTCGAAAAATCGCTTTAAATCGCGTCGGCGCGCCACAAAAACTCGGTCTGCACGTGGCAGGATGGCAAAGCGCGGTTTTGAATTCGGCGCCCTGTTCCGTCTCTGCCAGATTTTTCTGGCGGCAATCCTGCTGTATGTCACGGCCTCGTTGTTCACCAAAGGCGCCGGCGTGCTGGGCAAAGATATGGCGAGCTGCCTGCTGCGACTGGCGGGCGGCGGTCTTGTGCTGCTGCTGTTGCATTTTTTCTACGGCCTTTTTTGTTCTTTGCTGTACCGTCAGGTTCATTCCGTTTTCGGCCAGTGGATGGGAACGTTTTGTCTTTACGGCGCCGTCAGTCTGTTCCTGGGGATGCTTCGGCGCATCGGAGCCGGCGAAAATATCGGACTTCTCAGTCCCGGTATCCTGGGGAACGTCTCTTCTCTGGTGCTGCCCCGTTTTATCGGCGTGATCGGGACAATGCTGACGGGGCTGTGTCTTGTCGGACTGGCGGCGTTCAATTATGGACATCTCAACGCTGCTCGCATTGCCTGGCTCCGCGAGCGTTTGTCGTTTGTTCACATGCCGCGCTGGCGGCGCGAAAAAGCCTCTCAGGACTCCGCTTCCGTGGACTCCGCTTCCGTGCAGGCCGAGGGAGAAGCCGCGCCGGCAGCGCAAGGTGAGGCCGAAGCGGCGCGACCGGAAAGAAGTGTTCCCGAAGAGGCGTTGCTTGGCGAAGAAGCCGAGGCTGTCGAGGTCGCCGCTTCCGAAGCGGAAAAAGCGCTTCAAAACGACAGCGTCGGGAAAACTGGCTTTTGGGCCTCGCTGGGCGCTGCCGTGAAGGCGCTGTTCGGTCACGGCAGGAAGGAACATGAAGACGGCGAGATTCTCGACGAGTACGCCGAGCAATATGCCGACGAACAGGAAGAAAACGCCGAAAGCGAAAATTACGGCGGTTATTTTGCCGACGCGCCTCAGTCCGACCGCTATGGGCGTGAAGCGGCGGGAACGCGGGAAGATGAACTTCCCGAAACGGATGGCGAAAGAGCGTTGGCCGCGGGCACTTTAGGAGAATCCGGAAGCGTTGGCGAAGCGGAAAGAGTCTCTGCCGCGGCCGGTTCTGTGCCGATCAGCAAAAAGCCTTCTGTGGAAGTGGAACCGTCAGGAGAGCTTGCCGGGACGGAGAACGTTCAGTTCTGCGCGGGGCGCCCGATCCCCGCGGGAAGTTTCCCGCCGCCGCTCGATCTGCTCGGACCGCATCGGGACATCAAAGAGGTCATCGACGATCAGCAGGCGCAGGAAAACGGACAGAAAGTGATCTTGTCGCTTGCCGATTTCGGCGTTGCCGCGGAACTGAAGCGCACGATCATCGGTCCGACGGTCGTGCAGTATCAGATCCAGCTGGCTCCGGGCATCAAGGTCAGCAAGGTGATGACTCTCGGCAACGACATCGCCGTGGCGCTGGGCGTCTCTTCGATCCGAGTGGAAGCGCCGATCGTCGGCACTTCGTATATCGGCATCGAACTGCCGAACGTCAACCGCCGCTCCGTGCCGCTGCGCCAGATTCTGGAAAGCGAGGTTTTCCAGAAAACGAAACTCAAGCTGCCGCTGCCGCTGGGGCAGACGGTGGACGGCCGCATCCTCATCTCCGGCCTGGAAGACCTGCCTCATCTGTTGATCGCCGGAACGACGGGCTCGGGCAAGAGCATTTTCGTCAATAACTGCATCGTCTCTCTGTGCTATCGCAACACGCCCGCAGATCTGCGCTTCATCATGGTCGATCCGAAGCGGGTGGAGATGGGCATCTACGAGTCGCTGCCGCATATTCTCGCCAAACCCATCGTCTCGGCGACAGGGGCCGTTCATGCTCTGGCCTGGGCCGTGCGCGAGATGGAACGGCGCTACGACGTCTGCTATCAGGCAAAAGTCAAGGATATCTTTTCGTACAACAGTAAGGTCCTTCCCAAGGACCGTCTGCCTCATATCGTGATCATCGTCGACGAGCTGGCCGATCTGATGATGACGGCTCAGAAAGAAGTGGAAGACTGCATCATGAGCCTGGCGCAGAAGGCGCGCGCCTCCGGGATTCATCTGATGCTGGCGACGCAGCGCCCTTCCGTCAACGTGCTGACCGGAACCATCAAGGCGAACATCCCGGCGCGAGTGTCTTTCGCGCTGCCGTCGGCGATCGACTCGAAAACCATTCTGGACAAATCCGGCGCGCAAAATCTGCTGGGCAAGGGCGACATGCTCTTCGTCAGCACCAAAACGCCGCATCCGCTGCGGATCCAGTCGCCGTTCCTGGACGAGCAGACGAACATCAGGGTGGTCGAATATCTGCGCAACACTTTCGGCGATCCCGAATACGTCGATCTGGAAGAGCCCAGTGACGAAAAGGGCGGGAATTCTTCCGACTTTCTTGAAGACAACCGTCTTGAGGAAGCCATCAAGATCGTGCTCAGCACCGGCGTGGCTTCGTCGAGCGGGCTGCAGCGCCAGATGCGCGTCGGTTTTACCCGCGCCGCCCGCATGGTCGATACGATGGAGTCCATGGGCATCGTCGGGCCGCAGCATGGCGGCAAGCCCCGGGAAATTCTGGTGGACGAAGCGGAGGCCTTGGAGATTCTCGAGCAGCTCCGCGGCGAATAGAAAAATGACGGCGAAAAAGTTTGCTTCCCATCGGGCGCAGACTTTTTCACCGTCATGGCAGGAGTCGGGTATAAAAAAGAGGCCCTTTCGGGCCTCTCGGCGTGTCGTTCTACCGGAAAAGTTCCGGCCGAAATCATTGGCAGCACAAAGAGCAGCGGCTTGTCCGTTTTGATTAGAGCGCTCTCTTGACTTTTCCGGAACGAAGGCAACGGGAGCAGATGCGCATTCTCTTCGCTTCGCCGCCGCCGAGATCCACGCGGACGGAGAAAAGGTTGAGCAGCCAGCGTCTGCGAGTTCTGCGATGAGAGTGGCTCAGCTGATTTCCCGTCGCAGGACCGCGACCACAGCAGTCACATACCTGGGACATTTAAAGCAGCCTCCTTTGTGTAGTGTTCAGTAACAACCAGTGAATTCTAACACAGGTACGGCCATTAAGGCAAATGGTTTCAGAGATCTGAATATTTTCTTTAAGGAGAACATTCTTTCTCTCTGCGGGGAGCTTTGATTGGAGTCGTGAAGATGGACTATTCAGCAAAAATCGGACGTCTTGAGGAAATCTTGAAAAGCATGGAGCATACGGCCATGCCGCTTGAACAGACGCTGACGCTCTATGAAGAAGGGCAGAAGCTTGTGGCCGAATGCCGTCAGTTCCTTGCCGAAGCGGAGGGGAAGGTCAAGAAGCTGGAGGCCGACGGAACGTTGAGCGACTTTGGCCGGCAGGAAGAAGATAAAGATGGACTTTAAAGAAGAACTGAGCTGCCGCTCGGCTTTTTTTGAAAGATCGCTGCGGACTTTTTGCGAAGAGGAGCGTCGTCGCATTCCAGCGCGGCTGCGCGAGGCCATGAATTATTCTTTGCTGGCGGGCGGCAAGCGCCTGCGCCCGGTTTTGTGCATGGCCGGAGCGGAGATCATGGGAGAAAAAGCCGAGAGCGTTTTGCCGATGGCGACGGCGTTCGAAATGGTGCACACCGCGTCCTTGATTCACGATGACCTGCCCTGCATGGACAACGACAGTCTGCGGCGCGGCAAGCCGACGAACCATGTCGTTTACGGCGAATCCCTGGCGCTGCTGGCCGGCGACGCGCTGTTTCTTGACGCGTTCGAGACCGCGCTCGCCGGTCTGCTGAAAAACGGCGCCGAACCGCAGCGCTGCGTCCGCGCCCTCGCTCTTTTCGCGCAGGCGCTCGGCCCGGAAGGAATCTGCGGCGGCCAGGTGCTCGACACGGATCGCGCCAGCCAGACCGACGAACGGGATTTTGTCGTGGACGTCGCTTCGATGAAGACGATGGTGCTGATCCGCGCTTCGCTGTGCGCGGGAGCCATCTTGGCGGGGGCGGACGGCGAAGCGCTGCGGCGGCTCATGAAATACGGCGAGAAAGTGGGACTGGCGTTCCAAATCGCCGACGACCTTCTCGACTGTACCGGTTCGCAGTCTGCGATGGGAAAGACGCTCGGCAAAGACGAAGCGCAGGACAAACGCACGTTCGTGCGCGCCTATGGTCTCGACGGCGCCCGCGCGCTGCTTCATGAGAAAACGCTGAACGCCGAAAAACAGCTGGAGCCGTTCGGGGAAAAAGGCGAGTTCCTGCGGGCGCTGGCCGCCTATCTGGAGCACAGGTCGAATTGACATGGCGCTGCTGGACGAGATCAAAGCGCCGGGAGACGTAAAAAAGCTCTCCGAGAAAGAGCTTCCCGGACTGGTCGACGAAGTGCGTTCGCGCATCGTCGACGTCACGCTGAAAAACGGCGGACATCTGGCTTCCTCTTTGGGAGCGGTGGAACTGATCGTGGCGCTGCTGCGGGTCTTCGATCCGCGGTACGATCGCGTTGTGTTCGACGTGGGGCACCAGGCCTATGCGTGGAAGATTTTGACAGGCCGCAACGCCCGTTTCGAGACGTTGCGGACGGAGGGCGGCGTCAGCGGTTTTCCGAAAATGAGCGAAAGCCCGTACGACCACTTTGGCGTCGGACACAGCAGCACCTCGCTCTCGGCGGCTTTGGGATACGCGGTCGCGCGCGATCTGCGCGGCGAAAAGCATCACGTCGTCGCCGTCATCGGCGACGGGGCGCTGATCAACGGCGAAGCTTTCGAAGCGCTGAATCACGCCGGTTCTCTCGACAATCCCGTGATCTTCGTCCTCAACGACAACGCCATGTCGATCAGCCCGCGCGTGGGCGGCATGGCGCTGCATCTGGCGAAACTTTCCACTTCCGCGCTGTACAAGGGCACGAAAAACGTGGTGAAAAGCTTTTGCCGAAAAGCGTTCCGCACCGACCGGGTTTATCGGCGTCTGGAGCGGATGAAGAACGCCGTCAAAAAAACACTGAGCCGCGGCAACCTTTTCAGCGACATGGGGCTGACGTACTGGGGCCCGTTTGACGGACACGACGAACAGGAACTCGAGCGCGTCTTCGCCTTGGCGAAAAATTACGACGGTCCCCTGCTGATCCACGTGCTCACGGAAAAAGGCAAAGGCTATGCGCCGGCCGAAGAAAATCCCGTCGCCTATCACGGCGTCGCCGCCGCGGAGAAAGTTCCCGCGAGTTCGGCGAGTTGGAGCAGAGCGGCGGCCGCGTGCATCGAAGATCTGGCGGAAAAAGATCCTCGCGTCACGGTCCTGACCCCGGCCATGACGGAAGGGTGCGCGCTGAATCGCTGCCGCGCCGTTTTCCCGCGGCGTTTTTTCGACGTGGGCATCGCCGAGGAGCACATGCTGACGTTCGCCGCGGGGCAGGCCGCCGGCGGCCTCAGGCCGATCGCCTGCATCTATTCGACGTTTTTGCAGCGCGCGATGGACCAGCTGGTGCACGACATCTGTCTGCAGAGGCTTCCGGTGATCCTGGCCGTGGACCGCGCCGGACTGGTGGGCGAGGACGGCGAGACGCATCAGGGACTGTTCGACATGAACTGGGCCAGCGCCATCCCCAATCTGAACGTCTGGGCGCCTTACGACGGCCGCTCGCTGAAAAACGCCTTCGAGAGCGCGGCGCGTTGCGAAGGCCCGTCGCTGATCCGCTATCCGCGCGGCACCGCCGTGGAACGGCTGACGCCGGCCGACGTTTTCGAGACGGCCGATTTCGCCTTCGTGAATCGAAAAAGCTCGTGGTGCGTCGCTGCGGCCGGCTCGGCGTGCCAAATTGCGCGCCAGGCGGCGGAACTAATCGACGAACGCGGCGGCGAAGCGCCCGATCTGCTTTATCTCAGCCGCGTTTCTCCGCTGCCGGAAGAGGCGTTGGCGCGGCTGGACGGAAAAAAACTTCTCGTCACGGTCGAAGAAGCGTATGAGCGCGGCGGTCTGGGCGAGCGCCTGGCGCTGACTTGCGAGCAAAGAGGAATGGAGTGCCGCGTACGGGCGGTGGCGCTGCCGTCGGTCTTCGTGGCCTCCGGCACGCCGGCGCAGCAGCGCAAGCGCCTTGGCCTGACGCCTGAAAGGATCGTGGAGATCTATGAGCGCCAGATGCGTTAAAAAGCGGCTCGACCTGCGTCTGGTCGAAGAGGGAATGGCTGATTCCGTTCGGGCGGCCGGCGCGCTGATCATGGCCGGCGAGGTTCTGATCGACGGGCAGCCGGCGTCCAGCGCCGGGCAGCCGGTGAAGGACGCCGCCGTCGTGCGCCTGAAAAGCGGTTCCGGCGGCTGGGTCAGCCGCGGCGCCCATAAACTGCTGACGGCGGTCGAGCGTTTCCATCTGAAACTGGAAAATCGCGTTTGTCTCGACGTCGGCGCTTCGACCGGCGGTTTCACTCAGGTGATGCTCAAACATGGCGCGGCGAAAGTCTACGCCGTCGACGTGGGCTATGGGCTGCTGGACTGGAGCCTGCGCACCGATCCGCGGGTTGTGGTGATGGAGCGGCAGAACGCCCGCTTTTTGACGGCGGAGATGTTTGCGCCGCGGCCGGATTTCGCCTGCAGCGACGCCTCGTTCATATCGCTGCGCCTGCTGCTGAATCCGCTGGCGGCCGCGACGGCCGCGGACGCCGAAGCCGTGGTGCTGGTGAAGCCGCAGTTCGAAGCCCGCCGCGAAGACCTCGGCGAGGGCGGCGTAGTGCGCTCGCCTGAAGTTCACCGTGCCGTGCTGAAAGACCTCGCTGATTTTGTCGGCCGAGAAACTCCATGGGGGCTGGAAGAGGCGACGTGGTCGGGAATCAGGGGCCCAAAAGGCAACATCGAATTCCTGTTCCGTTTAAGAAAAAATATGACGTCGGCGTCAGTGGATTTTTGCGAGCTGGTGCGCGTGAGCCACGAAGCCCTTGCCGAATGAGCGAAAAATTCGAAGGCGTCGGAGGAAACTGTGTCCCGTTTCCTCCGACGCCTTTTTTTGTCGGTCTGCGGAAATTGATACAACGGAATTGTAGACGTGATGAAATCTGCTATAATCGCATTGAATTCTTTTTGTGAAACGGAATCCCTGGTGTATTTCCGATGGAGGAAAGTCGATGAAATTCGGCCTGATTGTCAATTTAGCGAAACCGGAAGCGATTCAGCTGGCTGGAGAGCTGTGCGCGTGGGGAAGAAAAAGGAACAATCCTTTTCTGCTCTTCGCCGAAGAGGCGCCGGCGCTTCGTCAGAACGGGATTCCTCTCGACCGTTGGCTGGCGGAGGTCGAAACGGCGCTGGTGATCGGCGGCGACGGCACTTTTCTGCAGGCCGCCCATTTGGTGCAGCACAGCGGCATCAACCTCTTCGGCGTTTCCGTCGGGCACTTGGGGTTCCTGGCGGTCGGCGATCCGCGGCGCGTGTGCGAACAGATCGAACAGATCGAGAAGGGCGATTTTAAAATCGAGCGGCGGCGTTGTCTCGAAGGCGTATTGGCGACGGAGGAGAAAGAACGGCGCCTTTTCGCTCTCAACGATCTCGTGCTCAGCAAAGGGATCCAGGCGCGCCTGGTGTCTCTCGACGTGCAGGTGCAGGGCAAGCCCATATGCGAATACCGCGCCGACGGCGTGATCGTCTCCACGCCCACGGGCTCCACCGCTTACGCCCTTTCGGCCGGAGGGCCGATCGTGCCGCCGTCGCTGGACTGCATGCTTCTGGTTCCTATTTGCGCTCACACGCTGTATGCGCGTCCCACGCTGCTGGGGCCGGACGACTGTCTGACGCTGCGCCCGACGGAGAATTCCGAGCTGTTTCTGACGGTGGACGGCGCCGACGTTTATCCTCTTTCCAGCCGTGACCGTCTCGATGTGCGGCTCTCCAAGGATCACGGCGTCAACACCGTCTCGCTGCCTCAATTCGACTATTACGATCTGCTTCATGAAAAGCTCCTGTGGGGTTGGAATCCAGTTTCCGAAAGGAGCGCCCGCCGTGCTTGAAGAACTGAAACTCATTTCCGTGGGCGGCATCGGTCACGTTTCGCTGCGCTTCGGCAGCGGCCTGACGGCGGTGACGGGGGAGAGCGGCGCCGGAAAAAGCAGCCTGGTGCGCGGCCTCGAACTGGTCTGCGGAAAGCGCAGTTCCGGCGGCACGATCCGCGTCGGAGATGAAACAGCCGTCGCGGAAGCGTTCTTTTATCAGCCCGACCGCTTGGAAGGCGTCGGCGAGGAGCTGCAGCCTCAGGAGTGTTCGCTGGCGCTGCGGCGCGAACTGTCGCGTTCCGGGCGCGGCAAGTGTTCCGTCCAGGGGCAGACGGTGCCGCTGAACACTGTCTTGGAAATAGCCCCGCGGCTGCTCACGATCCAGAGCCAGTTTGCCCAGCTCGAGCTGCTCGATCCCGACCGCCAGCTCAAAATCCTCGACGCCTGCGGCGGCGAAGAACTGAAGGCGACAAAAGCACGGCTGGAAAAGGAATTCTACGAAGTGTTGGACTGCGAAAGAGAGCTGCGCCGCAACAAACAGCGCGAGCAGGAAATCGCGTCGGCTTACGGGGCGCTGGCCGAGATCGCGCCTTTTTTGGAACGCGCCGGTCTGCAGCCTGACAGCGAAGAACGGCTGTACGAGGATTTCGCCGAAGCGGAGCGCGAACTCAAACGCCTGCGCGAGCTGCGCGGCCGCTTCCGCATGCTGCAAAACCAGGAGAGCGGCGGGCTGATCTCCGAGCTTTCGGGTGTCCTCGACGGCCTTTCCGGGCTCGTGCCCTGCGAAAGCCGCGAAGCGCTCGACGAGACGTCGCACAAGGCGCTCGCCATTCTCGAAGGCCTTGCGGAAAAAATCGGCGCGCTGGCCTCTTCGGAAACGATCGAGAATCTCGAAGCGGAATTGGAAGTTCTTGAAACTTCCCTCGGTCAGATTCGCAAGAGCAAGCGCCTTGCCAAGGCGAACACCGTCGAGGAATTGCTGGAGTACTGGCATAAAGGCGAAGAGGCATTGCGCTGGCTGGCCGGAGCGGGGAAAATCCAGTCCGACCTGAACGAAAAAATCGCGGCCGCCAAGAAAGCCGTCGCGAAGGAGGCGCGTACGCTGCTGGAACAGCGCACCGCGGCGGCGCTGGCGCTTCAGACGCGAGTCAGCGAGAACCTTGTCGACGTGGCGATGGAGAACGCGCAGTTCCGCATCCGCATCACCGAAACGAATAAACTGAAAGCAAACGGCGCCGAGAAGGTGGACTTCGTCCTGCAGCGCGGCAGTCAGGAAATTCCGGTAGCGAAAGCGGCTTCCGGCGGCGAGCTGAGCCGCATCCTTCTGGCCATCCAGATCTCGCTTCCCGACGAACTGATGCCGCCCACGGTCGTTTTCGACGAGGTCGAAGCCGGTCTGGGCGGACGCGCCGCTTACCTGACGGGATTGAAACTGCGCGAGCTGGCCGACCGCGTTCAGGTCATCCTGATCACCCACGAAGCCAGCATCGCGGCGCTGGCAAACCGGCATTACCGCGTGGCGCGCCGGGGCACGCTCTCCACCGTGACGCGCGTCGAGGGAGAAGAGCGGGTGCGGGAGATCGCGCGGATGCTCTCCGGAAACGACCAGGAAGAAGAGGCGCTTTCGCATGCGCGCAAGCTGCTTGGAGCGGACGGCGCCGACGGGGAAATCGTTTTTGACCCGGACCGTTTTTTTGACGGAAAAAGCAGCCCCTTCTGATCGCCGGGCATGGACGATCGAAAGGGACTGCTTTTTTTGAGGCGGCAAATTATTCGTGAATGTGGTTCTGGACGTGGCGCATATAAGCCTGAAGGTCTTTGGACGTGTTGACAAGGTGGCTTTCCAGCGCCCTGAGCGTGCGTTCGAGGTCGTGCGCCTTCACGCCGGCGAGAATCTCGCGGTGCTGTTCCTCCGATTCCTTGCGCATGGATTTGAGGTGGTTGCGGATGTAGCGGTCGACCTGACGGCGCAGCTTGGCGATCGTGTCGAGCGTCATCGGACGATCGGCCGGCTCGTACAGCGAGGAATGGAAGAGCACGTTCATGTCGCGCCATTTGACGGGATCTTCCTCTTTTTCCATCTTGTCCAGCAGAACCTCTTCTTCCTGAATCAGCGCGTTCGAGATCAGGTCGAAGGAGACTTTCATGATGCCGACCTCGAGCCAGGTGATCATGTCGTAAATTTCGCGGGCGTCTTCAAGACTCAGCCCGGAAACGATCGCGCCGCGGCGCCCGCGGAATTCGACCAGCCCTTCGATCTCGAGCTGCTTCAAAGCTTCCCGCAGCGGGATCGGGCTGACTCCCATCCGCGCCGCCAGCTGATTCTGCAGCAACTGCTCGTTTTCCTGAAGGATCCCCCGATAAATGGCCTCGCGCAGCACGTTGGCGATGTAGTACGAGGCGGCCTTATCACCGCTGATACGAGGCATCAGCTCTTCCAATGTCATGCTTCAGATTTCTCCCTTCCCGAAAGCAAAATCTCTGCTTGGATACTATATTATTCTACTCTCTCGGGGTGTAAAAATCCACGCCCTATTTTTATGTTATTTTATTATATATAGAATCTCATTTCGGATTATACTCATTTGACAAACAAACTTCGCCTCCATATACTTAAGAAAAATAAGAAGTCAACTGGAGGCGTTTTGATGAAAAAGATCATGGTTTCTGGCTGTCTCGGCCAGATCGGCACAGAGCTCGTCACCAAGCTGAGACATGATTACGGCGCGGAAAACGTTCTCGCGACCGATATCCGCGAAGATACGGCCCATGCGCTTCCCGAGGGGCCTTTTGTGATCCTCGACGCCCGCGACGGCAAAAAGTACGCGGAACAGGTCGAAAAGTTCAAGCCGGACACGATCTATCATCTGGCCGGCCTGCTTTCCGCGACGGCCGAGAAGAATCCGCAGCTTGCCTGGGACATCAACATCAACGGGACCTGCAACGCCCTCGAATGCGGGCGGATCTATCACAGCGCCGTCTTTTTCCCCAGTTCCATCGCCGCCTTCGGCCCCGGTACGCCTCACGACAAAACGCCGCAGGACACGCTGCAGCGCCCCAATACGATCTATGGCGTGACGAAGGTAGCCAGCGAACTCCTGGCAGAATATTACCATAAAAAATGGGGCGTCGATACGCGCGGCGTGCGTTTCCCCGGCCTGATCTCCTACAAAACCCTGCCCGGCGGCGGCACCACCGACTACGCCGTCGACATCTACTATCAGGCCGTGCAGCAGGGCAGGTACACCAGCTACATCGCCAGGGGCACCTACATGGACATGATGTACATCCCCGACGCGATCGACGGTATGATCCAGCTGATGGAAGCCGATCCGTCGCGCCTGATCCACCGCTGCTGCTTCAACATCACCAGCATGAGTTTCGAGCCGGAACAGGTCGCCGCGGCGATCCGCGCTCACATTCCTTCGTTCGCGCTGGATTACGCCGTCGATCCCGTCCGCCAGGCCATTGCCGACAGCTGGCCGAACTCTCTCGACGATTCGGCCGCCCGGGCGGAATGGGACTGGAACCCCAAATACGACCTGGAGAGCATGACGGCGGACATGCTCAAGAACCTGCGCGCCAAGCTCGGCGGTCAGGCGAAGTTTTGAAAAATCTCGTAAGGCAGGAGGCATTCGTACAATGAAAAAACTCGAAGCGGTACTGACGGCGGAGCTTGAAAAGCTGAAGCAGGAAGGCCGTCTGAAGGGCAAGGAGCAGATCATCGTCGACGTGAAAAAGGGCGCAGGCGCCAAAGGCCCCCGTTATTTCCTGAAAGGGGAGGGCGCCAAGGAATTCATCCGCATGAATTCCAATTCCTACCTGGGCCTGTCGCTGCGCGAGGACATGATCGCCGCGGAGGAAGAGGGGACGCGCAAATACGGCGTCGGCCCCGGCGCGGTCCGCTTCATCAGCGGCACCTTCAAGGCGCACCGCGATCTGGAACACAAGCTGGCCGCCTTCCACGGCCGCGAGGACGCCATGATTTTCAGCGCCGCCTACGTGACCGTCGGCGGCGTCCTGACCTCGCTGATCAGCAAGGAAACCTTCGTCGTCAGCGACGAGCTGAACCACAACAGCATCATCAACGCCATCAGACTTGGCCTGGGCAAGTCGGGACTGCGCGCCGTCTACAAGCACAATTCCCTCGACGACCTCAAGCGCTGCCTGGACGAAGCCGTGGCAAGCGGTGCCAAACGAGCTCTGGTGGTGACCGACGGCATCTTCAGCATGAGAGGCGACTATGCGCCCCTGAAGGAGATCGTCGAACTGGTGCACAGCTATGACGATCGTTTCGCCGAGGACGCCTTCGTCGTGGTCGACGATTCCCACGGCGTCGGCGCCTTCGGCACGACGGGACGCGGCACGGAGGAGATCACCGGCGCCCGCGTCGACGTGCTGATGGGCACGCTCGGCAAGGCGTACGGCGTCAACGGCGGCTACGTCGTCGGCTCGCGCGCGCTGATCACGTATCTGCGCGAGCACGCCGCCATGTACATCTATTCGAACCCCATCACCGTCGGCGAGGCGTATGCGGCCATGAAGGCGCTGGAGATCCTCGACAGCGAAGAGGGCCGCACGATTCTCGCCCATCTGCGCGCCGTGACCAAGCGCTTTGAGGACGGCCTGGTCAAGCTTGGTTACGAGACGATCCCCGGCGAACATCCCGTGACGCCGCTCGTGCTCCACGACACGGCCCGCACCAAAGCGCTGGTCGCTCATCTGACGGAGCACGGCGTACTGGCCACCGGCATGACCTACCCCGTCGTCCCCAAGGGTGCCGAGGAGATCCGCTTCCAGATCAACGCGGACCACACCGAAGCCGACATCGACGAAGTTCTGTCGGTGATCGCCTCGTTCAGGGGCTAAATTTGTTTTCCGGCGGCCGTCGGTCCGGCGGCCGCTTTTCCCGCCCCTTGCGAAAAAGAGCTTGCAACTCTTGCGAAGCGATGCTACAATGCTTTTCGACCTGTTACTCCGTTGCTCCCCCTCGGGAGTTTCCCGTTCCGCTTTGCTTCCATGGAGCGCAAAGTCGGAGAGGAGCTACGTTGTTTCAGGATTATTGCCCCATGAGGTGAAGCGTTATGTTGGAGAAGTCAGTCAAAACGGAGCTTATCGAGAAGTATCGCGTGCATCCCACCGATACCGGCTCGCCCGAGGTGCAGATCGCCGTCCTCACGCAGAGGATCCGCGACCTCACCGATCACCTGCGCGTGCACGTTCACGATCATCACTCCAAGAAGGGCCTTCTGACCCTTGTCGGAAAGCGTCGCAAGCTTCTGCGCTACCTGAGCGGCAAGGATTTCAACCGCTACAAGCAGCTGATCGAAAGCCTGGGTCTTCGTCATTAAGCCAAACGGAAAGAGAGAGTCCCGTTCGTTCGGGGCTCTCTTTCTTTTTTGACAAAAAAGTTTTTAGGGATTCTACGGGCGATTTTCCCGGATTTGTTCGCTGATCTTGAAATTCGGCCCTCGCATTTATATGAAATTGTGATATTCTTACGCTATTATATATCGCGATCGAAAAGAAAGAGGAGGAGTCTTTTATATGGAAAAGACCTACACACTGAACGTCGGCGGCCAGGATCTGGTTTTCAAAACCGGAAAAGTCGCCAAGCAGGCCAATGCCGCCGTCGTGGCGTCTCACGGAGAAACGACCATTCTCACCACGGCCTGCATGTCGGACAAGCCCCGCGTGGGATTGGATTTCTTTCCCCTGCTTGTCGATTTTGAAGAACGCTATTACGCCGCCGGCAAGATCCCCGGCGGCTACATCAAGAGAGAAGGCCGCCCCTCGCAGACGGCCATTCTCAGCGCCCGCGTCGTGGACCGCTCGATCCGTTCGCTCTTCGACGATTCCATGCGCAACGACGTGCACGTCGTCGCCACGGTGCTGGCGGTCGACCAGAAAAATCCCGCCAACATCCTCGCCATCAACGCCGCTTCCATGGCGCTGACGATCTCCAACATCCCTTGGAGCGGCCCGGTCGGCGCCGTGCGCATGGGCTGCATCGGCGGCGAACTCGTCGTCAATCCCACCGAGGAGCAGATGGCCGAGAGCACGCTCGATCTGACGGTGGCGGGGCACGCCGGCGGCATCACCATGGTCGAAGCCGGCGCCAAGGAAGTGTCCGAAGATCTGCTTGTCGATGCCTTGCAGACGGCGCAGGACGAGATCAAAAAGATCGTCGCCTTTCAGCTGCGGATCCGCGAGGAGATCGGCCAGCCCAAGACGGTGCTGCCCGCGCCGCTGGCGATCGAGGAGATCGACCGCTGGGTGAAGGACAACCTGAGCGAAGAGACCGCGAAGGCCGTGATGATCCACGGCAAGAAGGAGCGCGGTGCCGCGATCTCCGCGCTGGTGGAGAAGACGACGGCCCATTTCAACGGCGTCTATGCCGACGCCGAAGGCTACATCGCCGGCGCGGTGGAATCGCTGGTCAAGAGCACGATGCGCACGATCACGGCCCGCGACAAGATCCGCGCCGACGGCCGAGCCACCGACGAGATCCGTCCCATTTCCTGCGAAGTGAACGTGCTGCCCAAAGTCCACGGTTCGGCGCTGTTCACCCGCGGCGAGACGCAGGCCTTGGTGGTCACCACGCTGGGCATGCTGGGCGAGGACGATCAGATCATCGACGGTTTGAAACTCGACGAGCCCAACAAAAGATTCCTGCTGCACTACAACTTCCCCCCCTATTCCGTGGGCGAGATCAAGCCCATGCGCGGCCCCGGACGGCGCGAGATCGGCCACGGCGCTCTGGCCGAGCGCGCGCTGGCGCCGCTGGTGCCCGGCGAAGAAGATTTCCCCTACGTCGTCCGCGTCGTCTCTGACATCCTCGAGTCAAACGGCTCCAGCTCGCAGGCTTCGATCTGCGGCGGCAGCCTTTCGATGATGGCCGCCGGCGTGCCCATGAAAAAGCACGTGGCCGGCATCGCCATGGGGCTGATCAAGGAAGGCGACGACATGGTCATCCTCACCGACATCCAGGGACTGGAAGACCATTACGGCGACATGGACTTCAAAGTTGCCGGCACCCGCGACGGCGTCACGGCGCTGCAGATGGACAACAAGGCCGGCGGCATCACCCGCGAGATCCTGTCCCGCGCCCTGATGCAGGCCCACCAGGCCCGCATGCAGATCCTCGACGCGATGGAAGCCTGCATCCCCGAGCCCGCGCCGCTGTCGCCCAACGCCCCCCGCATCTTCACGATGAACATCGACGTGGACAAGATCCGCGACGTGATCGGCCCCGGCGGCAAGATCATCCGCAACATCGTCCAGGAGAGCGGCGCCAAGATCAACGTCGAGGACGACGGCAGCGTGTACATCTGCGCCGTGTCGCCCGACAGCGTCGAAAAAGCCAGCCGCATGATCCACGACATCGTCCGCGAGGTCGAAGCCGGCGAAGCTTTCTACGGCACCGTCACCCGCCTGATGGCCTTCGGCGCGTTCGTCGAAGTGCTGCCCGGCAAGGAAGGCCTGCTTCACATCAGCGAGATCAGCACCAAACACATCGGCAAGGTCGAAGACGTTTTCGCTCCCGGCGATCACGTCATCGTCGAAGTCAAAGAGATCGACGACCAGAACCGCATCAACCTGTCGCGCCGCCGTTTGCTGGCCGATCCCGCCCTGATCGAGTCGGCCGGGCTGACGCAGTACCTTCCCGCAGAGGAAGAGCGCGACAAAATGATCGCCGCTTTGCCTGACGCGTCCGCCCCTTCGCGCGACAGAACTCCCCGCCGCGACGGCGACCGTGAGCGCCGGGGCGACCGCGGTCCGTTCCGCCGCGACCGCCGCTGATCATGACGCTGATCGTCAAGATCCGGCGCGAGAACGAAAACATCCCGTTGCCCGAGTACGCTACGGCCCAGGCGGCGGGGATGGATCTCCGCGCCGGCGAAGATCTGGTGCTCGAACCCGGCCAAATCGCCGGCGTCGGAACCGGCCTTTACATCGAACTGCCCGAAGGGTATGAAGCCCAGATCCGCCCCCGAAGCGGACTGGCTCTGAAACACGGCATTTCGGTTCCGAACGCGCCGGGCACGATCGATGCCGATTATCGCGGAGAGATCCGCGTGATTTTGGTAAACCTGGGCCGCGAGCCTTTTCCCATCCATGCGGGCGACCGTATCGCCCAGATGGTGGTGGCTCCCGTCACGCGGGTCAGCTGGCAGCCCAGCGAAACGCTCAACGAGACAGGCCGCCAGAGCGGCGGCTTCGGAAGCACGGGAACCCGTTAGGGCCCGTCAAGGCAGCATCGGCACCATAAAGCAGCGCGCTGCGCAAAGTACGTGCATCGCGTTTTAAAGGAGGCAGCAAAATGTTCAAATACCGTGGCCCTGAAGGGCAAATGCTTGAGAGCGAAGCGCTTAAAGCCGGAGATATTCTTTCCCGCTGGAAGCTTGGCAAGGGAGCCGTCGCCGCTTTCGTCGACGGAGAAGAAAGAGATCTCGACGTCGTGGTCGATCATGACGCGGAAGTCAGGCCGATCATGCCGGAGACGGAAGAGGGCATCGAAATCGTCCGCCATTCCACGGCGCATCTGCTGGCCGAAGCCGTCATGAACTTGTATCCGGGCGCCAAAGTGGCCATTGGCCCGACGATCAAAGACGGCTTTTACTACGACATCGAATTCCCCGAGACCGTCTCCGAGGAAATTTTGCCTGCCCTCGAAAAGGAAATGCGCCGCATCGCCAAGCGCTCCATTCCGCTGCGCCGCGAGCGCGTCGGCGTGGACGACGCCATCAAACTGTTCAAGGAACGCAACGATCCCTACAAAGTCGAAATTCTCGAAGGCGTCGGCGACGAGACCGTCAACCTGTACTGGCAGGACGACTACGTCGATCTGTGCCGCGGCCCGCACGTGCCCAACACGCGCTTTTTGAAACACTTCAAGCTGCTGTCGATGGCCGGGGCGTATTGGCGCGGCGACGAGCACAACATCATGCTGACCCGCATCTACGGCACCGCCTTCAACACGCAGGAAGAGCTCGACGCTTATATTACCCGCATGGAAGAGGCGCGCCGCCGCGACCACCGCAAGCTGGGCAAGGAACTCGACCTGTTCAGCCTGCATAACGAGGGCGTCGGCTTCCCGTTCTTCCATCCCAAGGGCATGGTCGTCATGAACAAGCTCATGTCCTTCTGGCGTCGTCTGCATTTCCTCAACGGCTATACCGAGGCCCGCACGCCGCAGATTCTCAACCGCGACCTGTGGCTCCGTTCCGGCCACTGGGACCATTACCGCGAGAACATGTACTTCACCACCATCGACGACATCCCGCACGCGATCAAGCCGATGAATTGCCCGGGCGGCATCATCATTTACAAGACCAGCAAGCACAGCTACCGTGAGCTGCCCATACGCATGGGCGAGCTGGGCGTCGTGCACCGGCACGAGCTTTCCGGCGCGCTGCACGGCCTCATGCGCGTGCGCTGCTTCACCCAGGACGACGCGCACCACTTCTGCACGCCCGAGCAGATCAAGGACGAAGTGAAGCTGATCATGAAGCTTGACGATTACGTGTACACGCACGTCTTCGGCTTCAAGTACTACGTGGAACTGTCCACCCGTCCCGAGAACTCCATGGGCAGCGACGAGCTCTGGGAGATCGCCGAGAACGCCCTGCGCGAGACGCTCGAGGAGACCGGCACCCCGTACGTGCTCAACCCCGGCGACGGCGCCTTCTACGGCCCCAAGATCGACTTTCATCTGGAAGACTGCATCGGCCGCACCTGGCAGTGCGGCACCATCCAGCTCGACTTCACGATGCCCGAAAAGTTCGACATGACCTATGTCGCCGCCGACGGCAAGGAACACCGCCCCGTCATGCTGCATCGCACGATTTTGGGCAGCATCGAGCGCTTCATGGGCATTCTCATCGAGAACTACGCCGGCGTCTTCCCCTACTGGCTGGCCCCCGTGCAGGTCAAGCTGCTCGCGGTGAGTGACGATCATCTGCCCTACGCCCGCGAGGTGGCCGAGAAACTTCAGGATCTGAACGTCCGCGTCGAGATCGACCGCCGCGACGAAAAGCTGGGGCGCAAGATTCGCGACGCGCAGATGGAAAAAGTGCCCTACATGCTCGTGATCGGCGACAAGGAAGTGGAAGCGCGCACCGTGGCCGTCCGCGACCGCGCCAAAGGCGACCTCGGCAGCATGGATTTCGCCGCCTTCACCGGGCTTTTGGCGGAACAGTACGACCCCGAGAAGGAAAACTTCCGCGTCAGGCTCGGCCGGTAACGCGAAAAACGGAGAACGGCAGCGGGGCGCTGCTTTCGGAGCGCGAGCGCGAAGTGCCGGGCTGGTGGGGCACGGGCTGACGAACGACGAGATCGCCTGGCGGATGCACGTTTCCGTGGCGACGGTCAAATCCTTTCCGGCGCGGGCGTTCTGCAAGACCGGCGTCGCTTTCCGCGCCGAGCTGACCGCTTGGCTGCTGCGGCGGGGAAACTGACGATCGGCGGCCGGAGGGGCGCGAAATCGGCGCTTGCGCAAATTGCCCGCGGGTGTTATACTCTCACAAGCGATAGAGAAGCAGAGGATTTCCTCTCGCCCGCGCGGCGCCTTTCGGCAGCTGGCGGGTCATGCGTGGACGTCACGGAGTGTGTGAATGTGCATGAGGAGAGGCGGAGCCTTTCCTCATTTTTTTATCGCGGTAAAATCTTGTGGAGGTGACTCACATAGCTAAAAAAATGCCCGACGAGCCGAGAGTGAACGAAGAGATCAACGCCGAGCAGATTCTTGTGATCGACAACGAGGGCAAGAAACTTGGCGTGATGACTCCGGCTGAAGGAATCGCCGCAGCGGAAGAGCGTGAGCTGGATCTTGTGGAAGTCGCGCCGGACGGCAATCCGCCCGTGTGCCGCATTCTTGATTTTGGCAAGTACCGCTACCAGCAGCAGAAGCGCGACAAGGACGCCCGCAAGAAGCAGAAGGTGCAGGCGCTCAAGGAAATCAAGATGCGTCCCAAGATCGACGAACACGATTACGATTTTAAGACGAGGGCCGTGATCAAGTTCCTCGAAAGCGGGCACCGCGTAAAGGTGTCCATATTCTTCCGCGGCAGAGAGATGGCGTTTTTGGACAAGGGCCGTGAGGTCATTAACCGCGTCGCGGCTGACTGCGCCGCCGTCGGCAAGATGGACGAAGAGCCGCGCATGGAAGGCCGCTACATGAGAGCGTTGTTTGTGCCGCTTCCTGGTTCCGCCAGAGGCGACAGCAAAGAATAGAAAGCGAATTTTACGGAGGTTGTCAGTATGGTCTGGAAAGCAAAGACTCATTCCGGCGCGAAAAAGCGCTTTTCGTACACGGGCAGCGGCAAGATCAAGTATCAGAAGAACGGACGCCGTCACCTTCTGAGCACCAAGAACGCCAAGAGACATCGCCGCCTGCGCCAGGCGGGGCTTCTTGCCAACGGGCAGGAAGAGATGCTGCGTCTGATGATGCCCGGCAAGTAAGTTCGAAATTTTCAGAGGTGAAGATCGATGCGCGTTAAAGCAGCCAGTTCCAGCGATAGAAAGTACAAGAAGCTTTTTTCCATCACCAAGGGTTTCTTCGGCCATAAGAAGAACAATTACCGCCGCGCCCGCGAGGCCTATCTGCACGCCCTGAGCAGCATGTTCAAGGACCGCCGCCGCAAGAAGAGGGATTTCCGCCGTCTGTGGATCTCCCGCATCAACGCGGCCGCGCGCATGGAGGGCATGTCGTACAGTTTCTTCATGAACGGCCTGAAGAAGGCCGGCATCGAAGTGAACCGCAAGATGCTTGCCGATCTTGCGGTCAACGACATGGCGGCCTTCCGCGGCATCGCCGAGCAGGCTCGTCAGGCGTTGACCAAGTAGGGTTGGACGAAGAGCTCTTCAACCTGTTCAATGAAGAGAGCGAAGGGCTCCTGTCACAGAATGACAGGAGCCCTTCTGTTTTATGAGGCCTGTCTGAGAACAGGAAGTTCTGGGCGGGAACGGACAAGGAGGAAACATCATGAGCAGTGAAATCGCTCTTGAAATAGAGAAAATCCGCGCGGTTGTCGAGTCGGCTCTGAAAGACGGCGCCACGCTCGAATCGCTGAACGACTGCCGGATCGCGGTCTTCGGCAAGAAGGGGGCGATGACGGGCCTGCAGAAAATGCTGGGCAAGCTGTCGCCGCAGGAGCGTCCCGAAATGGGCAAGATCATCAACGGCGCCAAGGCGGAGTTTCAGGGCAAGCTCGACGAGGCGATCGAAACGCTTGAACGCCGCCGCTTGACGGAGATGGAGCTGCGCGACCGCGTCGACGTCACGCAGCCTGCCCGCGGCCGGGCCTACGGCGGCGTGCATCCTGTCGTGCAGGTGACGATGGAGGTGCTGGAAGTCCTTGAAGGGCTGGGATTCGTGACCGTGACCGGTCCGGAGATCGAGACGGACTTCTTCAACTTCGAAGCGCTGAACATCCCGCCGCACCACCCGGCCCGCGACATGCAGGACACGTTTTACTTCGGCGACGGACGCCTGCTGCGCACGCACACTTCCGGCATGGAGATCCACGCCATGCTCGACATGGGCGCGCCGCTGCGCGTGGCCTGCCCCGGGCGCGTCTATCGCCGCGACAACGACCCCACGCACTCGCCGATGTTCCATCAGGTCGAAGGCTTGGTCGTCGACACATCCATCTCCGTCGGCGACCTCAAAGGCTGCCTCGAAGCGATGATCCACGGCGTCTTCGGCAGGAAGCTGAAAGCCCGCTACCGCGCCAGCTACTTCCCGTTCACGGAGCCGTCGATGGAAGTCGACATCGAGTGCTTCAAGTGCGGCGGTTCCGATTGCCACTGCCAAATCTGCAAGGGCACCGGCTGGCTCGAGATCGGCGGCATGGGCATGTGCCATCCCAACGTGCTGCGCTACGGCGGCATCGACCCCGACAAATACAACGGTTTCGCCTGGGGCATGGGGCTCGACCGCATCGCCATGCTCAAGTACGGGCTGACGGATCTCCGCGCACTGTTCGACGGCGACGTTTCCTATCTTCTTTCCGGGAGGCATGAATAATGTTGCTCTCCATCAACTGGCTGAAAGATTTCATCACGCTTGACGCGCCTCTTGAAGAGATCGCCGAGAAGCTGACGGTGACGGGCACCGAGATCGAATCCATTATGCGTCCCGGCGCGGCCGTCAGAGGCGTGCGCATCGCCAAGATCGTCGAGTGCTCGCAGCATCCGACCAAATCGGGTCTGAAAGTGACCCGCCTGGACGTGGGGGAGAAGGAGTATCCGCTCTGCGTCACCGCGGCGCCGAACGTGAAGCTGGGCGACGTGATCCCCTGGTTCGCGCCCGGCTCGTCGACGGCCGGCGGCATGGAGCTGGAGTATCGCGATTTCGACGGTTTCAACAGCGCCGGCATGATGGCGTCGGCCAAGGAATTGGGCGTGCCCGATCTGACCGATGTGTACGGCATCCTCATCCTGCCGCAGGACGCGCCGCTCGGCGCCGATGCCGGCGCGTGGCTGGGGCTGGACGACACAGTCTTCGACATGTCGGTGACGCCGAACCGCGGCGATCTGCTCAGCGTTCTCGGTGCGGCGCTGGAGATCCACGCGCTGTTCCCGCAGTGCGATCTGCACGTGCCCGCCGTTCCCAAGCCGGGCTACGACGGCGAGTGGACGCTGCCGTTCGAAGGGATCACGCTCGGAAGCGAAGGCTGCCGCGCCTACCGCCTCGGCATGGCCGATTCGGTCCGGATCGCTCCGTCGCCGTTGCAGGCCGGCGTGAGACTGTGCATGTCGGGCATGCGCCCCATCAACAACATCGTCGACGCCACCAACTACGCGATGCTCGCCCTCGGCCAGCCGCTGCACGCTTTCGACGCGGCCAGCCTGCCGGGGCGCAACATCGGCGTGCGCGCCGCCCGAGACGGCGAGGAGCTCGTCACGCTCGACGGCAAAACCCACAAGTTGCTGCCCTCCGACCTTGTCATCTCCAGCAGCGGCGTCGGCGTGGCGCTGGCCGGCGTCATGGGCGGACTCAACTCGGAAATCACCGACAAGACGGAACACGTTCTCCTGGAAAGCGCCAACTTCGCGGCTCCCTTCGTCAGCAAAACTTCGCGCCGCCTCGGCATCCCCAGCGAAGCTTCGTTCCGCTATTCCCGCGGCGTCGATCCTCTGCTGACGGAGACCGCCATGAACTACGCGCTGCATCTGATGGAGCAGTGGGGCGGCGTGCGCGCCTTCTCGCGCAACTTTTACGTTCAGAACGGCGAAATCCGGCCGGCCCGCGTACCTCTGACGGCGGGAAAGATGAAGAAGATCCTCGTCTGGGACGACATGAACGGGGCCGAGGCGATCTTGAAGCGCCTCGGCATCGAAAAAGCGGCCGGCGATCGGGACAGCGCCGAATACGAAGTACCGACGCGCCGCTGCGACATCGCCATCGAAGAAGATCTGATCGAGGAAGTCGGACGTATCCGCGGTTACGACGCGATCGAGCCAACGATCCCCGTTCTGCACCGCGCCGGAGCGCTCAGTCCGGCCATGCGGCTGCAGCGCCTGCTCCGTTCCGTGGCGATCGGTCGCGGTTATACCGAAGCGGTGACGCTGAGCTTCGTCAGCCCCGAGAGCCTGACGCTGCTTCGTTATCCCGAGGCCGGCCAATGCAAGGTCGTGGCCAATCCGATCAGTGCCGATATGTCGGTGATGCGTCCTTCGCTGCTTCCCGGGCTGCTGAACGGTGTCGGCAAAGCGGTGCGCGGCGGCTGGCGCGATCCGATCCGCGTCTTCGAGTTCGGCCGCGTGTTTGTGCCGGAAAACGGCGCTGTCAAAGAGGTGGAGCGCATCGGCGGCATTGCCTTCAGCGGCAAGGAAAAACGCGCGCTCTACGCGTCCTCGAAAGAGGATTTCATGTTGGTCAAGGGCGACGTGGAAGCGCTGGCCCGGAGCTGCAACGCCGCGCTGACGTTCCGCCGGGCGCAGCGCGCCGACGGGCACGCCGGCCAGACGGCCGAGATCCTGTTCGACGGCAAGACCATCGGCTATCTGATGTGCCTGAAGCCCGACATCGCCGCTCAGCTCGATCTCGACACGCCGCTGTACGCTTTCGAGCTGGACGTGGAGCCTTTTATGGAAACGCCGCTGCCCCGTTATGCCAAAAACAATCCCTATCCGCCGGTCTACCGCGACATTTCCATGCTCGTCGCCAGGGATGTGCCCGCCGACAAGGTGATCGCCGACATCCGCGAAGTGGCCGGCTCGCTGCTGAGCACCGTGCGCCTTTTCGACGTCTACGAAGGCCAGGGCGTGCCGGAGGGATTCCGCAGCATGGCTTTCTCGATGGCGTACCGTCTGAGCGAGCGCACGCTGAAAGACGCCGAAGTGGAAGAAGAACACAACGGCGTTCGTTCGGGGCTTGAACAAAAGGGCTATAAACTGAGATAATAAGACGCAGATCCTTGCAGAAATGCGGAAAACTAAGGAGGAAGAAATGATGACCAATTTATCCGAACTCGATCAGCTTCTGGAGCGCGTTTCCGGCCGTATCGGCGAGTTCGCCGCGTCCAACGCTTCTTTGCAGGACGAGCTGGCGAAGGTGAAGAAGCAGCTGGATGAAAAAGAGCTCGACAAGATCCGCGCGCTCAAGGAGAAAGACCGCGTCATCGAGGAGCTCGAGCGGGAGAAGATGAACCTTCAGAAGGAGAAGGAAGCTCTCGAGAGCAAGCTTGACGATATCGCCAAGAGCTTGAAAAACATCCTGCCCGACGCCGGCTTCGAAAGGCGGTAAGAACATGGAGGATAACACCCGGGAGGCAAGAGTCACTCTCGGCACCAAGACCTACCTCCTTCGTACGGCTCTTAAGCCCGAACAGTTTGACGAAATCGTCGAATTCAGCCGGAAACTGTTTGCGTCCCTCGACCCCAAAGTCGACCAAGAGCGGCGGCTGGTCCTCGGCTGGATGTACATGGCGTATAAGCTGAAGCAGATCGAGGGAAAACTCGATCTGCTCCTGAGCAAATATTATTCTGCCGGCGACGGCGCGCCGGAGAAGAGCGAGCGGAAAGAAGGCGCGGAATGACCCTTGTGGACGGATTCGACCTTTGCATGCTGCTGATCGTGGTCTTTTTCGCCGTCAAGGGGATTTTCCGCGGTTTTTCCGGCGAGATCTTTTCCCTGGCCGGCATCATCGGCGGCGTTTATTTCGGCTTCAAATACGCCGATCCGGTGGACGCCGCGCTCAGGAATCTTTTCGGCTCGCTCAACGCTTCGGTGAGCCGGATGATCGCGATCGCGCTCGTTTTCTTTGCCGTCTGCATCGTCTGCGCGCTGATCGGCAAGCTCTTCCGCGCGCTGCTGTCGATGGTGTCGCTGTCGGCGCTGGATCGTCTGTGCGGTTTTCTGGTCGGCGGCGTCAAGGGCGCGGCGATCGTGATCCTCGTCGTCGTGACGCTGCAGCATGCCGAGCGTTTTCTGCCCGGCGTGGAACTGCGAAACAGCCGTACGGTGCTGCTCGTCAATGCGGTCCTTCCCGACATCAAAGACTCTCTCGACGCTTTTTTCCCGAAACAGATCGTATAGTTGGTGATCCGAGGTGAAAATCAACGAAGAGGCGCGGCAGTCGCTCGAGATCGACGACGTCCTCGAGCTCCTTGCAGCGGGCGCGAGAAGTGAACTGGGACGCGCGGCTCTCGTCCGGATAGAGCCTGCCGCCGACATGAAAAGTCTGATAAGCCGCCAGAATCTGCTGGCGGCTTATTTGAACTTTATCGAAAGCGGCGGGAACTTCCCGTGGAACGAGGCGGTGCAGGTCGTCTCCGCAGCGCTGGACGAGGCGCGCCATACGGGGCTGCTGCTGGGGGAGGAGCTGCTGAAGGTCCGCGTCCTGCTGACGCTGGCCATGGCCGTCAAGGAATGCGCGCAGGCGGCAAAGGAGAAGTTCCCGCCGCTGGTCTGGTTTTGTGACCGTATCCGTGAATTCTCGGACGAACTCGAACGGCTTTCGGTCTTGAACAGCGACGGCTCGCTGGCCGACGGCGCTTCGCCCAAACTGCGCGAGATCCGCGCCGAACTGGACCAGAAACGGCGCGAAGCGCGCGCTGTGGGCAACGGCTTCCTGAACGGCCCCTCCAGCGGCATGCTCCAGGAACGCGTGCTTTCGATGCGCAGCGGCCGCTTCGCCGTGTTGGTGAAACAGGCTTTTATCAACCGCTTCCCCGGCATCGTCACCGACAAGTCGGCGTCGGGCAACTCCGTCTACATGGAGCCGCACGCCCTCGTCGTCTTCAATAACCGCATCGCGGCGCTGCTGGAGCAGCAGCGCCAGGAGGAGCACCGCATTTTCGGCGAGCTGACGAAAATGCTTCTCGACCGCCGAAACGCCGTGAACGAAGCGGAAACGGCGCTGGCGCAGCTCGACCTGTTCTACTGCATGGACGACCTGATCCATTTCAAACGCTGGCGCATCCCCGAGCTGGTCAAACGCTCCGAGTTTTGCTTTTACGACGTGCGTCACCCGCTGCTGGGCGAGCGCGCCGTTCCCATCGACGTTTCTTGCGGCCGGGATTTTCGCGCCCTCGTGGTGACGGGACCGAACACCGGCGGCAAGACCGTGGCGCTGAAAACGTGCGCTCTGGCCGTGTACCTGGCCTGGTGCGGCTTGCCCGTGCCCGCCGGCGACGGCTCCTGCGTCGGCAACATCTCCGCGATTTACGCCGATATCGGCGACGAGCAGAGCATCGAACAGAGCCTTTCGACGTTCAGCTCCCATTTGAAGCGCATCGTTTCGATGCTCGAAAACGCCGATGCCGATTCGCTGGCGCTGCTCGACGAACTGGGCGCCGGCACCGACCCGCAGGAAGGCGCGGCCCTGGGCATCGCCGTGCTGGAGGAGTTTTTGCGCCGCAAGACCCTCGTGCTGGCGACGACGCATCACAATCCGATCAAACGCTTCGCGACCACTACGCCCGGCGTGGAGGCGGCCTGCGTCGACTTCGACATGAAGACCCTCAGCCCCACGTATCATCTGCTCGTCGGCATCCCCGGCCAGAGCAACGCCCTGGCGATCGCCCAACGCTACGGCATGCCGCCCGACATCGTCAAGCGGGCCGAAGAGTGTCTGAATTCCGACGAGCTGAACGTCGAGCGCCTGATCGGCCAGCTGCAGGAAAAACGCTTAGCCGTCGAGAAGCTCTCGCGCGAACTGGCGCAGGAAAAACAGAGGCTTGACGCCGAAAGGAAAAAACTTCAGCAGAGCCGTTCCGAAACCGAGCGGAAACGGGACGAAATGATCCTGAAAGCGGAACGCGAATCGCAAAAAGTTCTCGACGACGCCGAGGCGAAAGCCCGTTCGCTGCTCAAATCACTGCAAGGCGCGGCGCGCTCGGCCGGACACCGCGAGATGGCCCGGCAAAAAATGCAGATCGACAAGACCCGCGGCACGTCGGCCGTGCGCCAGAACGCTATTGAAGTGCGGCGCACGCCTCCCGCCTCGCCGCGATTGGCGGTCGGCTCGCCCGTGAAGCTCAGCGACAGCAGCGTCAAGGGCGAGATCGTGGCCATCGACGGCAAGAACGCCGAAGTGCAGGCCGGCGCCATGCGCATCACCGTGCCGCTGGCGAAGTTGACGCCGACCGCCGCACCACCCCAGGCGCGGCAGAGCGCGGACGAAATCGCCATCGTGCGGCGTCCGGAAGGCGTGCCCAGCTCCATCATGGTGCGCGGCATGCTGGCCGACGAAGCAATCCCGTTGGTGGAGCGCTACCTCGACCAGGCCATGCGCGCCGGGTACGGCGAAGTCGCCGTCATTCACGGCCGCGGCGAAGGCATCCTGCGCAAGCTTGTGCATCAGCTCTGCGCCCGTTTGCCTTACGTTTCCGAGTACCGTCTCGGCGACCACTCCGAAGGCGGCTGGGGCGTGACCATCGTGAAATTCCGCTGATACTAATTCTTGATAGAAAGCATTAGCACAGTTTTCGGGGCTGCGGGGGAGTTCAGTCGCTCAGAACTGCCTCGACTGCTGCGCAGCTCGCTTTGTGAGTCTCCCCCGCAGCACCTTGCGTTCGGCCTTTTAATTGAGAAATAGCATGAATTTTCTTCGCCGCCGGCGTTCTTCGCCTCGATCTGCCGCGCGGGCGGCAAACAAAAAACGAGAGCCCAGTCCTGCCAAGAGGATTGGGCTCTCGTTTCCATTTTAATCCGATCTTTTACTTCATGAAACGAAGGACCACTTCGGCGATAATCGCGGAACCGAGGAACGTTCCCACAAAGACCACCAGTCCGACGAGGATGATCCTCAATCCCTGTTTTTTCAGAAGGTTGATGTCCTTGCCGAGCGCCAGTCCGGCGTAGGCCAGGATGGGCGTGCAGAGGCCGACAAAGCCGATCTTGCCGGCGGCCTTGCTGATGAATGCCGCGCCGGGCAGCAGATCGGGGATCGTCACGAGGCAGCCCAGTGTGGTGATGTAAGCGACCGCGGGAAGCCCCTTCCAGGGGATCAGCTTATGGATGATCACGCCGGCCGCGACGATGCCGAGCAACACCGCCATGCCCAGCAGCGTGTCGGCAAGGGCGACGCCCTGCATCATATTGACGACGACGCTCAGGAAGGTATCGATGAGCATGAAAAGGACAAGCTGTACATTAGTCATGGTCGTATACTCCCTTCTTCTGGACTACTTCTGCGCGCCGGGCTTGCTCGGAGCGTCCTTCACGCCGCAGAGGCGGACGAGGAACTCGGTCAGAGGCAGGCCGATGAAGACCGACATGTACAGGCCGTCCAGACCGGAGAGCATGTTGCTGGAAGCAGCCAGAGCCGTAAGCTCTTCCTTCAGATCGGGGAACATCGCCACAAGCGGAGCCAGAGAAGTCGTCATCATGCTGGCGCTGCCGGTACCGCAGGCCATCGCCAGAGCCTGGGGGCTGAACCAGGAGATCGTCGAGGCGATGATGGAGCTCATGAAGCTGCAGAACAAAGCGCCGAAGACGGTGCCGGTGATGTATACGCCCATGACGCCCAAGCCTTCGGGAGAGTCGATGCCGTATTTTTCACCGACCAGAGCGACGCTTGACTCGCGGGCGTTGGAGAAGGCGGCGCCGACGGCTTCGCGGCGCAGCCCCAGCAGCACGGCGAAGGGAACGCCCAACAAGGCGGTGCCGAGGTTGCCGAACTCCTGCAGCAGAAGCGCGGGAGCCGAATGGACGACCTTCCAGAAACTGGGACCGACCAGCGTGCCGTAACGGGCCATGAGCAGGAAGAACGTCACGCCGACCAGCGACGAGACCTGCGTCATATCGTCCATGGAGAGAATTTTCATCTTGGGCAGGCTGATGATCGCGCCCAGAATGAACGAATAGAACATGGGCACCAAAACCAGCTTGGCCGGGCCGACGTCGAACGTTTTGCCGCCGATAAGCTCGGCGACGACCGACAAGGCGAGCGCCAAAGCGTGGATCTTCCAGTTTCTCAATGCTTTGCCGACAGTTTCCATACAAAAAAGCCTCCTTCTGAAATAGAAAATGTGAAGAGATAAAACCGAAGCTCGACCGAAGGACGACCGTCCTTCGGGTATGACCTAATGCTCGGAGAAACGGGCGTCCATCGCCGCAAGATACTGCGCCTTCGTGTAAATGGGCTTGAAGCCGCCGATGATCTCGCGCGCCTTCGCCGCGTCGTCGGCCAGCAGATCGACGACCGTCGCCAGCAGGACCTTGGCCGAGTCCAACACCGCGGCGCGGAAGTCCGTCACCTTGAACTGCGCGGAATGAAGCGCGCCGACGGAACCGCCCGCCGAAGGATGGATACCGGGCATCAGGTGACAGATATCGCCCATGTCCGTCGAAGCGGCAAAGTAGGACCCCGTCAGCACGTTGTCGCGTCCGACCAGAGCCGCGGCGTTTTCGGCAAAAAGCCGGTTCAGCGAGTCGCAAACCGCCAGCGGCATGTCGCCGGGGATGCTGGTAAAGTGGAACTTGCAGCCCAGCGCCTCGGCGCCGCTCCTGAAGGCCCGTTCCACCTTGGCGAACACCGAATCGATCACGGCCGCGTCGGCGGCGCGGACATAACCTTCGAGACGCACGTCATCGGGCACGCTGTTGACCGAATCGCCGCCCTTGGTGATGATGAAGTGGACGCGCACGTGATCGTTGTCGCGGAACGTTTCGCGCAGCGTGTTGACGGCGTTGATGCCCGCGACCGCGGCGTAAAGCGCGTTGATGCCCTGGTCGGGCGCGGCGGCAGCGTGAGCCTGCTTGCCCTCGTAGCGCACCATGAACACGCGGAAGCCGTTGCCGTGATAGGGAACGGAGAACGCGGGGCCTGCGGAGAACTCGCCCGCGTGGACCATCATTGCCATGTCCACGTCGTCGAACTCGCCCAGGCGCACGAATTCGGGCTTGCCGCACAGATAGGCGATCGTGCCCTCGTCGCGCATCTTCTTGCGGCGGTCGATCTCGATGAACTCCTCCGCGGGAACGGCCATCAGCGTCACGGAACCGTCGAGCTCCTTCATGACGCCGCTCCTGACCAACGCCGCCGCCGCGGTCAGCACGATCGCGGTCTGGAGATTGTGCCCGCAGCTGTGGGAAGCGCCGTCGACGGGATTGGCCTGCGGATGGTTGCGGCAGACGATGCCGTCGAGTTCGCCGATCAGCGCGATCTTGGGCCCTTTGTTTTCGCCGATGTCGGCGCGAAGCCCCGTCAGCGCGATGCTCTTTTTCAGCTTCAATCCCAACGATTCAAGATTTTCGGCCAGTTTGCCGCTGGTGCGCTTTTCGAAAAAACCCAGCTCGGCGTTGGCCGCGATGTCCTCTGCATAGGCGCGGGCCATCGGTTCCGCCGCGTCGGCCGCAGCAAAAATTTTTTTCTTCAACGACTCTCTGTCAACCAATCAGAACGCCTCCTCCCAAACATAGAACGCCCATCGGCGCGAAAAAACAAAAGGCCGCGACTTTTTACAGAGGCCGCCTTCACACCGCATAGCACAACATAACTTCAATTGCGACGCCTTCCTTCAGAGATAGATCGAATATAATCTAGCACATTCGTTTTGTCAACTATAAAATCATCAGAAATATAAAAACGAAATGTGCGCTATTACACAAGAAGCCATGTCTTCGCCCAACGCAACGAAGTTCGCCGCGCGCGTCACTTTTTCTCGCGTTGACTCTTCTTGACGGATAATGCAAATCGGTGTATTCTACCTACTGTTCCATGGCGCGCGCTCGTAGCTCAATTGGATAGAGTGTTGCCCTCCGGAGGCAAAGGTTGTGGGTTCAAGTCCCGCCGAGCGCGCCATTTTTTTCCGAAAGAAATTACCCCGTGGTGCAACGGCAGCACAAGGGATTTTGGTTCCCTTGATCCTGGTTCGAATCCAGGCGGGGTAGCCACAATATCGAACGGTGCGACGGACTCTGCGAAAGCCGAGGCAATGTCCGTCTTGTTCTTCCGAATCATAACCACCGGCACTGCCGGTGGCTTTCGTTTAAAAAAACGAAGCTGCCCCGTTTCCGTGCCGTGCACGATAACGAGGCAGCTTTTTGTATGGCGCATTCATGGAAAATACGGAGGCATCTTGAGAGCCGATCGTGTGACATTTATCAGGAAAACGCCGCGTTTTCGGCGTGACTTCGTGCAGATTTCATGATTGCGGCAGATCGATGTTTTTTGTATAATCATAAATAAAGGTTGCAAAGCTTTGCTTCTATATGATGGGGTGATGATCATGTATAATCCGCTTCATCCGGCGAAGAACATGGATCTTCGTCAGATCGTTTACGAGAAGATCAAGCAAGCTATTGTGAGCGGTATCATCAAGCCGGGGGAAAAACTTTCCGAAGTCGAGCTGGCGGAAAAAATGGCCGTGTCGCGAACGCCGGTGCGCGAAGCGATCCGTCAGCTGGCGAAGACTTCGCTGGTAACGCTGACGCCGCGCAAGGGCGCTTACGTTTCCCTGCCGTCGATCAGCGATGCGGGGGCGCTCTACGAGCTGCGCGAGGACTTGGAAATGTTCGCGGCGGCGCTGGTGTCGGTGAACCCTCCGGAAAAGGAGCTGAAAGAGTTTCTCGAAATTTTCAAACACATGGGCAACGATACGGACCCGCAGAAATATCTTGAAGAGGATCGCCGTTTTCACGCTTTTCTTTATCAGTCGTCAGGCAACCGTTTCCTGATGAATTCGCTGCAGGAGCTGGTGGATGTGATCAACCTGTATCGTCCGTATTCGCTGGGCGACACTGAATACATCAGGCACCTTGCCGAAGGCCACGTGGAGATCATCGAGGCGCTTCTGGCCCGCGACGAGAAAAGGGTGCGCGAGGCCATGAGGGCCCACATACGCATGAGCCGGGCGCGCCTCGAGGCTTACCTGAACACGCATACTTCCGAACGCCTCCCGCTCCGCCCATGAGCCAGTGGTCTTTCTTTCAGTCGACGTTGATTATCGCCCTCCTGTCGCCGCTGGGACTGTTCCTGGCGGCGTCGTTCTTTTTGCTTCTGGTCCCGGCGGGGGAGGAACGCAAAAGGCGGCGCACCCTGTTGAGCGTGCTGACGTTGCTTTTCGCTTTTTCATGCACTGATTTCTGCGGCAAAAGAATGCTCGCCTTTTTGGAGTCTCTGACGCCCGAAGCGGAAGAGGGGCGCGGCGGCCGTTCGGCTGTCGTGCTGGTGCTCGGCGGCGGCGCGGTCGCCGAAGGGCGGACGTATCAGCCTTCCGTTTCTTCGCAGCGGCGTCTGCGGGCAGCGAGAGAAATTTTATCGCGTTGCGGAGACGGAAAGCTTCTGCTTTCGGGCATCGAGTCGCCGTTGATGGCCCGCTGGCTGCGGGGCTCGCCGCCTCGGGAAAAGACGCTTTTGGAAACTCGCTCCTTGAATACCGAGGGCAATCTGCGCGAAAGCGCCGTTTTTTTGCGAAGACTGTATCCCGACGAGCGTTCGCGCCCGCAGGTCTTTCTCGTCACGGACCGTTTTCATATGGCGCGGGCTCTGCGCTGGGCGAAAAAGTTTATGCCCGATTTCGAGGTCGTCCCTTCGCCTGCGCCCAGCCTCGTGCGGCACGTGCCCTGGCACCCGGCGAATTTCGTGCCGACCTGCCGGGGTCTGGAGCTGACCTCGATGGCTTGGCGCGAGACGTTGGCGCTTTTGAGGGACTGGCTCCGTTCGCGCCATGAGGCGCAGGATCAATAAAAGCGGGAAGTCTCGGCGCGTTTTGCCCGTGTCCGCAGACTTCCCGCTTTTGCGTTTTCCCGTTTTGGCGGCGCGAAGCGCGCGAGGAGGCGCCGTTTGCGTGAAAAACGATCATGTCCGCTCCCGATGGAAGATTTCTTCTGTAAAATTCCGGACGCTGGCGATGGAAGAGAGCGGACGCCCGGCTTCGCCCGGGGCGATATGCAGCAGCGGGTAGCGGACCGCGAATATGGATCTCAAGAGCTGCGCCGCGGGCGCTTCCAGCCAGGAAGGGGGAAGCAGAACCTGCTCCCGAAGCTCTTGCAGGCCCAACGTGCGTCCGGCGTCCACCGACAGGCGCCCGAGACCCGAGGCGGCCAATTTTCCGAGCTTGTCGAGAGTTTGGAACGACAGCGGCGTATCGACATGGACGGCCTGCTCGTGCATCTTTTCCAGTTTTCGCCGGCCGCAGCGCCGCGCAAAGCCGTGATACTCCCAGGGAACGAGCGTCCCTCCGTCGAGAAAACTTTCGGCAAGATCGCGCATCGTGGGAAAAACGGCGTCGGCCAGCGCGGCGCTTTCGGGATCGGAGCAGTTGTTCACGAGAACGCAGCGCATCCCGGCGCGCCGCGCGCCGAGCAGCTCGTAAAGGTAGTCGCCGATGACGAGGCAACGGGAGGCGGGAACGCCGATGGCCTGAGCCGCGTCGGTCATTGCCCGGGGATCCGGTTTGACGTAACGGGCTTCGCGCCCGAAGGTCTGCGGCGGCAGCGCGAGCCCGATGCTTCTGGCGGCAAGCTCGATGGACTCGCGGCAGTTCCTCGAGAGAACGCACCACGGGACGCGGCGTCCGTCGAGCAGCGCGATGAGATCGAAAGCGCCGGCGACCGCGGCGGAGCGCGCGGCGCCCCGCATCTCTTCGTCCCTGACGGCGTTCATGAACTCGGTTTTGAGAGGCTCCTGCATCTCCGCCGCCGCCTCCAGCAGAGGGACGCGCCGTCCGCCGAAATATTTCTCCCGGAGCGGGGCGAAATCGAGCCTGCTCTCGGCAATGACGCCGTCCCAGTCGAAAATGACTCCGCGAATCTGATCGAGATGGATATAGGGGGAACTCATTGTCTCACTTCCTGCTCTGTATCGGAAAATTTTTATGCGCCATTGGCGTCGAATATAAAAAAAGAGGGAACCCCTGAGAGTTCTCTCTTTTCCGATAAACTGAGCCCACAGTGCCGTGTCGCGGCAGTCTTGACCCGTTCCGCTAGAAATAGAAGATTGCCCGGCCGCCACGACGGCCGCGGCCTCTCTTCACCGGACGACAGGTGTTGGCTCAAGACGAAAGCCAAGATCACGAACACCGCAGGTAGACTTTATCATTACAAAAAGTATAGCACAGCTCGTGAACAAAGCAAGCCGTTTTTTTGCCGGACTCCGCATTTTCGCGATTTAAAGCGAAATAATTCTCCAAAGGTTCATTCTTTCTCTTCGGGCGCGACGATCCCGTCGACGTGATGCAGCTGGTATTCCGTGAGGATTTTCTGCTCGATGATCCGTCCCGTGCCGTGGCAGTCCTCGCACTCGCGCTCTTCGGAGCCGTAATCGATGCTGCCCAGGCCGCCGCAGGATTTGCAGACGCGGACTCTCATCGTTTCCTTGTCGAAAGAGAGATTCTCGCTGAGGCTGTCGAGCGTGAACTCCTCCTTGAGCGTCTTGACGAGAATGCGGCCCGTGCCGTTGCACTCGGAGCAGTTGAAACGGTTGCCTTTCAGGTCGATGCCAAATCCCAGGCCCTTGCATTTTTTGCAGATGTGGATTTTCATAGTTTCCGGATCGAATTCCATGGAAAAGACTCCTTCTCGAAAAATGTGCGCTCCCGTCGGCGGAAATGTGACGATCGCGCCGCTTCTTCTTAATGATTCCCGTCCATTATACTCGCTTGGGGCGCTGAAAATCAAAACGGAAGAAACAAACAGGAGCCGTTTTCGCTCTGAAAAGCAAAACGGCTCCTGTGCGTTTATTTAGGCGTCGCGGCCGTATCGGGGACGGCGTTCCGAAGTGCGCTCGAAATTCCTTTTGCCAAGACGCTCACCGGAACGATCGAAGCGCCGTTCGCGGCGAGCCCCGCCCAGCCGTGGCTCGCCGGAGATCAGGCCGCGGTCGATCAGCCGTCGCCGCCCGCCGTCGTCGAGGCTGGCGATCGCCGCGGGGCTCAGCTCCACCTCGGTGTGCGAGTCGCGCATTTTGATGTTGCCGATCTCGTCGCGGCTGACGCCGAGCGCTGCGCACAGAGCGCCGAGGATGCGGCCGACGGACCATTCCTGGTCGTTCCGCCCCTTGGCGATGCGAATGGAAAGGCCCTGCCCGCGGAAACGCGCGCGTTCCGTTGCGAGGCCGCGCCGTTCGCCGTCGAAGCGGGAACTTGCGCGCCCTTCACGGCGCACCGCGGCACGCTCGCGGCGCTGGTCAAGCTCGCGCTGGAGCGAATCTCTGAGGGCGTAGCCCGTGGGGATGTCCTTGACTGCGACCGACAGCAGCTTGGCCGCCAGATCCGCCGCGTCGTCGCTGCGTTCGAGAAGCGACTCGGCCCAGGCGCGGATCTCCGGCGCGGGAACGATCTCCAGCAACGATTCCTCGCGGCGTTCGCGCTGGATGACGCTGATCTCCTGGATGTCGGGGACTTTCAGCCATTCGACCTTCATCTCGGAGCTGCGGATCATGAACTTGAAGCGTCCCGATTCCTGCGGCGTCAGCAGCAGCAGGTTGCTGCCTTCGTGCCCGGCCCGCCCGGTGCGCCCGGAACGGTGCACGAAGGTCTCCATGTTGTCGGGAAGGCCCAGCTGGATCACGTGGCTGACGCCCTGCACGTCCAGCCCTCGGGCGGCCACGTTGGTGGCGACCAAAACGGGAATGCGGCCGGTGCGGAAAGATTCCAAGGCGTTGCTGCGTTCGCGCTGCGTCATGTCGCCGTTCAGCGCCAGAGCCATCAGACCTTCCTCCTGAAGACGCCCCGCCACCTCTCCCGTATCGGTCTTGGTGTGGCAGAATATCAGGCAGAGCGCCGGCTTCTCCCACAGCAGGATGTTGACCAGCGCTTCCATGCGCTGACGCGAAGGCACCAAATACACACGGTGCACAATGTCTTCGTGCTGCTCCTCCTCGTGGTTCAGCTCCAGCCGCAACGGCTCCTTGAGATAGCGTTTGCAGAGCGAAAACACCGAGTCGGGCATCGTCGCCGAGAAGAGCCAGGTCTTTTTGCGGCTCACGGCGGCCTCGAGGATCGCTTCCAGCTCGTCGCGGAAACCCATGTCGAGCATGTTGTCGCCCTCGTCGAGAACCAGCGTCTCGATCTCGCTCAAGTCGAGCGTGCCGCGGCGGATATGATCGAGAACGCGCCCCGGCGTGCCGACGACGACCGAGGCGCCGCGCCGGAGCTGGAAGATCTGGTGCTCCATGCTCATGCCGCCGACGATGCTCACCGTGCCGATGCCCCTGATGCGGCCTAAAAATTCCGATTCGCCGGCGTTCTGCATGGCCAGCTCGCGCGTCGGCGAGAGCACCAGCAGACGGGGCTTTTTGCCGCCGCCTTCGAGTTCGCTCAGCAGCGGCAGAAGAAAAGCCAGCGTCTTGCCGGAACCCGTGCGCGCCTGCACGACCATGTCCGTGTCCAGATTGGGCTGCGACAGAACCTGCGCCTGAACCGGCGTCGGCGTCGTAAAGCCTCGTTGATCGAGAGCGGCAAGAAAACTCTCGGGCAGATTGAAATCTCTAAAACTTGCTGCGGTCACTTCGTAATTCCTCCCAGAATCGCAAGGGATTTCCAAAGGACCGCCCACCGTGAGCCGCCCCTGGCGTTTCATCCCTGAATCATGACGCTGAAATCGCGCCAAAAAAATAATTATGATTGTTTTGTGCGTGTTTGTCAATGCTTGGAGAAAAATCGATGGCGAACCATAAGCTGAAATCGAGAGATACCCCCTTAGACCGCCGGACTTTCTAGAAGTTCTCCCCATTCGCACCGGAGCTCGAACGATTGACAGCCAGTCTGCTTAATATATAATAGAAGCAATCTCTGTAATTGAGAAGAGTCTTTTTTGTCGTGCGATAAGCGCAGAGACGGCGAAGTTTATTGTAAAGCCTTGGGGACAAATTGCGCCGCCTGTCGCGGTTCCGTTGGAAAAGAGCTGGAGAATTTTTGCGAGGTATGAATCGATGAACGACATAAAGGGTATCTGCGTCAGGAAACTGTCGAAGCCGCGGCAGGACATGGAAAAATCCAATGCCATGTGGAACAAGCGGGCGCGCGAGTTTCGAAAGATCTCCTCCAATGCCGGCGGCGACCAAGTTTTTGATCTTTTCAGAGCGAAGGCCGAGCTGAAAGGCCGCAGCGTGATCGATATCGGCTGCGGGGCGGGGCGCTATTTGAAGCGCCTCCTCGACGAGGGCGCGCTTGCCGAGGGGCTGGAACCCTCCGTGGAGATGGCGAGAGAAGCGCGGGACTTCATCTCGCAGTCGGGATACGACGGCGCGGCGGTGACCATCTACAACGTCGCCTTTCAGGACTTTGCGCCCGGGAAGAAATACGACTACGTGTTCATATCCAACAGCCCCGTCATCTCATATTACGAGAATTATCCCCGGATTATCGACCTGGCTCGAAAGGGGATCTTCATCAGCTCGTGGCTCAGGATCGAAGACCTGTTTCTGGAAAAAGTCGCGGCGGGGCTGGGACGGACGCCGCATACGCACGGAGGCTGTGACATCGTCTATTTCCTGAATCTCCTGCTGGCCGACGGCTATTATCCCGACTTCTGGACGAGCGTAAAACGCAGGGAAGAGCGCGTCGATCCCGAAAATTTTTACCTGCGCTACGCGAGCTGGCTTTACGGCCCCGAATACGGCGAGAAAGAGCTGGACAGGGTCAAAAAAGAAATCGATAAGCATTTGGGAGACGATAAAAAAGTCGCCGTGTCGAGCACAAATGTCATGGGGGTACTGTATCTCGATCTGCTGAAATAACCCGTGAGCCTGTGAAGGAGAAACGCGAACACTGGAATTTTCCCGCGACGATAACGGCGCCACGCGAATCCGCCGCGGAGTGTCGCTGGATGCGCCGCGAGCCCCGGCGCAGTCGTCGAACGAAAAAGCGGCCCCGTGCGAATCCAAGATTCGCACGGGGCCGCTTTTTCGTATCCACAATTTGGTGCGGGGGGGGGGAATCGAACCCCCATGGATTGCTCCACAAGATCCTTAGTCTTGCGCGTCTGCCAATTCCGCCACCTCCGCGTGACACAGGGCATTATACCACGCGTTCGATTTGCGTCAAGTCCTTAAAACAAAACCCTCCACGGAGAAGCGGCGAAACGGAGCAATGCAAAGAGAATATTAAGCTTATTGTGATATTGTTCGCGGAAGTCGGGCTGAATAGGGAAGGAGCAGACGATGAATGCCGTCTTTTATGTCAGAGGAACGTTGAAATTGATAAGATACCCCACAGTCTTTCTCGTGAGTTTCATATATGAAAGAAGCTGTGCGGTATGAAACGGTAAAAGACTTTCTACGGCTTTGAGTTCGATGATTATTTGGCTGTTGAGTATGTCCAAACATAGGCATCGTTGATCTGAAGCTGCTTGAATGTAAAATTGACGGGAACTTCGGTTTCAACTTTGAGGCGTCGCAATCGGAGTTCGTGAACGAGGCATGTCTGATAGACTCGCTCCAGAAGTCCGGGGCCCAGAAATTTGTGTACGGCGAATACCCCGTTGACGATTTCATCACATAAAGAGTTGAGATCAGGGGAAATTACTTGTACCCTATAGTTTGTCATTCTCCGCTTCTCCGTTTCTCTGTGGTCGAATTTGTTCTAACTGCGGGCGTCTGCGCGCGCATCCAGGTGAGGTAAGCTCTGACAAGAGGGATGGAGAAACAGGCGCAGAGGACGTCGGCGACAGGCTGGCTGATCTGGATGCCGGTCAGGCCGATGAAGCGGGGCAGGATATACACGCAAGGGATAAAAAAGAAGCCGCGGCGGGCGCCGGAGAGGAACGACGCCTCTTTGTAGCGCCCGGTGACTTGAAACAGCATGTCGGTAAGGGCAGTTACGGGCAAAGTGACGAGCGTCACGCAGTGGGCGCGGAAGGCAAAGGTGCCGATCTCGGAGACGCGCGGATCGGCGTTCTGAAATGAGGCGATGACCTGCGGCGCGAAGACGAAGAAAAACGCCGCCAGGCACGACAGCACGATCAGCCCGGTGCGGGCGCAGAACTTGTACGCTTCGACGACGCGGTCGTAGCGCCGGGCGCCGAAGTTGTAGCCCGCGACCGGCTGAAATCCCTGTCCGAAACCGATCAGAATCGAGCCGATGAACATGGACACGCGCATGACGATGGCCATGGCCGCAAGGGCGGCGTCGCCGTAGACGGCCGCGCTGGTGTTCAGCGCGATGCTGGCCAGCGAGGCCATACCCTGGCGGAACAGTGTCGGCATGCCGGTGCGGGCGATCAAACCGTAAAAAGCGGGCGAACGGGACACGTAGCGCGTGCCGATGCGCAGCACCGTGCGCTTGAAGACAAAGTGCGACATCAGAATGGAAAAACTGACGCACTGGCTCAGCACGGTCGCGATCGCGGCGCCGGCGATGCCCATCTTGAACGTGAAGATGAACAGCGGGTCCAGCACGACGTTCAGCAGGCCGCCGGTGACGATGCCGAGCATGGCGAAGAACGCCTTGCCTTCGGAACGCAGGTTGGTGTTCATGACGAACGACGTCGTCATCAGCGGTGCACCGAGCAGGATCCAGCGGGCGTATTCGCGCGCGAAGGGCAGAATGGTTTCCGTCGAGCCGAGCAGCCTCATAAAAGGATCCAGCCAGATCAGGCCGCCGGTGGTGACCAGCAAGCCAAACGCAAGCGCGGCGAAAAACGCCGACGAAGTGGCCGTGCGGGCTTCGTCATTTTTTCGTTCGCCCAGACGCCGCGAGGCGATGCTGCCGGCTCCCATGCCGAACATGAAACCGATCGCCTGAATGATGGCCATCAGCGAATAAACCACGCCGACGGCGCCGGCGGCGCTGGTGCCGATGCGGGCCACGAAGAACGTATCGGCCATGTTGTAGAAGGAAGTGATCAGCATGCTGCAGATGGTCGGAAAGGCCAGGCTGAGAATCAGGGGCCGCAGAGCTGACTGAGTCATCTTGATGAACTGTTGCTGTGCAGCGTCGGGGAAGTTGTTCATGTTAGGTCGAACTCCTTAAATGATTTCGCTAAATTGTCGGTAATCATAAGATGCTTTTTTAATGAAAGGCATTATTGAAAATGCAGCACTTCGCACCGCGCTGCCGCAAAGGCGTACGCCGTCCGCCTTCATATCGTTTTCGAGGCGCCTTCGTCATCACAAAAAGAGCGCGGAATCTTTGTCCTTTTTAATGAAAACCAGTGCGAGAGGACGACTGAATTCCTGTCTATACTGCCAGGCGTTTTTGTGATATAGTCTAGCAATACTATACGCATAAACGAAGATGATCATTTTGTCCGGGAGGTACATTACGGATTTTTGTCCGATGAAGTTTGTCGAACCCGACAGAGACGGAGGTTCTTTTCAATGAAAGTTTCAACAAGGGCTCATTACGGACTGCGCGCGGTCATCGCTATCTCCGAAATGGCCCGGAGCGGGCTGCCGGTCAGCGTCAGCGACGTGGCCAGGGCCGAGAATCTTTCTGACACGTATCTGGAGCAGCTGGTATCCAAACTGCGCCGCGCCGGGATTTTGCGCAGTTACAGGGGCGCTCGCGGCGGCTATGAATTGGTTCGCGATCCTGATACGATCACGGTCGCCGAGGTGCTGAAAGCCGCCGGCGAACAGATCGTCTTTCCCGAGTGCACGACGCCGGAGGGGTGCGAGTTGGCGCACCAGCGCGGCCATGTCTGCGCTTCTTCCCATTTCTGGCAGAATCTTAATTCTATGGTGAACAAAATCGCCGAAGAAACGACAGTCGGCAGTTTGATCCGGAACTACGAAGAAGAGATGGGAAAAATGCAGGCCGAAAACCGGCAATGACGCGGTGGAGCTGGAGCGAATAACGGAATCCCTGTCTGCTGAGACAGGGATTTTTTGTCGGTAGCTACAGGCTGCCTTCGCAAAGTTCAATGATCTCGCCGTCGGGACCGCTGAGAAAACAATTGCGGGCATGATCCCCCATGGGGCCGACAGGGCCGGCGGCAAAGCCGCAGCCACTGAGGCGCCGGAGGGCGTCCTCCATAGACGGGACGGAAATTGCCAAATGATTGCGCCCTGGAACGCGTTCGTCACCGGGCTTGCAGATCAGCTCTACGGAGAAGTCCGCAAACCTGACGAAGACCAGATGGGATCCCGAAGGCATTTTGAACTCCTTGTCCTTCGTGCCGCCGAGGGCATCGACATAGAAACGAAGCGACCGATGAAGATCCTGCACGCGAATCCCGACGTGGGCCATTGAATACATGAGCAACCATCCTCCTTCGTGAAAAAGCAAAAAAAATGAGACTTTTTCGATGTTCTTTATCATAGCAGAAATTTTCTCATTTTGCAGTATCAGGAAGAGCCGTATGTGCTTTTAGAAATGGCTTTTACTGCAAAAATTTGTATTATGCCCCTTCCACAAGCCATGGAAGAGGCCGTCTCAGAACGCGAAATCAGCAAAAATCCGCTGCTGGGGGGCTTGTCAGGCGCGAATGCTGTGATATACTCACATCGTTAAGTACCAAATCCTGTGTGGAGGTGTCTGAAAAATGACAAAGGCTGAATTGGTTGAGTTCGTAAGGGAAAAGACGAATCTTCGCAAGGTTGACGCTGCCAACGCGGTGGCCGCCATGCTTGCAGGCGTGAAGGACACGCTGCAGAAGCAGGGCAAGGTCCAGATCGTGGGCTTTGGCACTTTCGAGGTACGTCAGCGCAGCGCTCGTACGGGGCGCAATCCTCAGGATCCTTCCAAGACTGTCCACATCCCCGCCAAGAAAGTGCCTGTTTTCAAGGCCGGCAAGCTTCTGCGCGAGGCCGTCGATGCCACCGTCGCCAAGAAAGCTGCCAAGAAGCCCGCTCCCAAGGCCGCCAAGAAGGGCAAGAAGTAGTCTCTCCCTCAACCAAGGTTTCATCAGTCCAAACGAAAAGAGCGTTCCGGTTTTGCCGGGGCGCTCTTTTTAGTTTCGTCGGGCGCGGATGACGCGGCTGCGGCGAGGCGGCGCAAACTTCACAGGATTTAGGCGATGGGATATAATTTTCACGTCATGGAGAACGCAGGGAGGGATCGCTATGTGGAACCGTGGACTGTTGATCGTCGGCGACGGAGATGGCACGGGGACCGACCTGCGCCCGCTGGCGCTGATGAGCGACTTGGGACGCGGAGATTTCTTTGCCGTGCGCCGCGAGAGCGCCGCGGCAGCCGAATGGCCCGACGAAGAAATCGACGTGGTCATGATCGCGCCGGGCTGCACGAACTGCGTGCCGCTGCTGGAACAGTGCCTTGCGCGGAGGATTGGTTTTGTGATCATCGGCTGCCCGCGCTTGGAAAACGAAGAAGAGCGACAGCTGCTGCGTGAATATCGTGCCGCCGGCGGCAGGGCCCTGGGACCGGGCAGCCAGGGATTCTTCGACTGGGAACGGCGGCTGGCACTGTGCTGGTCGGCGGCTGTGCGGATGCCTGACAGTCAGCCGCAGGAACGTCATGTGACGCTGATCGCGCAGGGCGGCACCGTGCCGTTCTCGCTCTATGCCATGGCGGTGGAAGCGGGCGTCCGCTTTCGCCGCGTCGTTTCCCTCGGCAACTGTGCCGACAGCGACGGCGAACTGCTGCGCTGCATGGAAGCGGCCATCGGCGACCCGATGACGACATTGTTGATTCTCAGCTTTGAATCGCTGTCGCGGGGGCGCGATTTTCTCGCGATGGCCTCGCGCGCGGCGGAGCGCCGGCTGCCGGTGGTGCTGCTGCGAAGCGGCGTGAATGAGGATTTTCACGACCGGCTGGCGCGGCGTCATGCCGACGCGGCTTGGACTGATTCGATCATGTGGGAGTCGGTGGCCGGTCAGTTCGGCGTGGTGCTGCTGAGCGACGCTCAGCAGATCGTCGACCTCGGCAAGCTGTCCTCGCTGGGCCTGCCGCCTCAGGGCAACCGCGTGGCGGTACTGGCGCTGTCCGAAGGGCTGGCGATGATGCAGGGCGATCAGTGCCGCGAAGCCGGTCTGGACGTGGTCGAATTTTCCCCCGCGCTGAAAGGGAAGATCCAGGCCCTGCTGCCCCGCTGGGCCAACGCCGCCAACCCGGCCGACTTGTCCGAGCAGGCGCTCAACCGCGAAGGGACGCTGGGGCGGATCCTCGATACGCTGCAGGACAGCGATGAATGCGACATGATCTTGACCATCACCGGTTCGCTGACGGCCGCTCAGGGCGAACGCCTGGCCCGCGCCATGGGCACGACGCACCGCCGCGGCGGCAAAACTCTGGCCTGCTGTTGTCTGAGCCGCTGGCGCCCGCTTGACGAAATGGTGCGTCGCATGAACATGGAAGGCGTACCTCTGTTCAGCAGCCCGCGCCGCGTGGCCGAAGCGCTGTCCGGCCTGTGGCGCATCGGCCGCGATATTCATCCGATGAACGAGCTCTGCAAGCCGGCGCCGCGTCCGTTCCTCGACCGCTGTCCGCCGCGGTTGAGCGAGCGCGACGCCATGGCGCTGGTTGATGCTTATGGATTGAAAACGGTTACGCACCGTCTTTGCACCTCGGTAACGGAGGTCCTGGAAACGGCGCACAGCATCGGTTTTCCGCTGGCGCTGAAAGTGGTGTCGCCGTCGTTTGCCAGCAAGCAGCAGGTCCGCGCCGTGGCGCTGAACCTGCGCACCGAGGAAGAACTGCGCAACGCTTACGGGCGCATCCTCGAGCGCACCAGCCGTGTCCACGCCGGGGCGGAGATTCAGGGCGTGGTGGCTCAGAAAATGGTCACCGACGGCATCGAGTGTATGATCGGCATCAAGCGCGACCCGCTCTTCGGCCCGGTCGTTGCCGTAGCGCTGGGCGGCGCTTATTACGGTCTGATGAAGGACATTTCTTTGCGCGTGGCTCCGGTCTCGCTGGAAACGGCCATGGACATGATCAGGAGCCTCAAAGGGTATCCGCTCATCTCCGGCGAATGGTTCGGCACGCCTATGGACGTTGAGGCGCTGGCGCGGCAGATCGTCACGCTGTCGCAGATGGGGTGTGCGGAGCCGGACATCGAACTGCTGGACATCAACCCGATCTTTATCCGTCCGCGTGGATTGGGAGCGGAGATTGCTGACGCCTTTGCAGTGCGACGGCACAAAGCGGAAGGCTGAGGCTAATCCGCAGTCTGCGGAAAATGGATTGTGGAATGAAAAGCTTCGGAAAGTCTCGTGGCTTTCTTTGTGAGGCGCGCCCTGTTTTGAGGCGAGTCGCTGATAAAAAACATCAAGAGGAGAAGAACGGCATGGAACTGGCGTTTTGGGCGGCAATCGGCTATCTTTTCGGTTCGTTCCCCACGGGCTATCTGGCAGTTAAAATCATAAAGGGCGAGGACATCCGCACGCTCGGCTCGGGAAACACCGGCGGCACCAACGTGGGCCGCGCGATGGGGAAAAAGTGGGCCGTGTTCGTGACCCTTGTGGACATGCTCAAGGGCGGCTCCGTCGTCATGCTGTGCCGCGCTTTCGGCGGCGGCGACGCGACGGTGGCCTTGGCCGCCTTTGCGGCCGTGTGCGGGCACAACTATCCCGTCTGGCTTGGTTTTCACGGCGGCAAGGGCGTAGCCACGACGCTGGGCACGCTGTTTTTCGTGCAGGTATGGGCGTCATGTGCGGCGGTGCTGCTGGGCGGTGCGCTCTGGTTTTTGATCATGAAAGCGACGCATTACGTTTCCGTGGCTTCGTTGGCGGCGCTGCTGTTTGTCGCCGGAGCTTTTGGCTTTTTCGGGCTTCACCGCGCTTTCGTGATGCTTGCGCTATTGCTGGCGGCGCTGTCGCTGTGGCGTCATCGCGGCAACTTGAAGCGCTTGGCCGGCGGCACGGAAAATAAAGTTGGTCAGAAATAATCCTGACCAGTTCTTGACTATATTTGACCAATGCGCTACAATCGTTCCAGTTCTGAAAGAAGGAACGGAGGAAGCCTTGAATGAGCAGTTTGACCGAGGTCATTGAAAGCTATATCAACGAACTTTTCGAGCGGGAAGAGCAGGGCAGCGCCGCCGACGCCGAACGCGTTTCGCTGCGCCGCAAAGACGTGGCGGAACGCTTCGGCTGCGTCCCCAGCCAGATCAACTACGTGCTGAGGAGCCGCTTCACGCCCGAACGCGGCTATATCGTCGAGAGCCAGCGCGGCGGTCACGGCTACATCCGCATCATGAAGATCAGTTACGACATACCCGAAGAACGCGCCCGGCACATCGTCAAGATCGTCGGCGATTCCATCTCCGAAGCCGACGCCAGGCGCCTGCTGTGCTCGCTTCAGGCCCGCGGGATGATCAACGCCCGCGAGCGCCTGCTGATCGAGATTTCGCTGCGCCATATCGGCGAACTCTGCGATAGTATGTTCGACGTGTCTCCCTACAAGAAAAGCTTGCTGGCGGCCGAGATGCTCAAAAAAATGCTTTGCGGCCTCGATTTGGCCTAAGAGTTGAGAGTTACCCAAACGATCAAGGAGGGGAGTGCCTTGTGGCAATTTTTTACGGAGCGAAGCAAACGCGTGATCCAGATCGCGCATCGTGAGGCACTGCGCCTCGGACACGCTTTTATCGGCACGGAACATCTGATGATCGGCCTGATCGCCGAAGATTCGTCGGTGGCGGCGCTGGCTTTGAAAGAAGCCGGACTGGCCGCCGAAGACGTGGCGCGCGAGATTCTTGCCCTGCGCCCGCCGGCGGCGCCGTACGCGCAGCCCGTCGACCTGCCGCTCTCGGACCGGGCCCGCGGCGCGTTGAACGCGGCCATCCATCTGGCCCGCGAGTTCCATTCAAGTTATGTCGGCACCGAACACCTGCTGCTTGGCGTGTTGTCCGCGCCGGAGTGCACAGCCTGCCATGCCCTGGCAGAGTTGGGGCTCGACACGGAAAATCTGCGCGTCAGCCTGAAAAAACAGTTGCTGGCGCAGTCCAGCCGTCAGGACGCGGAGAATGAAAAAGAGGGCGGCGACGCCCGCCCGGCGGCGGATGCCAAAACGCCGACGCTGGATAAGTACTGCGTCGACCTGACGGCCAAAGCCGCTAGAGGCGAACTCGATCCGCTGATCGGCCGCGAGCAGGAAACGCACCGCATGATGCAGATCCTCTGCCGCCGCCGCAAGAACAATCCCGTTCTGGTCGGCGACCCCGGCGTGGGCAAAACCGCGATCGTGGAAGGGCTGGCCTACAAGATCCAAAAAGGTTCCGCGCCCTCGCTGCTCAAGGGCAAGCGCGTCGTGGAGCTGACGATGGGAACGCTCGTGGCCGGCACCAAATACCGCGGCGAGTTCGAAGACCGCATGAAGAAGATCGTCGACGAACTGACCGCCGCCAAGAACGTGATCCTCTTCATCGACGAGCTGCATACCGTCGTCGGCGCGGGCAGCGCCGAAGGATCGCTGGACGCGGCCAACATCCTCAAACCCAGCCTGGCCCGCGGCGAGTTCCAGGTCATCGGTGCGACGACGCGCGACGAGTACACGAAAAACATCGAAAAAGACGCGGCGCTGGAGCGCCGTTTCCAGCCCGTGGCGGTCGGCGAACCCGATCAGGACGCGGCGCTGGCGATCCTGCAGGGATTGAAGGAAAGCTACGAGAAGCATCACAGCGTGCACTACACCGAAGGCGCGCTGGAAGCCGCCGTGCGCCTGTCCAGCCGCTATCTGTCCGACCGCAGTTTGCCCGACAAGGCCATCGACCTGATCGACGAGGCCGGCGCGAAAGTGCGCCTCGACCTTGACGGACAGCAGATCCCCGAAGGGCTGACCGTCGACGAGGAAGAGATCGCCGGCGTGCTTTCCGAGTGGAGCGGCATTCCCGTCAAGACACTGACTGAGCACGAAGCCCAGCGCCTGCTGCGCCTCGAGTCGGAGATCCATCAGCGCTTGGTCGGCCAGGACGAAGCGGTGAGCGCGCTCTGCCGCGCCGTGCGCCGTTCGCGCAGCGGCCTGAAAGACCCGCGCCGCCCCGTGGGCAGTTTTTTGTTCCTCGGCCCCAGCGGCGTCGGCAAGACCGAGCTGGCCCGCTGCCTGGCGCGATCTCTGTTCGGCAGCGAGAAAGCCCTGCTGGCCTTTGACATGAGCGAGTACATGGAGCGCCACGAGGCCGCCAAACTGATCGGCGCGCCCCCGGGCTACGTAGGCTACGACGAGGAAGGCCGCCTCACCGAGGCCGTGCGCCGTCATCCCTGGTCGGTTGTGCTGTTCGACGAGATCGAAAAGGCCAATCCCGACGTGTTCAACCTGCTGCTGCAAATCCTCGAAGAGGGGCGGCTCACCGACGCGCACGGACGCACGGTCGATTTCAAAAATACCGTCGTCATCATGACCAGCAATCTCGGCGTGCGCGAGACGGCGAAGGCCGGACTCGGCTTTTCCGCCTCCGCGGAAGCGGAGAAGAAAAAACAATCGGAAGCGGTCCTCGGCGCCGTGAAGGAATTTTTCCGTCCCGAGTTCCTCAACCGCGTGGACGCGCAGCTCGTCTTCCATCCGCTGAGCGCCGAAGAGATGGCGCGCGTGTTCGACATCATGATGTTCGACCTGCGCGCGCGCCTCGGCGAGCACGGCGTCATCCTCTCCATGTCGAAGGACGCGCGGGAGTTTCTGCTCAAGGCCGCGGCGGTCCAGAATCAGGGGGCCCGGCCGCTGCGCCGCCTGATCCAGACGAAGATCGAAGACCCCCTGTCGGACCTGATCCTGTCCGGCGAGGTGCCTGACGGCTCTACGGTGGACTGCGTCCTCGACGGCGAAGCGCTCGCGTTCAGCGCGCGCCCGCCGCGCCGCCGCGCCAGACGGGAGCTGGCTGCTGTTTCCGAGTAAACGAAAGCCGCCGAAAAACTTCGGCGGCTTTGTCGTAAGAAGTTGTCCGGCATGGACGGCGAAGGAAGGCGAATCCCATGGAATTGAAAGACTGTTTCCCGTTTTGGGAGCGGCTGACGGCGGCCGAGCGGTCGGAGCTGGAAGCGGCGGCGCTCGTCCGCGGCGTCGAGGCGGGGGTGCCGCTCCATACCGGTTCGGCCGACTGCGACGGCCTGATTGCCGTCATGGACGGACAGATCCGCGCCTTTATCCTCTCTCCGGAAGGACGCGAGCTGACTCTGCACCGCCTCGTTCCCGGCGACATCTGCCTGTTTTCGGCGACCTGCGCCGTGCCGGGACTTCGTTTCGACGTCAGCGTCGAGGCGGAAAAAAACTCGCTGCTGTGGGTGCTCCCGCCGGCGGCATGCAAGCGTCTGGTGGCGCGGTCGCTGGTCTTCGCGAATTTCATCGGCGAGGTCGCGGCCTCCCATCTGTCCGATATCCTCTGGCTGGTCGAACAGGTGCTGTGGAAAAGTTTTGACGCCCGTCTGGCGGAATTTTTGCTGGAAGAGAGCGAGCTGGAAGGGACGGGGAAGCTGAAGATCACTCACGAGAAGATCGCCGCCCATCTGGGCACGGCCCGCGAAGTGGTGACGAGGATGCTGCGCTACTTCCAGGACGAGGGCATGGTGCGGCTTTCCCGTGGCTGCATCGAGCTGCTTGCGCCGGACAAAATGGCGCGGCTGACGGCAAAAAAATGAATCGGAACCTTGCGGAGCGAAAGCGCCCGACGGATGATCCGTCGGGCGCTTTCGCTCGTTTTCGTGCCGGTTTTTCGTTAAAAAGGGCGAGTTTTTTTTCGACTTTTTCAGAGCGCCGGAAGCGCGTCGAAAAACTGTATGAAACCGCGGCCCAACGCGGCGTTTTCAATAATGCTCTCTCATTGGAAATCAGTACCGGTCCGTGTTTTTTCGCGCCGGCTATTTGAGCATGGCGAGCACGTTTTCCTTCGACTGCACGCCGACGGCGCGGCCGGCGGGAGCGCCGTTTTTGAACAAAATCAGCGTGGGGATGCTCATGACGCGGAACGAGGCCGCCAGTTCGGGCTGTTCGTCCACGTTGACCTTGCCGACTTTGAAGCCCGAAGCTTCGGCGGCGATCTCGTCGAGGACGGGCGAAAAGGCGCGGCAGGGGGCGCACCACGGCGCCCAAAAATCGATCAGCACCGGTTCGCTGCTTTGAAGGACTTCGCTCTGAAAATTTTCGCTGGTAAGGACGATCGGCGTCATTTTTTGTTTCCTCCTGATAAATTGCCGAAGTTGCCCGGCTGCGGGCTGGGCTTTTTATTGACGAGATAAGTATAAATGAAGGGTCCCGTTTTGTCAGTGACAAAGTTACGAAGCGGCGTTTTGGATGCGCTGAAATCGACGAGCTTCCGGAGAACGTCGGGCGCCGATTTTTCGTGGTACAATAAACCACACATTTCGGGGTCGAAATGAATTACAAGTGTTTCAACAGGGAAGGTGCGTTTCAATGGATCGCAGCGAGCTGAAAAAATGTCGCCGCGTGGTGGTCAAGGTCGGCACGAGCACCATCACGCACAGTAACGGGAAAATAAATATCCAGCGCATGGACAGGCTTTGCCGCGCTTTGGCCGACCTTCACAACCGCGGTACCGACGTGCTGCTCGTTTCGTCAGGAGCGGTCGGCGCCGGCATGGGACGCCTCGGTTACGCGGAAAAGCCTTCCAGCTTGCCGGTCAAGCAAGCGTTGGCGGCGGTGGGGCAGGGGCTGTTGATGCAGATGTACGAAAAGCTTTTCTCCGAGTACGGCTGCACGACCGCGCAGATCCTGCTGACTCGCGCCGGCTTCAACGACCGCTCGCGCTATCTCAATCTGTGCAACACCATGCACGCTCTCGCCGACATGAACGTGATTCCCGTGATCAACGAGAACGACACGATTGCCGTGGACGAACTCAAATTCGGCGACAACGACACGCTGTCGGCCCTGGTCGCCTGCGCCGCCGGCGCCGATCTGCTGATCATCCTTTCCGACATTGACGGGTTGTACGATGCCGATCCTCGCGTTCACAAAGATGCCAAGCTGATCCATGAGGTGCGCACCGTTTCGCAGAGCATCCGCGACAACTCGGGCAGCAAGGGCAGCAGCATGTCCTCCGGCGGCATGTACACCAAGATCACGGCTGCCGACGTGGTGCTGCCGGCGGGCATCCCGCTGGTGATCGCTTCCGGTGCGGCGGAGAACGTGCTGTACCGCATTCTCGACGGCGAGGTGCTGGGCACTCTGTTCGTCCCGCCGATGGAGCACCGTCACGCGCGCAAGCAGTGGATCGCGGCCAACCGTCCCTTCGAGTCGGTGACAATCGACGCGGGAGCCGTCAAAGCGCTGACGGAACAGGGCGGCAGCCTGCTGGCCAAGGGCATCACGGCCGTCAACGGCGAATTCGAAGCCGGTCGTCTGTTGGCGGTGCTGGCTCCGGACGGGCGGGAGATCGCCCGCGGCCTGACGAATTTCAATTCGCGGGACCTGAAAAAGATTATGGGGCGCCGCAGCGATGAGTTTGAAGCGCTGCTGGGCGTGAAGGACTTTGACGAGGCTATTCACCGCGATAATCTGACGGTGCTTTAGCTCTCGACGTTTGAGAAATGGGGGATGATCATGGACGCATCGTTGATTTTGCACGAAATGGGAAAGAGGGCCCGCGCTTCCGCGGCCGTGCTGGCACAGGCCAGTTCGGCGAAGAAAAACGAAGCGCTGCGGGCCATGGCGGCGGCGCTGCGCGCCCATAAGGACGACATCCTGGAGGCCAACGGGCGCGACATGCGCGGAGGAGAGGAAAACGGCCTCGGCCAGGCGATGTTGGAGCGATTGAAGCTCACGGAGCAGCGCGTAGAAGACATGGCGGTCGGCATCGAAGAGGTGGCGGCGTTGCCCGACCCGATCGGTCAGACGGTGCGCGGTTATGTCAATTCCGACGGGCTGGAGATTGCGCAAGTGCGCGTGCCGCTCGGCGTGATCGGCGTCATCTACGAGTCGCGTCCCAACGTGACCGCCGATACGGCGGCGCTCTGCCTCAAGTCGGGCAACGCGGTGATTTTGCGCGGCGGGAGCGAAGCCATGGATTCCAGCCGTGTGATCGTCAGCGCGTTGATCGAGGCCGTCTCCTCCGCGGGGCTGCCCGAAGGCTGCATTCAGCTGCTCGACGTGCCCGGCCACGAGGCGACGACGGCGCTGATGCGGCTGGACGATCTGGACGTGCTGATCCCGCGCGGCGGCCGTGGTCTGAAAAAAGCCGTGCGCGAGCACTGTACCGTGCCCTGCATCATGACGGGCGACGGCGTGTGTCACACGTATATCGCCGCTTCCGCCGATCCGCAGATGTGCGTGCCGATCGTCATCAACGCCAAGACGCAGCGGCCTTCGGCGTGCAACGCCATGGAGACGCTGCTGATCCACAAAGACGCGGCGCCGAAGGTTCTGCCGGCCGTGGCCAACGCGCTGGTGGCTCACGGCGTGGAGCTGCGCGGCGACGCCGCGGCCCGCGAGATCTTTGCGGATATGGAACCGGCTGCCGACGAGGACTGGGGGACGGAACACCTCGACCTGATCCTCTCGGTCAAGATCGTGAACTCGCTCGACGAGGCTCTGGCGCACATTGCCCGCTGGGGCACGGGACATTCCGAGAGCATTCTCACGACCGATTACGCCGAGGCGGAAAAGTTTCTCGATCGCGTCGATGCGGCGGCGGTCTACGTAAACGCCTCAACGCGCTTCACCGACGGCGGCGTCTTCGGCCTGGGCGCGGAAATCGGCATCAGCACGCAGAAGCTGCACGCCCGCGGCCCCATGGGCATCGAGCAGCTGACCAGCACGAAATACAAGATTCGCGGCAGCGGCCAGATTCGGCGCTGAGCGATGAGTCCCTGCGGGGGCGCCCGGATGGAAGGCGCTGAGCCGAAGAAACGGATGCTCTCAGGCGGCGTTTTCCAGTCTGTTTTTCTCTTGGCGCTGCCCATCATGGTGGGGAATTTTTTTCGAAAGCGCCGGCAGAACTGCGCGACGAGACGATGGCCTGCACGCTCCTGTTTCTGAACGCCGCGGCGATCATGGGAATTTTCGTGCCCGGCGGTTCCAAACCGATGATCGTCCAAGCAGACGGCCTTTATCTGGGGCCTTAAGCGGTTTACCTCGCCCTCAGCGCGATCGACGTGGTGATGCAGAGTTTCTTTCGCGGGCTGGGCGAGTTTCGTATCGCGATGATCGTTTCGCTGCTGCAGACCGTCCTGTGCGTGATCCTTTCGTTCTGGCTGGTGCCGTCGCTGGACATCCCCGCTATCGCGCACGCTGCGGCGGTCGGCTGCCGATTTTCTTCGTGCTCAGCGTTCTTTCGCACCGCCGGTTGCGGCAGATCGACATGCGGCTCCAGCGTGCCTGAAAAACGCGTCCCCTCGCTCGGTGCGGAGCAAGGGGAACTTTGGCGTCGGGCGTTTCATTTTTGCCGTGGAGTTTGGGATATTGTGCAAGTCATCATTGACATCGGCGCAGATTTCCTGTATGAAAAGGGCGCGACACGCACGATCACCCGGGAGAATCCAAGGGGGTACGGAAGGAATGAAAGCTTTCAAGGGCGCGCTGTGGCTGGCCGCGCTGCTGTCACTGGCCGGCGCGGTCATGGCGGGGCGGGCTTGCGCTGCGCTGCCGGAGGCGGTGGTGTCGGAATGGGAAAACCTGACAGGGACTCTTGACGAGGCCACGGTTCTGCGCGAGAAGCAAAAACGTTTGCCGGAAAGTTCTTGGCTGGGCGCCGACCGGCAGAAGACGGGCGCCAAGATCGCCAAGCTGTTGCGCCGGGCTCAGGGAATTTTGCTGTCCTCGGAGACGCTCAAGCTGGTGGATCGTTCCGAGGAGATCAAAGAACGTCTGCCCAAACTGTATCAGAGGATCGAAGAATACAAGAACAAGCGTATCGGCGCGCCGCAGAAGTCCTACAATCCGTTTGTGAAGACGGTGAAGGACTGCGACGAGACGATCGCCGAGGCCGAGAAGGACGTCAAGCGTCTGCGCGGCGAGCTGGCGCAGATCCGCGATGCGATCACGGCGGAGCTGCGCGGCTGGGGACTGAAGCTGACGGACGCGCAGGCCGACGTGCTGTTCTCGTCGGTGGTCGGCGACAGCCTGCTGCGCAACGCCGTGATCTTCGAGAACGTCAAAGGCGTCACGGCGCAGCTGACGCAGCTTATGGCGCAGAACAAAGACGACACGTCCATCGCCCGCAAATATTATGGCATGTACGTGACGCTGATCGACGTGTTGCTGGACACGCAGCACGGATTCGTGAACAAGATCGACGGCGAATGGCGGCCGCAGGTGAAGAAGATTTCCGAAGGCGCTGCCGCCAGCCTGAAGGAAGCCCGTGCGGCGCTGAACCGCAGCGACTTCTCGGCGGATCAGAAGGCGATCTTCCGCAGCAACGCGGCCTCCAACGAAATGACGGTGAAAGCGGCCGAACAGTATCTGAAACTGCTGGACAACCAGAAGACAAGCGTGCAGAACTGCATCCGCAGCATCGAACGCGACCGCGAGGTGGCGGCCAATACCTACGCGACGGTGCAGCACATCAGCGACATGAACGCGGTGATCCAGTCGGGCATGCAGCTGTTCGACATGCTGGCGGCGATGCAGCTGCCGGAGCTTCAGGCTTTCGACAGCTCGGGCGTGCGCCGCGAGTTCGACGAGATCACGCGCCGCCTGCAGCAAAAATAGCTTCGCAGAGAAAACGGGGCCGGTTCCCATCAGGGGGAGTCCGGTCCCGTTTTTTGTGCGGTCATTGTTTTTCGGCGATCTTTTTCCAACGCTGGTTCAGCTCGTTGCCGATCGCGAGATAATCGGTCTCTTTTTGCTGAAGCTCTTCGAGGTCCTTTTTGTAGCGCTCTTTCCAATACCGAGACCGTTTGTCCGCCTGGGCGGCGGTCATGGAACCGCAGAATTCAATGAAGAAGGTCATGGCGGTCTGCAGGCTGCGCAGATAGGGGCGCATGGTCATGAAGAACTCGTGCAGCGGATCTCCGGCCTCGAGCTTGAGTTCGCGCACTTCGTCAAGCATGGACTGCGCCTCTGTTCTCAGCGCGCCGGCTTTCGCCGCCGCCGCCGCGGGATCGACGCGCTTCAACCCCAGCGCTTTCAGAAACGAGAATTTGAAGATGCTGTTCTGCACCTCGATGTAGCCGCGCACCACAGCGTTTACACGCTGTCCGAAGATGACGGCGTTTTCTTTTGTCAGCGCGAAGGACACGGCTACTTCCCGCTTTCCGCCAGGGAGACGATGAAGTCCGTCAGCTGCGCTTCCAGCGTCTCGTAAGCGGTCCGGGCGCCCGGGGACAGCTGCGTGGAATGCGGCGGCATGGCGAGCAGCTCTTTTTTCAGGTTCTCGACGTTGGCGCCGATTTTTTCCGTCAGGATGGCAACGGCCCGCTCATGGCCGCTGGCAGCGGCTTGCTCGCGTCCCTTTTCAACGAGCGCCTGGCCGAGGGAGACGGACCTCATCACCGAAGCGGCCAACGATTTGTCCAGCCGCGAGACGCTCTTGAGCAGGTCGCGCCCGGGATTGGAGACGAGATAGGGAGAGAGGGCGAACACGCCGCAGAGCAGCAGGGCTATCGAAACGAGGAATCGCTTTTTTCTGAGATCGAGTTTCACGTTCAGCACGCTCCTTTTCATGACGCTTTCATTGTATCACGTCCGGAACGGACGGCGCTCCGTGGCCGAAAAAGTTTCCTGCTGCGCGGCAAACTGTGCGGGCGAGAGCGTTTCGGTGCGGCCGTTTCGCGTTACGTCGAACAGCCAGCCGCCTTCGCCCTTTTTGAGGCAGACGGTCTGCGGCGCGCGGATCGCCGCGGCCTCGGCCTGGCGATTTTCGAACGCGCCGCTGCGGTCGTCGCCGACGACGCGGAATCCGGAGCTTTCGAGCGCGTCGATCAGCGGCGCGAGCGCGTCCGGCGTTTTGTCGCCTTCCCAGTAAACGTAGACGTCGAACGGGGCGATCTTGTCGGGCCAGCGTTCGGCGTATTCGCTCACGGCCGAAAGCAGCGCCGTCAGGTCGATCTCGGCGCTCCACGCGGGGACGCGGGTTTTTCCGGAACCGTTGAAAAAGGTCAGCGACGGTTCGGCAAGGCAGGCCGGGTCCACGGGGCGGAAGACGGCGACGGAGCGCAGTTCGCTCTTTTTCAGCGCCGCGCCGCAATTGGGGCAACGGTCGCCCGCCTGGAGCAGCGTCACGTCGGCGACGAAATCGGTCTTGAAATCGCGGCCCCAGCAGGCCCCCATTTTATGAAAGCCGGGCTTGTTGGCGCCGACGACGGCGTTTTTGACGCCGACGGCGCTGGAATCGGCAAGCAGCGTCACCGGGGCGGGCAGCCCCACGGGGCCCATATAGCCGGCCGAATCGCCCATGACGGCGGCCAGTTCGGCCGGTTCGGCGGGGCGGACGGACGCGCCCTGGAACGCGGCGCGGACTTTTTCCAGACAGACGTGGCGGTCGGCGCGCAGGATCACGGCGGCCAGGCCGCGCCCCTCGACGGCGTAGAACATGCACTTGACGACCTGCGACGGCGCGATCTTGAGATATCCGCACAGTTTCTCGACGGTGGAGCAGTCCGGCGTGGCCACTTCGCGCAGCTCTTCCGGCGCGGCGTCCGACGCCTCTTCGCCGAAGCGGCAGGGGCTGTCGAAGGCGGCCGTCCAGCCGCAGTCGGGACAGGCCAGCCCTTCTTCGCCGCGGAGCGGCGCTTCGGAACGGCACAACAGATCGACGCGATGCCCCGCGGGCGTCAGACGATCGACGCGGCGCACGCGAGCCCCCAGCGAGCAGACGGCGCTGCCGACGGTGCGCAGCGCGTCGTTGGCCATTTCGAGCGAGGCTTCGAAATCGCCGTGCAGTCCCAGCAGGCGGAGTTTGTCTCCGCGGCGCTCGGCGAAGAGCACCGGCAGGTCGCCGGCGCGTTTGATCAGGCGCACGGCGGCGTCGAGGGCGCCGCGGGCGGAAGCGCCGCAGTCGAGGCGCTGCGGGCGGAAGGCCTCGAGTCTGCGAAGCAGAAAGTCCTCGGCGCGCTGGAAGAGGATCCTCCCCTCCGGCAGCAGGATCAGCGTTTCGTCGTTGGGGTTCCAGAGGCCGTAACCGCCCTGCGCGATTTTGGCCAGGCCGGGATCGCGCAGTTTCGAGGAGCGCCCGCTCGAGACGGGCATCAGCAGTTCGCTCATCCATTTCATGGCGTTCTCCCTGCCCTCAGTCGGCGAAATCGGCCAGCATGGGCGTGTGGTCCGAGGGCTTTTCCCAGCCGCGCGGCTCCGCGTCGATCCAGCAGGCCAGGCTTTGTTTCGCCAGCGAGGGGGTGGCGAGCATGTGGTCGATGCGCCAGCCGATGCGGCGTTCCAGCGCGTTTTTGACGCGGTAATCGAAAAACGAGTACAGCTCCTCGCCGGGGTGGTGGACGCGCAGCAGATCGATGACCAGCGGCGCGCAGAGCTGCGCGAAGAGATCGCGCAGCTCCTTGACGAAGCAGACGTGTTCCTTTTTGTTGGCGGGATTGGTCACGTCCAGCTCGGTCGGGGCCACGTTGAGGTCGCCGGTCCAGAGCAGCTTTTCGTCCTTGCGCGCGGCGATCAGGGCGGCGGTGCGGCGCAGGAATTCCTTTTTGGCCTCGTAGTCGGGGTGGGTGATCTCCTTGCCCTGCGGCACGTAGGTATCGAGGATCCAGATGTCGCCGAAGCGCGCGGCGATCAGGCGCGTGTCCCAGAGCGGCGACGCGCCGTCGGCGAAGCCGTGGATCACTTCGTCAGGCTCTTGTTTCGAGAGGATGGCGACGCCGTTGTAGGATTTCTCGCCGCGGAAGGCGGCGCGGTAGCCGAGTTTTTCCACGTCGGCGAGGGGGAACTCCTGATCCTGCACTTTCGTCTCCTGCAGGGCCAGCACGTCCACGCCCGCGCCGGGCAGCCAGCGTTCGAGGATCGGCAGGCGGCTGCGCAGCGAATTTACGTTAAAAGTAGCGACTCTCATGACACGACCTCCGCAAAAATGTGTGTGCTGAAAAAACGCGCGGCGGAACGCGCCGCCGCCGAAAAACGACTCAAGTCTTTTTTTTCGCGCGGTTTCGATTATAATCGTTGAAGCAACGTCGAACTTCGCGGAAAACAGGGCTTGTTTGTTCCTCATTATACCCGATAGGGCGGTGAAAAGAGTGATTCGTCCCGAATTTTTCGAGCGGCGCGACCTGACGCCGCTACAGCGCAGCTTCCTGGAATTTCTCAAGGCGTTCCTTTTCATGGTGGAGAGCGCGGCCGGTTCCTTCGAGGAAAACCAGCCCTCCAATTCGCTGCAGACGGCCCATCAGGCCGAAGTGCTCGACGAACTGGCGCTGAACTGTCTCGATCGCTGCGAGCCGCGCGATCGCCGTTCCGTCAGGGAAACGCTGGAGATGGTCGCTTTGATGCGGCGCAGTGCGGCGGCGCTGAAGAAACTCTGCACGGCCGCCGCGGCGCCGCTGACCGGCCTGGATGAGAGCCGCGCCTTTCTTGGCTCGCTGTGCCGCTGCGTGGCCGATCGGATCGACTGGTCCCACAAGCGCCAGCTGCTCGGCTCCCAGCACCGCGGCGCCGAAGAAGAGGATCTGGAACTGTCGCTGTCGGAGCTGCCTTCCACGCTGGCGGGCGAGCGGCGCATCGAACGCGTGGAGGCGCTGCTCGATTTCCGCGACGCGCTGCTGGCGGCGCGGGAACTCTTCGAGGCGGTCGGCGACATCCGCCGCACGACCGACGAGCTGTTTCCGGTCAACGAGGAAAAGTACTGGCGCAGAAGCTGAGTCCGCGTCAAAGAAAATACATAATAAAAAACGGCGGAGACCGAGCATCCGTTTTTCATCGGTTCTCTTGCTGCTTATATGCCGTTTTTTATGAGAAACGCCTTTTCGTGGACTGAGAGTCCTGTGTGGTTATGGTTATGCATCGAGTCCTGGCGGCCAAGAAAGCGACAGCATAAGGAGCAAAGGAAATGGGCGGAGACTATGTGAATCTGACAGTCGGCAACCTTGACGCGGAGCACGTGTGCTGCGCAATTGCGGATAAGAAATATCAGGGCGGCGTGGCAGCCAAAAAACAATGGCTTAAGGAACGTATCCGGGAAGGGCATGTCTTTCGTAAACTCAATGAACGGGGAAAGGTGTTTATCGAGTACGCGCCCTTGGAATCATCATGGGTTCCCGTGTGCGGCGAAAACTATATATATGTCTATTGCCTGTGGGTGGCCGGCTCATTCAAAGGCAAAGGGCACGCGCGGGATCTCATCGAGTACTGCATCGCTGACGCAAAGGAAAAGGGGAGATCCGGCGTATGCGCTCTGAGCTCAAAAAAGAAGAAGCCCTTTTTGTCCGAAAAAAAATTCCTGCTCAAGTATGGTTTCGAGGTAGCGGATACCGCCGGAGATGATTACGAGCTGTTGGCTTTGTCGTTTGACGGGCGGAAACCCCGCTTTTCTGAAAGTGCGAAAGCGATGAGGACCAACGACAGAGCGCTGACAATCTACTATGGGGTGCAGTGTCCGTATATTCCGAACTGCGTTGAGCAAGTGCGGATGTATTGTGATAAGAACCGCATCCCGCTGAATTTGGTCGCAGTCGACACTTTGGAAAAAGCCAAAAGAGTCCCATGTATTTTCAATAACTATGCGGTTTTTTACAACGGCGCTTTTCAAACGACACATTTATTGAACGAAACGTTTTTGAAGAAGATGCTCCATTTATAGGCGGGCGACTTCTCGGTACAGTTAAAGCTGACCGTCTTCACGGGCGGTATCGGGATTTAGGAACTGTTCCGCGTGGAACGTTTTTGGGAACGAGCGGCGGAGCGCTGCCGCGGCATTATTTCCTTTCGAGCACCAGCCGGGCGAGCGCTTCGGCCAAGCGCTCGTTCACCCACCGACCGCGCGCCTGCGGCGGCAGATCGGCGGGGAACGCCAGACGGGCGCGTTCTTTGTCGAGGACGGCGGCGTATTGGTCGTAACGCCGCAGAAAGTCGGGCAGCGCGCCGTGATCGGCGCGAATCACGGCGGCGACTTCCGCCGCGTCGAAACCGCCGCGCCGCATCTCCCCGATGACCGCCACGATAGCGCCGAGGCGGCGCAGGCGGGGGAGCCGCATGTGATTGGCGATCATAAAGCGGGCGAAACGATACCACGGTCGCGGCAGCGTCATGCGGCCGTTGAACCGTTCCAGCGCGGCCAGCCCCCGTTCCTCGTGGCCGACGTGGTGCGGCCACTTCTCCCGCGGCGTCAGCCCTTTGCCGAGGTCGTGGACGAGGGCGGCGAAGCGCGTCGCCTCTTTCGGCGTCAGCGCGGCCGTGCGGCGCAGGACCGCCATCGTGTGCGCGAAGGCGTCGAGCCCGCGGTGGGAGAGCGCCGGCTGCTGCACGCCGATCAGCGCCGCCAGCTCGGGAAAAACGGCGTCGAGAATCCCGGCGTCGCGCAGCGCGGTGAAAAAAAGTTCCGGCCGCGGGGAAGCGAGCGCCTTGCGCATCTCGGCGAAAACGCGCTCGGCCGGTTCCCGCGCCAGTTCGCCGCGGCAGGCGGACATCAGTTCGACCGTGCCGGGGGCGATGGAAAATCCAAGCTGGGCGGCCTGACGGGCGGCGCGCAGCGCGCGGACGGGATCGTCGCGGAAATGTTCCGACGTGGCGCGGATGATTTTGTTCTCGATGTCACCGCGCCCGCCGAACGGGTCGACCAGCTCGCCGCCGGGCAGGCGGACGGCCATGCTGTTCATGCGCGTGTCGCGGCGGTACAGGTCTTCTTCGATGGTCGTATCGGGGCTGAAGCGCGCTTCGAAACCGCGATAGCCCGTCCCGGCCTTGCGCTCGGTGCGCGCCAGCGCCACTTCGCTGAGTCGGCCGCCGACTTCCAGCAGGTAAACGGGAAACTGCCGCCCCACGGAGCGGACTTGGAATTCGCGCTCGAGCGTTTGCGCGTTGAGGCCGCAGACGACATAATCCTTGTCCTCGGACGGGCGTCCGATGAGGCGGTCGCGCACCCAGCCGCCGACCACGTAGAGCTGGCCGCCGAGCGCAGCGACGCGCCCGGCGAATTCGCTTTCATTCATGCACAGTCACCTCGTTTCTGCGGAGAAATCGAATTGCCGAAAACAATAAACTATTTTTTAATTCAAACTTGACAGATGAACTGAATAGTAATAATATACGTCGCAAGGACGAAACCGGTCCGTAAAAAATCCGCACATCATTTCAGGAGGTCGTTTTAAAATGTTCAAACGCATCGCCGCACTTTCCGCTCTGTTTGCTTTGGCCGCAAGCGCCGCTTTCGCGGCTTCGGCCCTGGACAAGGACACGCTGGTCGCCGCGACCGAAAGCACCTACCCTCCCTACGAGTCGCGCAACGAAAAGGGCGAGCTGGTCGGCTTCGACATCGAGCTGACCGAGACGGTCGCCAAAAAACTGGGAAAAAAGGTCGAATGGCTCGACATGCCCTTCGATTCGCTGATCCCGGCGCTGATGTCGGGCAAGGTCGATCTGGTCGCCGCCGGCATGTCGGCGACGCCGGAGCGCGCCAAGCGCGTCAACTTCTCGGCGCCGTACGAGATCTCTTTCAGCGCTTTCGTCACGGGAGTCGAGAATCCTCCCAAGGACACTGACGAGCTGGCCGGCAAGGTCGTGGCGGTGCAGATCGGCACGGTGCAGGAAAATTTCGCGCGCAGCCTCGGCAACGTGGAAGTGAAAACGTTCCAGAAATTCGACGACTGCGTGCGCGAGGTCGTGCTCGGCCGCGCCGCCGCGACGCTGATGGACATCCCCGTGGCGAAGCAGTACGTGCAGGCCAAGGATTTTGCCGGCAAGGTCACGGTCGCGTTCAACAAACAGATCACCGGCGCCGACAAGGCCATCGCCATGCCCAAGCAGGACGAAGCGCTGACCGCCGCGGTCAACGGCGTCATCGAGGAAATGGACAAGAGCGGCGAGCTGGCGGCTCTGCGCGATAAGTGGTTCAAAGAGTAACGCTCATCGATCCTTTGAGAAAAAGCCCCTGAAACGGCCTGTGCCGGATTCAGGGGCTTGTTTGTCGTCGCGGCGCTCGGGGAAGGTTAATTCGTCTTGATCGGCGACGGCGGGACGGAGTTGGCCAGCACGGACTGCTTGGGCTGGCGGTGAGATTCTTCCACGGATCTGAGCGCGTTTTTTTGGATGATCTCCAATTTTTTCAGCTCGGCGGCGTGGCTGGCGTCTTTCTGAGCCAGCAGGGCAACGAGGCGCTTTTCATACTCCTGCTTGAGCGCGGCGATCAGTTCCTCGCCGCTGCGGGCGGCGGCGTTCCGAACCTGTTCGATTTCCGAGGCGCGCCGCGCCGCCAGCTCCCGTTCGCGCTCCGCCAGCCGCCGCGCAAAGTCGACGCGCAGCGCGGCCATGTCCTGTTCCTTCTGCTGCTCCGCGCGGGCCAGCGCGCTTTTCAGGCTAAGCTCGGCCCGCGCGGCGGCTTGTTCCATCTCCTGGCGGTGTTTGGCGTTGAGAACGTCCCTGGAAGTGTCGAACTCGATCTGCTGCTGCGTTTGCTGTTCCTTGAGCATCTTGTCGTAGCGGAGTTCCGCCTGACGAAGCGATTGGGCGTAGGCCGTTTCGAGAAGCCGGCTGGCTTCCTGCCGACCCTGCTCGATGCCGGCTTTGGTCGCCGCGGCCTTTTCTTCCGCGGCCGCGCGCTTTTGAGCTTCGGCGGCGGCCATGGCCGCGTTCAGCGCTTCGCAGCTCTGGAACTGGGCGGCGTCGAAAGCGCGCCGCAGGGCGGAGACTTTTTCGTTCAGTTCGTCGCCATGGTCCTTCTTGAGTCGATTCAGCTCGTCGGTGTACTGGGCTTCCAATTTGGAAGCGGCGTCGAACATTTCCTGACGATGAACGGTCTCCAGACGGGCTTTTTCGATCTCGAACGCGGCTTTGAGCTGAGTGTCCTGCGCCGCCAGCTTCTTGTCCAGCTCGGCGTGGAGCTGTTTCTCCCGGCTGTCCAGACGGGCCTGAACTTCAGCCAGATCCCGGGCGGACTTTTCTTTCTGCGAGTTCAGCTCGGCTTCCAGAGCGGCGGAGATTTCGCGTTCCTTCCGCAGGCTGGCGTTCAGCACGGCCAGCGTCTCGTTGAACTGCTTCTTCAGGGCGGAGTTCTCCTGCAGGGCAGCTTCCATTTTCTCGTGGAGTTCTTCGTCTTTCTGGCGGCTTAACTCCGAGATTTTGGCCTCGTGGGCTTCTTCGAGGCGCTTCTGCTGCTCGATCAGTTCCATGGCGTGCCGACTCCGTTCCTGAAGGAGCGTGTGCCGCTGTCGTTCTTCCAGGGCGGCAACGGCTTCCCGAATTTCCGCGTTAAGCTTCTGTTCGTTTTGCTGCGTAACTTCCTGCAGCTCTCTGGCATGCCGATTCTTGAGCTCGGTCAACTGCTGTTCGTATTTCAGGGCGTTTTCTTCAAGCAGACGAGCCTGACGGGATTTCAGGTCGATAACTTCCTGTCGGTGCTGAGACAGGGCCACGCTTTGATATTGAACGGCCTGGCGGCTCTTTTCCTCGCCGGCACGGATTTGGGCATTCAATTGCTCCACTTCATTTTTGTGAGCTTCCTCGAGATGGGACTTGACCGTCGCCAAATTGTTCTCCGCCTCGGCGCGTTCTTTGCCGAAATTGGCTTCGGCGGCCGCTTTTTCTTCGGCCAGCTGATCCGATCGCGCTTCGGCGGCCTGCAGGCGAGCAACGAGCGCGTCGATTTCGCCTTTCTGCTTTTGGAAGTTCAGCGTGTTTTCTTCAACCAGTTTGAGGTTTTTCTGCATTTCGCTCTGCCATAGCGCCGTCAGCGTGTCGATGTTCCCGCGGTTCAGCTCCAGATCTTTTCGCTGGCTGGCTTGGAGTGCCGTCAGATTATCGGTGAGCCGGCGGATCAGGGCGTTCTGCTGTGCCGTTTGTTCGTGGCTGGCCTGAAGCTGTTTTTCGGCGTTTTGGGCCGTCTGCGTTGCGAGGTCGGCTTTTTTCCGCAGTTCGGCAGTGGCTGTCGTGAGGCGAAGGATCTCGTGCTGGTCAGCGGCCATTTTTTTATAGAGCGGCGCGACCCGCGGATCGTCCGCGGCGCCGCCGGCGCTTTTCTGGCGCTCGGCGCCGATCTGGATGCCGCGTTCTTCCGCTTCGTTCACGCTTGCGGCAATGGAGGCAAGCAGCTGCAGATCCTCGGTGGCGAACGCCGGATTGGCCTGGGCGTAATCGAGGGCGGTCTTGCCGTCGACGTCGCGGTAATCGACGCGGGCTCCGTGCGCGAGAAGCGCGGAAAGGACGTTCGGGTTGCCGTTCGCCGAAGCGGCCAGGATCAGCGCGGTGCGGCCGCGGCCATCGCGGGCGTTTTCGCGGGCGCCCCACTTCATGAGAACGCCGACGACGTCGGGATGTGCGTTGTACTGCGCGGCCCACATCAGCGGCGTCAGGCCGTCGACGGGAGCGTTCGGATCGGTGCGCGCTTCGAGGTAGAGGCCGACGCGCCGGGCCGTACCGCGGCGGCAGAGTTGGGCGAAGCGTTCCGGTCCCATGGGCGCGGGGGCATTCTTTTGCCGCGTACGCTCTTTGAGCGTGACCAGCTGTTCGGGAGCGTATTTTCTGCTGTTTTCTATGTAGCTCCAGGCCGTCTTTTTGTTGGCTCCGGTCACGGTCGGATCGGCGCCTTCGTCAAGCAGCGTGATCAGAACTTCGAAGGCGTTGCCGGCCCGCGCGGCCAGCATGAACGGTGTGGCGCCGGAGTTATCCGCGGCGGCAAGATCGGCGCCGAGATCGATCAGCGCCGCCGTGATCTCGGGATGGGGATTGCGCGCCGCGGCGAAGCTGAGCGGCGTCCAGCCGCGGGAGCCGCGTTCCTGCAGCTCGGCTCCGGCCGCGACCAGGGCGACGATAATCTCGGGATTGTCGCTGTCCTGGGCGGCGACCGCCAGGGCGCGCAGGTTGTCTTTGTTGGCGGCGTTGACGTCGCTTCCGGCGTTGACGAGCAGTTTGATTTTGTCGGGATCGGCGGCCTTGCCTTTGGCCTGAGCGGCCATCATCAGCGGCGTGTTGCCTTTGGCGTCGGCTTTGCCGACGGAGATCCCTTCGTCTTTTAGAGCTGCGGCGACCTGCAGCGCGTCGCCGTTGAGGCAGAGGTCCATGAACTCCTTCTGCGAAAGTCCCCACGCGGGGGTACAGAAACAGACGGCGGCGAACGCGAAAAACGCCGAGAACTTGCTTTTGAGCAGAGTCATGATTTCTGGAAAGCCTCCTTGAAATTTGCCTTGAGAGAATTTTCATGTAGAATTGAGACACCCGTCCCCGTTGGCGTCGGGCGTGTTGTCTTTTTCCGCTGCAGGGCGGCAAAATAAAGGCGGACGTTGACGAGCGAAGACGATACTTTACATAAATCAACTTCATAATAGTACTATACTTTGCATGAAGTTCGCAAGTTCAAAATGCATAAGGAGATCTTGAGCGATGACGACAACTGTGCGAGAAACGTTGGCCCTTGAATCTTTCAAAGGATTTCATGTGCTGGCGGGATTTGGCGGGCTTGACCGGGAAATTTCCACCACGACTTTTATCGAAGCCCCCGATTCGTGGAAATGGATCCGCGGCGGCGAGTGCGTGCTTACGCTGGCCTACGCGTTTCAGACGGAGGAACAGCTGCTCGCGCTCGTCCGCGAACTGATCGAGCGTCAGGCCACCTGCATTGGCATCAAGACCGAACGCTACATCAAACAGGTTCCCCAGTCGGTGCTCGATTTGGCCGACCAGCACAAATTCCCCATCATCGACATCCCCATTTCCGTCCCCTTTGCCGCCATCATTCATCCGGTGCAGTCGCTGATCATTCACGATCAGGCGCGTCTGCTCAAATACTCCGAAAAAGTTCGCCACACCTTTTTCGGCCTCAGCGTGCGGGCGGCGGAGATTGAGGAGATCATGCAGGTGCTCTGCGAATTCACGCACGTGGATCTGGCCTTCATGGATCTCGCGACGGACAGGAAATACATTTTCTCCGATTCGCCCCAGCTGCCGGCGGCGTTGGGTACGCTTCCGCTCAAGGACGTGCTGAATCTTTATCCCCACGAGGACGTGATGCTCAACGGCCGGCTTCTGGGACACCTCATTTTCGACGCCGACGCCGAAAAGCTCAAAGACCGCTGGTCGGAGATCCCGATCAACCAGGCCAAAGGCGCGCTGCTGCTGTACTTTCAGCGCCGCGAAGCTCAGCATCAGGTGGAATCGCGTTATCGCAACGAATTCGTGCAGGATCTGATCACCCGCAACATCCGCATGGAGCAGGAGGCGTGGAACCGCGCCAAAAGCTTCAACTGGAATCTCGAAGGCCCCCAGCGCGTGGTCATCGTCGACATCGACAACTACAAGAGCTGCCTGACCCGCGCCATTTCCGGCGGCCAGGGCGTGAACGCCATCGAAAACAGCAAGTCGCGCATCTACGCGATCGCCCGATCGTTCCTGGCGCGTCTTAACGGCGGAAAATATCCCTACGCAGAGATGAGCGACTCGATTGTCTTTATCTTTCCTTCGGGCGACGAAAACGGGGGAGGATTCTTTAACGACCTGCTGCGGCGCACTCTGGTCGATATGATGAAGGTAATCCAGACCGAAACCGGTTTTACGGTGACAGTCGGCGTGGGCGATCCGTGCAACAACGTCTTCGACTGTCCCGAAAGCTACCGTCAGGCCCAGCAGGGACTTGAACTTCTGCGTCTCAGCACGGGCGGCAACGTCATCGCATCGTGGTCGGAAATGGGAGTCTATAAACTGCTGCATGGCGTGGCCGGAACTTCCGAGGGCCGCAGCTTCATGGAGCGCTATCTGGGGCCGCTCCTGAACGATGAACGGCCTGCCGGCGCCACGCTGCTGGATACGCTTCAGACGACGGTGAGCTGCAATTGGAACTTGAAAGATGCGGCCATGGCGATGGACGTTCACTATAACACGCTCAAGTACCGTTGGCGGAAGATCTGCGATCTCCTCGGCATCGATCCGTCCAAAAGCGGCGACCGACTCAACGTGATGATCGCATTGAAGCTGTACCGCATGCACAAAAACGCGTAACGGAAACAGCCGATCCTCATGGCCGTATGATGGTAAAATGTCGGCGCAGTATTGTCTCTTGAATACAAAACAAGCCACGGGAGCATGAAAATAGTCTCTCGTGGCTATTTTTATCGACGTTAATTTGTTGTAATTCGAAAAATCGATATAAAAAAAAGAACTCAGATCGACGTTATGAAAAAATCTCCTTGTTTTTTGTCTTTTAAGAACATTGATGTTTGTGAAAGAAATATTTATGATAGAAACGACGTCGGCGGTGAGCGCTGAAGGAGAAAAGCTGACGTGAGGCTTTATCGAAAAAGGCCGGAACGTTGTTCCGGTTCATTTTATGGCGATCATTTTCGAGGAGGTACGGTTTTCATGGAGTCTTTGCAGGAAGTTATGAGAATTGGCAACCAGCCCATGGTCTGGGCTCTCTGCGCCGTCACCGTCGTGGTGTCGCTGGTCCAGTCGCTGCTGTTCACCCGTCTGGCCAAGAGGACGGCCCGCGAAGCGCAGATCAATCCGGAAATCACCAAGACGGCGTTCCGCGTCGGACTGATCTCGGCGATCGGTCCCGCCATCGGCGTCTTCATCGTCATGGTCGGGCTGATGGCGACGATCGGTTCGCCCATGGCCTGGCTGCGCCTGTCCATCATCGGCGCGGCCCCCACCGAGCTGACGGCGGCCACTTTGGCGGCCGAAGCGGCCGGCAGCGGCCTGGGCAAGGAGAATTTCACGCTTCAGGTCATGGCCGTGACCTGGTTCGCGATGGCCCTGAACGGCTGCGGTTGGCTCCTTGTCAGCGGGCTTTTCGCTCCCTATCTGGAAAAACTCCGTGAAAAAATGGGCGGCGGCGACACGAAATGGCTGGCCGCGATCGGCGGCGCGGCCTCTCTGGGCGTCTTCGGCTATCTGTGCAGCAACGAGATCCGCCGCGGCACGGGCAACATGCTCGCCGCGCTGACCGGAGCTGTGGCGATGGTCTTCCTGGTTAAGTGCGTCGTGCCGAAGCATCCCAAGCTCACCGAATACGCGCTCGGCATCGCCATGCTTTTCGGCATGGCCTGCGCCGTGATCCACGACGTCGTCATGATGTAACCAGGATGGATGAAGGAGGCTTTTTCTATGGATCTGAACGCTCAGTGGAAAAAAGGTTGTATCCGTATCGGCACGCCGACGAATCTTCTCGCCGCGGCCACGAGTTTTTTGCCCGTTTTGTGGCTGTGCAGCGCGTATAACTGCTGGCCCAGCCTCGACGTGGTGCTGAAGGCCTGGGGGCTTGTGGCCGCGTCCTTCGGTGCGTTCTATTTCGTCGAGCCGATTTCCTATTATTCCGTGATCGGCCTTTCCGGGTCGTATCTCGTGTTCCTTTCCGGCAACATTGGCAACATGCGCGTGCCCTGCGCGGCGCAGGCCCTCGACGCCACGCACACCGAACCCGGCACGCTTCAGGCCGAAGTGGTCTCGACACTGGGTATCTGCGGCTCCATCGTCACCAATCTGATCGCCGTCCTCCTGGCCGCGTTCATCGGCGCGTCCGTCGTTGCCGCGCTGCCCAAGGTCGTTTCCGACGCTTTCGTCAAGTACGCGGCCGGCGCGATTTTCGGCGGCACTTTCGGCAACTTCGCGATCAAATATCCCAAGATTGCCGTTTTCGGCCTCGCCATCCCTCTGGCGCTGATCTACTTCGCCAAAACTCCGGCCTACGTTACCATCCCCGCGGCGGTCTTCGGCTGCATCGCCATCGCCCGCGCGTTCTACGTGATGGAGAAGAAAGCCTGATTTACCGAAACTGTCCAAAAAAGGTGGATTTCGAACCTCTGTATCGAGTCAGGGCGGGGACGGGCCGTCTTTCGCCCTCTCTTTTATCACGTGTATGTCATGGACTGAAAGGAGCTCTTGAATATGTGGGAGAAATGCCAATCGCTTCAAAACGATCTCGTGGCGCTGAGGCGCCGGTTCCATCAGATCCCCGAGCTGGGCGAGGATCTTCCCGAAACTCAGGCGCTGCTGTGCGCGGAACTTGACAAGATGGGGATCCCTTACAAGAGGAACACGCTCGATTCCGGAGTCGTCGCTCTGATCGAAGGCGGCAAGTCCGGCAAAGTCGTGGCCCTGCGCGCCGATATGGACGGGCTGCCCATCGCGGAAGCGACGGGGCTGCCCTTCGCTTCCCGGCACGAGGGGCGGATGCACGCCTGCGGCCACGACACGCACATCACGATGCTTCTCGGCGCCGCCAAAGTTCTGAACGAGAACAAAGCCGACCTGAAGGGGACGGTCAAGCTGATCTTCCAGACGGCCGAAGAGACCTGCACCGGCTCCCAGATCATGCTCAAGGAAGGCGTGATGGAGAATCCCCACGTCGACGCCGTGTTCGGCATGCATATCGGCACCATCATCGACCCCAGTATCGCCGCGGGGACGGTGATCGTAACGCCCGGCTGCTGCATGGCGTCGTACGATCATTTCGTACTGCGCGTGACGGGCAAGGGCTGCCACGGATCGACGCCCGAGAAAGGCGTTGACCCGATCGTCGTCGCGTCCAACATCGTGCTGGCTCTGGAGGAGATCGTCGCCCGCGAGGTGCCTTCCACCAAGGCGGCGGTCGTTACCATCGGCCGGATCCACGGAGGCATCGCCTACAACGCCATTCCCGGCGAGGTGGAGATCGAGGGGACGACGCGTGCGCTCGAAGAAGACGTGCGTCAGTATCTTGGCAAACGCATCGGCGAGATCGCCGCAGGCATCGCCAAATCCTACCGCGCCGAGTGCGCGTACGAGATGATCTGGGGCGCGCCCCCCGTGGTGAACGACGAAGAAATGGCGAAACTGGCGGCCGGCGCCGCGGCCAAAGTGCTGGGCGAAAGCGGCGTGATCACCTCCATTCCCGCGCCGAACATGGGCGGCGAGGATTTCGCGTTCTATCTCAGGGAACGTCCCGGCGCTTTCATGTTCCTGTCCTCGTCGAACCACGAAAAGCACACCGACGGCCCGCATCACAACCCTCATTTCGACGTTGACGAAGACGTGTTCTGGAAAGGTTCGGCGGTCTTCGTTTCCATCGTCGAAGATTATCTCGGCAAATAAGACGGCCGCCCGGCGATGCAAAGCAAAGGCCTGTACTACACGCTGCTCTACGTCGGCGTCTTGATCGTTTTTTATTATCTCTTCATCCTGATCCCGGGAAAGAAACGGAAGCGCGCGCACGACGAGATGCAGCAGTGCGTGAAATCCGGCGACCGCGTCGTGACCATCGGCGGCGTCAAGGGAACGGTAGTCGAGGCCGGCGAGGAAACTCTGGTCATTGAAACGGGCGGCAGCCGCATCGAAATCCTTCGCGGCGCCGTGCAGATGGTCTGCAAATAATTTTTAACGCTCCCGGGGGCGTACTGCCCTACGTCGTCGGGAACAAGGAGAGGGAGCTTGCGAGGAGGCGCAAGCTCCCTTTTGTACGCTTTTGTTTGGTTGACAACTTTATGGGGCTGTGTATAATGAATCGGTAAAACTCTTATCGCGAGTGGCTGAGGGACTGGCCCGACGACGCCCGGCAACCTGCCCGTAAGGGAGTGTGGTGCCAAAACCAGAGACCGGCTTTTGCGATCGAGCCGGATCGGATGATGAGAGGAGCATACTCGGCGGCTTGTGAGTCTCTCCTCGTGGAGAGGCTCTTTTTTTATCTCGAGAAAGACACGTGACGGCATAACCATTCCACTTTAACGGAGGTACTGTAATGGCGGAAAAAATCCTTATTTCTTCGGAATCGGTGACCGAAGGCCACCCCGACAAACTGGCCGATCAGATTTCCGACGGCGTGCTCGACGCGATTCTCGCGCAGGACCCGATGAGCCGTGTAGCCTGCGAAACGCTGGTTGCCACCGGGGCGATCATCGTCGCCGGCGAAATCACCACGAAGGCCTACGTAGATATTCCCGGCATCGCCCGCAAAGCCGTGCTCGACGTGGGCTATAACCGCGCCAAATTCGGCTTTGACGGCGAAACCTGCGCCGTGTTCACCCAGATCGACGAGCAGTCCGGCGACATCGCCATGGGCGTTGACAAAGCCATGGAGATCCGCGAGTCGGAGATGGACGACGACCAGATTGACCGCGTCGGCGCCGGCGATCAAGGCATGATGATCGGCTACGCGACCGACGAGACGCCGGAATTCCTGCCCATGCCTTTTGCCTTGGCGCAACGCCTGGCCCGCCGCCTTGCGGCCGTGCGCAAGGATGGGACGTTGAACTGCCTGCGTCCCGACGGCAAGACCCAGGTCACGCTCGAATACCGCGACGGCGTTGCCGTCGCGGCTGACACGATTGTGGTGTCATCGCAGCACAGTCCTATGGTTTCGCTGGAGGAACTGCGCGACCTGATTATCCGAAACGTCATCGAACCGGTTATGCCCAAAGAATTGATGAAGAATCCTCGCATCCTCGTGAATCCTACGGGACGTTTTGTCCTCGGGGGACCGATGGCCGACACGGGACTGACGGGACGCAAGATCATCGTCGACACGTACGGCGGCATGGTGCCTCACGGCGGCGGCGCTTTCTCCGGCAAAGACCCGACCAAGGTGGACCGTTCGGGCGCCTACATGGCTCGCTACGCGGCCAAGAATGTCGTCGCGGCCGGGCTGGCCAGGCGTTGTCAGATCCAGGTGGCTTACGCCATCGGCGTGGCTCGCCCCGTTTCGGTGCACGTGGAGACGTTCGGCACTTCCCAACTCAGCGAGGAACAGCTGACCGAGCTGATGCGCGCCAACTTCGATTTTCGTCCCGCGGCGATCATCCGCGATCTCGAGCTGCGCACGCCGCAATATCGCCGTTTGGCCGCTTACGGGCACATGGGGCGTATCGACCTCGAACCTCTTCCCCGCTGGGAGAAGCTTGATCGCGTCGACGCTCTGCGACGCTGACGGAAAAGGCAGGCAGGCCTTCGCAAAATTTTGCGAGGGCCTGCCTGCGGTCTGGAGATGCCATGCGGAAAAGTTGTTCTTTGGGGTTGAATGCTGGTATAATTTTTACGGTCGGAGCAAAGACGTTTTCATGTGCCGTTTGAGAAAAACTTTAATGAGGTGAGATCGATGATCAAACGCTTGTTCGAGTGTCTGGCGCTGGGAATCCTGGCGGTGCTGGGCCTGGCGAAATTGAGGGGGAAAAAGGTCAATCCTCTGGCGCTGCGTGTGCTGCTGGGCATTCTTTGTCTCATGGCGATCTTCGTGGATTCCTCGCTGGTTCTTCTTTACGCGGGAACGTGGCTGCTGTTTTTGCTGGCGGGAGACGTGGGAAGAAGATTCAACGTCAATCTGAGCCTTTTTGTGCCCGCGGGGGCGGAAAACGGCAATGCGTCTTTTGAAGCGGAGGAAAATTCCGCGCTGATCCAGCCTGTTGAAGATATGACGACGGGATCCTTAAAGTTGGCTTTCTTGAAGAAGCCGCTCTCTCTTCTTGTCAAACGGAAGGGTAAAAAATAGATGATCTCTGCGGAGCCTCTTTTCCCGCCTCGCACGAGCTGGAGGGGAGAGAGGCTCCTCTGATTGCAAAACGAAAACCACCGGCACTGCCGGTGGTTTTCGTTTTGCAAAAAAATAAGGCCGTTCGTTGGGGAACGGCCCGATATTTCTTACAGGGAGATTGCTTCAACGGGGCAAGCGCTGACGCAGGAACCGCACTCCACGCACTTGCTCTCATCGATTTTGGACTTGCCATCCTCAAGAGTGATTGCCTCCACGGGGCAAGCACCCTCGCACGCACCACAGCCGACGCAGGTGTCGACGTTAACCTTAGCAGCCATTCTATTGCACCTCCTTCGCTTTTTGTCATTGACCAAAGTTTACAATAAGTCTTTGACATGCGCAAGAGTTAGCTTTTGTGTCAAGTGGAGTGCGCCTAAAAAGGGGTCATTCCGGTTTGGGATCGCGAGTCAGCAGATTCTGCAAAGCGTCTTTAAGATCGAGGCGACCGTAAAGGACTTCATGGACTGCGGAAGAGATCGGCATTTCGACGGAGAACTTTTCCGAGAGTTTCTTGACGGCCTTCACGGTATAAGCGCCTTCGGCCACCTGGCCAAGTGCGGCTGCGGCCTCGTTCAGCGTCATTCCGCGGCCGATCATCTCGCCAAGACGAAAGTTGCGCGAGTGGCGGCTGTAAGCTGTGACCATCAGATCGCCTATGCCGGCGAGGCCGGAAAAAGTCTGAGGACGGCCGCCCAGCGCGACTCCCAGACGGGTAATCTCCGAAAGACCGCGCGTGACCATCGCCGCCGTGGCGTTGTCGCCTATCTCCAAACTGTGAAGGAGTCCCGAAGCGATGGCGACGACGTTTTTAACGGCGCCGCCGACTTCCACTCCGGTTACGTCAGGATTCGTATAAACGCGGAATGTCTCTCTGTTGAGGAGCTTTTGCCACAGCGTCGCGGATTCCCGATTCCGCGAAGCGGAAACGAGCGCCATCGGCAAGTTGCGTATCACCTCTTCCGCGTGGCTGGGCCCCGAAAGGGCCGTGTAGGCCGCTCCCGGGAAAAATTCCTCCATCAGCTGGCTTATGAGCTTTAACGAACTTATTTCAACGCCTTTGGCCGCATTGGCGATTTCGACGTGTGACGTATAAAAAGGAACGAGCTTTTCCAGCGTCGCGCGCAGGAACTGCGTGGGGGTGACAAAAAGCCAGTAATCGGAGAACTCTGCCGCTTCCTGCAGCGCGTGTGCGGCATGAACCAGCGGAGAAAGCTGGAAATCCTGGAGATAAGAAGGATTGTAGCCGTTTGCGTTGATGGCGCGCGCTTCTTCTTCGACAAAACACCAGAGGCACACCTCATGACCGCTGCGGGCAAGGCTCTGCGCCAGCGCAGTTCCCCATGTGCCGTTTCCCCAAACTGTGACTTTGCTGTTCACCTGAATCGCTCCTTTATCAAATTTCGTTCTTGATCTTTTCAGCCTTCTTGCGTTCGGTCATATCGAGAATCGTCTTGCGGATGCGCACTTCCTTGGGCGTGGCCTCCACGAGCTCATCGTCTGCGATCCACTCCAGCGCCCGATCCAGAATGACTGTGCGGGGAACGTCGAGGTGGATCCCCATTTCCTTGGTCGACGAGCGGTAGTTCGTCTGAGCTTTTCTCTTGGTGGGATTGCAGGGAATGTCATTGGGGCGGGAATGCTCGCCGATCACTTCGCCGGCGTAAACTTCCGTGCCGGGACTGATGAAGAGCACCCCGCGCTCCTGAAGGTTCTCCAGCTGATAGCTCGTCGCAGTTCCCGTGTCCATGCTGACCATCGAGCCTCGGTTGCGGCTGACGACTTCGCCGCGCCACAGGTCGTAGCCGCGGAAACGCGAAGACATGATGCCGAGGCCGCGCGTGTCCGTCAGGAACGTGTTGCGGTACCCCAGCAGCCCGCGGGTGGGAATGTCGAATTCCATGCGGACGATTCCCGTGGAAAGGTTGTTCATGCTGACCATTTCGGCCTTGCGCCCCGCCAGTTTCTCGATGACTACGCCCTGATACGTTTCGGGAACGTCGACGATCAGCTGTTCGATCGGCTCGAGAAGATGCCCCGACTCGTCGGTCTTGGTGATGACTTCGGGGCGGGAAACGCACAGTTCCGAGCCTTCGCGGATCATCTGTTCCACCAGAATGGCCATCTGCAGCTCGCCGCGTCCGGAAACCTTCAGGCCGTCGGGGCGTCCCAGGTCTTCGACCCTCAAGGCGACGTTCGTCTGGCACTCGCGCTCGAGCCGGGCTTTGAGCTGCCGCAGCGTCAGCGGCGTGCCGTCGCGTCCGGCAAAGGGGCTGTTGTTGACGAGGAAGAACATGGAAACCGTCGGCTCTTCGATGTCGAGCGGGTGGAGCGTTTCGCCGTTCAGCGCTTCGGAGGCCATCGTATCGCCGATGCTGATCGACTTGGGACCGGAAAGCCAGACGATATCGCCGGCGAAAACTTCGTCGACTTCGACGCGCTCAAGACCGCGCGTGACCCAGAGATGAACGGCTTTCTCCTGATTGGAGGAAACCGTCTCCCAGCCTTTTTTGCGGTCGTTTTCGTCGATCCATTTGGTGCGGCTGTGAACGAACGTGTCGTTTTTATGCAGCGTTCCCGCGACGACGCGGCCGCAGGCGATCTGTCCGACGTAATCGTTCCAGGCCAGCGTGCTGACCTGCATGAGGAATGGCTTGTCGGCGGTGGCGGGAGGCGGCGGAACCCTGTCGACGATGGTCTGGAACAAGGCGTCCATCTCTTCATGGGCATCCTTTTCGAGGTCGCGCACCAGCCAACCGGCCAGCCCCGAGCCGTAAAGCACGGGAAAATCGGCCTGTTCGTCCGTGGCGCCGAGTTCGAGAAACAGATCGAAAGTCTTTTCAAGCGCCTGATAAGGCGTCGCCGCCGGACGATCGACCTTGTTGACGACGACGATCGGTTTCAGCCCCATGGCCAGCGCGCGGGAAAGGACGTAACGCGTCTGAGGCATGGGGCCTTCGTTGGCGTCGACCAGAAGGAGAACGCTGTCGACCATCGAAAGGACGCGCTCTACCTCGCCGGAAAAATCGGCGTGCCCGGGAGTGTCGATGATGTTGATCAGGTATCCGTTCCATTCGACGGTACAATGTTTGGACGTAATCGTGATGCCGCGCTCGCGTTCGAGTTCGCCGCTGTCCATGACGCGCTCCGCGATCTGGGCGTTTTCGCGGAACGTGTGGGCGCCGCGGAAAATGGAGTCGATCAGCGTGGTCTTGCCGTGGTCGATGTGAGCCACGATCGCGAGATTTCGAATTTTGTCTACTGAATACATAAGAATGCTCCTTAACTTTGCCGGATCGCTGCTGGAAGATGCCTTTCAAAAAAGAAATAATACAGCAGATTCCTCTAAAGTACAAGTTAGGGCTTCCGGCAAAAATCACAGAGGAACGCAGATGATGCTCTGCATTCCTCTGTCACTCGGCTTAGCGAAATTCGGTCATGATGTAGTAAAGCACGATGAGCAGGGAGAAACCGCAGACGAAGTCGAACGCGGCTTTCCCCGGGCGGCCGGCGCGCCGAAAGGAAAAACCCAGCCAGAAAAATGCCAGGGCACAGAGACAAAGGATCAACGGCGCTATCGCAGAAGTGAACATGTGCATGGTCTCCTTTTCTAAAAGCCGGACGGAGAATGGGAAACTTCGTTTTGAGGCGCGAGGAGTTCGTAGAATTCGTTTTTCCCGTGGCGTGCCGGTGCAGTTTCGTCGTTATTCTCCGCGAGCTTTTTCTTTTTATCCAGCTTTATCGAAATCCCCAGGCTGACGCCGCCGTGGGCAGGGCGGATTCTCGCGCTTTCGGCTTCGATTCCCAAAAGGCCGAGCGGTGCCTGTACGGCATTCAAAGTCGCTTCGTCGAGGTCCGTTATCGTCTTGCCGGCGCCCTCGACAAATTTTTGGATCCCTGGGGAAAACTTTATCCCGCTCTGCTGATCCTTGTCCTCAAGAAATTCGTGAGACGTCTCTTCGCGCACAAATCCCGTCTCGACTTTGCCGTGGGCGTTGCCGACCCCCTTAAAGCGAGGAAGCTGCGCAGGCTCCGGAGAAGAGCGATGATGGTTCTGAGCCGTCGCTGCCGGAACAGACGGGATCGTTGTGGCCGTGACGCTGTTGTCCGGAACGGCGAGTGCCGCGGAGAATGACGCGCAGACGAGGAAAAATACGCCGGCTGCGAAAAAGGATTTTCGTGCCGTGAAAGCCAAAAGGATCACCTCCTGATACTCGAAAGCTCCTGTTCGGTTCAGTCAATTTTAGCATAAAGAAAAGCCGACGGCACGCCGTCGGCTTTTACTCGTCGAAAAGACTTTTGCTCGAAAAAGACGGATCACTCGTGAGATTCATGCCCAGTTTGCGGAAGCCGCTCTCGTCGCCAGGCGTCGGGATGTGCGAGAGGTGACATTCCCGGTTCCTCAGATGACGCAGCTGTTCCACCGCGGCGGCGGCGGCAGGGTTGGAAGTGGCGCTGATGCTGAGGGCAAGCAGAGTTTCCTCAAGGTCAAGGGCCAGTTTGTTCTCGCCGAAAATCTCTTTCTTGAAATACGAAAGGGACTGGAGGATGTTGTGCGGCAGCAAGTCGATATCGTCGGGAATGTGAGCGAGGATTTTGGCTGCGTTCAGCACGGCGCTGGAAGAAGAATGGAGCAGCGGAGAGTTCTTTCCCGTTACGATCGTGCCGTCGGCAAGTTCGATGGCCGCTCCGGTAAAGATGCCGCCGTCGCCTTTGCCGCGCGCCTGGCCTTCTTTGACAGCTTCCCGCGCCGGAATCACCACGCGGCGGTATTCGGGCAGAAGATCCAGCTCTTTCATGATCAGACTGATGCGCTGGAGACAGTTTTTGTCCGCCTGCCCGAGCGCGACCTCGCAGGAGGTGCGGAAATAGCGGCGAATGATCTCCTGACAGGAGGCTTCGCGCACGGCGCCGTCGTCGACGATCCCCCAGGCGATCCGGTTGACGCCCATGTCCGTGGGCGACCTGTACCCGGCGTCGCCGCCGGTAATGCGGCAGAGGATCCGCTGGAGGATGGGGAAGGCTTCCAGATCGCGATTGTAATTCACGGTCTTTCGGTCGTAGGTCTCGAGATGAAAATGGTCGATCAGATTCACGTCGCCGAGGTCGGCGGTCGCCGCCTCATAGGCCAGATTCAGCGGATGCTTGAGCGGCAGGTTCCAGACGGGGAAGCTCTCGTATTTCGAATAGCCAGAATGGATGCCCCGCTTGTAATCGTGATAGATCTGCGAAAGGCACGTCGCCAGTTTGCCGCTGCCGGGGCCCGGCGCGGTAACCACGACGATCGGTTTGGTAGTGGGGATGTAGTCGTTGCGCCCGTACCCGTCTTCGCTGACGATGGTGTCCACGTCGGTGGGGTAGCCTTTGGTGGCGTAGTGAGTATAAACGGCGATGCCGCGGTTCTCGAGGCGTCGGCGAAAATTCTGGACGGTGGGCTGGCCTTCGAAACGGGTGATGACCACTCCGGCCACGCGCAGGCCGCGCTGCGTGAACTCGTCGATCAGACGGAGAACTTCGGAATCGTACGTGGTGCCGAAGTCGGCGCGGATCTTTTTGCGCTCGACGTCTCCCGAGTAGAGGCAGATGATGACTTCCGCCTCGTCGCGGAAACTCTCCAGCAGGCGCATCTTCACGTTGGGATCGAAGCCGGGAAGGCAGCGCGCCGCGTGATAGTCGAAAATAAGCTTGCCGCCGAACTCGAGGTAAAGCTTTTGCCCGTTGTGCCCGACCCGTTCCGCGATGGCCGCGGTTTGCTCCTTCAGGTATTTTTCGTTGTCGAAGCCGATTTGAGAAGCCATGGAAAGACCTAACGATTTTTGCCGCAGCAGAACTTGTATTTCTTTCCGCTTCCGCAGGGGCAAGGATCGTTTCGTCCCACTTTCGGGGCCGAACGGACGTACGTTTCGGGGACGATCTGACCGTCCACGAAGAACCAGTTCCCGTTGATCTTCTTGAAGTACGATTTCTCGTGGTGGTTTATTTTTTTGCCCTCAAGTTCGAAGCTGGCCACGAATTCGACGACGCCGTCGTCATCGTCCGGACCGCCGCCGATCGTGCTGAGGATCTCTATGCCGAGCCAGCGCGCCGAACGTGACCATTCTTCGGTCGCTTCCTTGCTGACGTTCTCCCGTGTTTCCGGATCATGGCTGGAAATGATAAAGTCGACGTCGCCGGTCGTGTAGGCCACGTAGCGGGCCTTCATCAGTTCTACGGCAGTTTGGGCACGGCGGCTGCCTTTGATGATGAGGCGGCAGCATTCTTCCAATTCACGGTTCGAACCACAAGGGCAAAGGGACATGATGGAGCTCCTTTCAGAAAATGCAGAAGATTGGCCGGAGGAGGCAAAAGTCTGCTCCGGCTGAACATTGTCTCATTATAGCACTTCTTCAGCGAAAGACGTGGGCTGCGAACTCGACCGCGCATAAATCGGCAGAGCTGCCTTGCGCAATCCGGGAGGACTGTTACAATAAAAATAACGGCGGAAAACCCACCGTGAGAAAGCGAGGAATGATGCCATGATCGACGTGGCGGCTGCCATTATCTGCGACGATAAAGGGAAAATTTTGATTTGCCAGCGGCAGGGCGGCGGAAACTGCGCCGATCGTTGGGAATTTCCCGGCGGCAAGCGCGAGCCCGGGGAATCCATGGAAGAATGTCTGATTCGCGAATGCCGCGAAGAGCTGGGCATCTGCCTCGAGCTGGACGGGCTTTATGCCGATCTGAGCTACGCTTATCCGGACGGGACGATCCATTTCAATTTTTTCAAGGCCCGGATTCAGAGCGGAACGGCGGCGATGAACGTGCATCAGAAAATATGCTGGGTCGCGCCGGAGCGGCTGTTGGATTTCGACTTCTGCCCGGCCGACGAAGGGATCGTTCGCCACCTGGCGGCGGGACGATAGCATGATTACGACGAAAGCGGGGAATTTGCGGCGAAGCGGACTCCCCGCTTTCTGCCGTTTCGCGTTCATTATCTTCCGGAAAGGCGCCTGATAGCGCCGCAGAGAACCTCGTAGCCGATGGGCAGGCAGGCCTCGTCGAAATCGAAATGGTCGTTGTGGTGCCCGGCGGCGATGGTCGCTCCCAGGCCGACGTACGTGGCTTGGCCGCCGCGATCCTGCACGCGCTTCATCATCCAGCAGGCGTCGTCGCTCCCAGACATCAGCTGTTTGGGGAAGACTTTCGTCACGCCTTCGACCTCGCGGGCCGCGTCGCAGATGACGTCGACGATCTTCCGATCGCTGTCGGCGGTGTTCGCCTCGCCGCGTTTGCAGATCTCCACCTTGCAGTCGTACATGGCGGCGGCCCCCTGGATAACCTGAACGGCGCGGTCGTACACATATTTGAGAATGTCGTCGGTCGCGCCCCGCGTCTCGATTTTCATGGCTGCCCTGGGGGGCACGACGTTGCGCCCTTCGCCGGCCTGAAGCACGCCGACGTTGATGCGCGTCGGCCCGTCGTGATGCGGGGCGATGGCGTGGAGGTTCAGCGCGGCCGAAGCGGCCGCCAGCAGCGCGTTTTTCCCCTGATTGGGTTCGCCGCCGGCGTGAGCGCCCTTGCCGGTGAAATCGACGTCGATCTTGGTGGTGCAGAGGAAGCCGTAGGTGCCGCCGTACACGGTCCCCGTCGGTACGCCGAGGCCGAGATGGAGCGCGATGAACCAGTCCACGTCGTCCAGCAGGCCGGCCTGCGTCATCGCGTAGCCGCCGCGCACGCCTTCTTCCGCCGGCTGAAAGAGAAAACGGATCTTGCCTTTGAAGGAGTCTTTGTGTTCGGCGACGTATTCGGCCACCGCCAGGCCGATCGCGGTGTGCCCGTCGTGGCCGCAGGCGTGCATCCAGCCCTTGTTGACGGAGCGGAATCCTTCCCTGGCGGGAAGGTGCCCTTCGTCCGCGGCCTCGTCGGTATCCACGCAGTCGATGTCGAAGCGCATGGCGACGACGGGACCTTCGCGCCCCATGTCCAGCTCGGCGGAAAGCCCCGTGGTGCCGTTCGTCCGTTTTACCCATGCGGGCTCGGCCCCCTGATCGACGGCGCGCCGCATCTGCGCTTCGACATCGATCGTCCGTCCCATGGCCGTCTCCGGTCTGATGAAATCCCCTCCGAATCTCAAGGCATAGCCAAGCCGGTCCATGATCTGGGCGACTTTGGCCGTGGTGCGGAACTCTGTCCAGCCGGTCTCGGGATAACGGTGGAAGTCGCGGCGGCGTTCGATCATTTTCTGAATGCGGTTGCTTTCGGTCGTCGTGCGGGTCATTTTTTGAGTCCTTTCAGGTCGGATTCGAGAAGTTTCAGCGCCATCGACGCGAGGTACTGAATCCCCCAGGGGAAGCACGCGGGGTCGGGAAGGAACCGGTCGTTGTGGAGCGCCGGCATGTCTTCGGGCTTGACGCCGTCAGGACGGCAGCCGAGCCAGGCGAAAGCGGCCGGGACTTTCAGCGTATAGAACGAAAAATCCTCGCCGGTCGGCGGCACGGGAAGATCGGGCAGCACGCCCTTTTCGCCCAGAACGTCGCGGATCACCTCTCGGCCGATGCTCACGAGCCGTTCGTGGTTCATCGTCGCCGGGAATCCTCTCTGATAATCGATCTCGGCCGTGCAGCCATATGCGGCGGCCGTGTTGGCGACCGCACGCTCGATCCACTGCGGCAGCTTTTTGTGATCCGCCTCGTCGAAGCTGCGCACCGTGCCGTCGAGGTCGACGCGGTCGGGGACGATGTTGTAGCGGTCGCCGCCTTTGATGGTGCCGATGGTGATGACCGCGGTATTGCGGGGACACAGGTTTCGTGAAATAATAGGCTGAAGCGCCATGACGACGGCCGAGGCCGCCACGATGGCGTCGACGCCCCGGTCGGGCATCGATCCGTGACTGGCGACGCCTCGGATCGTGGCGCGAAGGTGATCGGAAGAAGCGGACACCGCGCCCGCCTGCAGCCCGATCGTTCCCGTTGCCAGCGTCGGCCAGACGTGAAGACCGATGATCGCGTCGACGTGAGGATTTTCGAGCGCGCCGTCGCGGATCATTCCCGGCGCGCCGCCGGTTGGCGTCATCTCCTCCGAGGGCTGGAAGATGAACTTCAGCGAGCCGGCGAGCTGTTCCTTTATCTCGCAGAGCACGTGGACGGCACCCAGCAGGATCGCCGTGTGGGCGTCGTGCCCGCAGGCGTGCATCACCCCAGGAACTTGCGAGGAGAAGGGGCAGCCCGTGTTCTCCTGGATGCTCAGCGCGTCCATGTCGGCGCGCAGCGCGATGCACGGCCCGGGCCGCGCGCCCTTTAGGAGCGCGACGACGCCGTGACCGCCGACGTTCGGACGAATCTCGTCCAGCGGCAGGCCCTTCAAAATATCGTACACGAAAGCCGCGGTTTTCTCTTCGTGGTAGCTGAGTTCAGGATAAGCGTGGAGATGGCGGTAAAACGTCATGTAACGTTCGCGGTATTTCTCTTCGAGTTCTCTGACGAGCTGGTTCACCGTAGATCGCCTCCAAATGGATTGATTCGTGTAAAATGTTCGTGGCTTATAGTATAACTTTAGAAGCGCACGCATTCCAGTAAAAATTTCATTCTGGTGGAGTGAGGCATAAATGTTCATCACGATAGAAGGGATCGACGGCTCCGGCAAGTCGACGCAGGCCAGGCGTCTCGCGGCGCGTTTGAGGCGCGAGGGCAAAAAAGTGACGGAGACGCATGAACCGGGAGACTGGGCGCACGGGGATATTCTGCGCGCTCTTCTGCTGAACGGGCGGCTCCGGCATCCGCTGACCGAGATCATGCTTTTTGTGGCCGACCGGTGCGAACACGTCGCGCAGGTCATTCAACCCGCGCTGGATCAAGGGGAATGGGTCGTTTGCGACCGCTATAACGACTCCACCCGGGCCTACCAGTGTTGGGGACGCGGACTGGAAGAAGACATGCTGGAGAGCCTGATAAAGTGGTGCGGGATTCCGGAGCCGGATCTGACCGTCTGGCTCGACCTCCCGGTGGAAGAAGCGAGGAAGAGGATGTCGGGGCGCGGCGAAAGCGATAGGATCGAAAGCGAAGACTTGAAGTTCCATCGGGCCGTCGCCCGCGGATTCAGGAAATTGGCCGAAAGGAACGCTTCGAGATTTTTCAGAGTCGACGCCCGGGCGGGCGAGGATGAGATCGAAGAAGCGGTCTTCTCCGAATTGAAAAGGCGTTGCGTCAGATGAGTCAGAGCGAAGTTTTTTGGCAGAGTGACGTTCATTGGCGCGATTTGCTGGAATTTATCGCTCGGGGATCGATCCCCGGTTCGATCGGCATCGAGATCCGTCTGCCCTGGCAGCGGGAAGTCATGCTCTCGCTGGCTCGCCGCATCCTGTGCGAATCAGGTTCCGCCTGCGGCCGGTGCCCGTCGTGCCGGGCCTGGGTTGACATTGAACATCCCGACCTGTTGGTGGCCGGAGAACCGGATGCGCCAGCGCCCATCGACGAATGCCGCGCGAAAAGCGCCGACCTGTCGCTTTCTCCCGTCGTCGCGCCGGTGCGACTTCTGGTGTTTTACGCCCCCGAAAAGATGAGCCCGGGAGCTGTGAACAGTCTGCTCAAGATCACCGAAGAACCGCCGTCCAAAGGACGTCTTCTGTATATGATGGACCGCGGCACTATTCTTTCTACTTTGCGAAGTCGTCTGTGGATGTTGTCATTCTCCGTGGAAGAAAAAATCGAACCTTTGACGCCTCCGGCTTCTCAGTCCGAATGGCTGCGCTGGTTGAAAGACAACGAGAAAAACGACGGACAGAAATGGTACGCCATGGCGCATGGCTATGCGTCGTGGCTCTGCAAAAACGGGGAGCTGAAGCGCGCCGGCATGCTGCGTCAGCTTGCCGAGACGGCGCTCGCCACCCACCTGTCCGCGGCGATGTGGACAGATCTTTTGTTTCTTCTGTTGAGAGAGGAGTATCCCTTTGAGCATGTATTTGACGATTTTCGGCAAACCGCGTTACCTGGGGCTGATCGTTGCCGAAAACAACATTCGTTTTGAAAAAGGAGAGCAGCTGCTCGTAGAAAGTTCGCGGGGGACGGAGATCGCCGTCGTCGCCGGAGAGATCACTGAACGCCAGGAAGCTCTTTACCGGGCCATAGACAACCGTCAGGAAGGGCAGTCGGGCAACGATTCCGGGCTTCAGAACGTAACCTTTCTGCACAAGGCCGAGACGGAAGATCTGGAGAAAGAAAGGAACAACCGCGGCGAAGAAGAGCGCGTTCTTGTCGCCGCCAGACAGGTATTGAGTCGTCATGATCTCGACATGAAACTGGTCGACGTGGAATACATGAATGACCGCAAAAAGCTGTTCCTGTATTTCACTTCCGAGCAGCGCGTCGATTTTCGCGCTTACGTCCGGGATCTGGCCCGAGAATTCCGTACGCGCATCGAGCTGCGGCAAATCGGCGTCAGAGACGAGTCCAAAGTGGTCAAAGGGATCGGCGCCTGCGGCCGCGTCTGTTGCTGCAGCTACTGGCTCCATCGTTTTATGCCGATCGGCATTAAAATGGTCAAGGAACAGAATCTGGCTCTTAATCCGACCAAAATCTCCGGGCTGTGCGGACGGCTTATGTGCTGCATGAGCTTTGAACAGAACACGTACCATGAATTGTGGAAGGGATTGCCGTCCCACGGAGCCAAGATCAAAACGGAACAGGGAACGTGGATCTTGACGGGCGTCGATCTGACGACGCGGACCTGCAGCATTCACGGGCCGGAGGGGAACGTCAACATTCCCGTGACGATGTATCAGCAGTTCAAGGAAACGCTGCTTGCCGGCAAAACGTGGAGCAACGATGAACACGGCCTTGACGAGAGAGGGCAGCCGTTGATGGCGTTTGATGGAGAAGCCCCGCTTGTTGGCGAGGAGCGCGGCTGTTTCAGATGTGACGGCTGTTGTCAGTACAGCGGAACGAAAAGAATGTCGGGCGATTGCGACGAAACGCGGGTGACGGTTGCAAGCGTTGCTGACGCAACAGCGGGCAATGAGAAAGGCACTGCAGAATATGCAGAAGCACGCCGCCGGCATCGCCGGAAGAACACCCGCGTTTTTGCAGCAGGGGGCAAGGCAGACTCTAGGAACAAAGAGGAGCCAATTGGGGAGCAGAAGAAAGCGGGGCAGAAAAATATTCTCCAGAGGGACAAGGCAAAAACTCCCTCAAGATCGTCCGGCTCCAAAAATCAGAAGCGCAGAGACGAGCAGGGGACCGACGCGCAGCAGTCCCAGATCTCTGGAAGCATGGAGGCGGCGGTGTCGGCAGAGCAGCGCCGCTCGGGAGCGTGGGGGCAGCGGACCTCCGGTCATGGATTTCATCGCCCGAGCTCCAGGAAAAGATCTGTCTCTGAACCATCTTCGCGGGCAGATTCTTCTGAGGAGGGGAAACTCTAGCCCATGTCCTTTTTCGACACGTTGAAAGAGAAACTCAACGGCGTTCGTCATCGCTGGAGCGCCAATATAACGCGGCTCTTCGGCGGCACGATCGACGAAAACTTTTGGCTGGAGCTTGAAGATGTGCTGATCGCCGGCGACGTGGGGCTGGAGACGACGGAAACTTTCCTTGACGAAATGCGAGCGTATCATGCGCGACGCCGCTGCGATGGAAAAGAGCTGCTCCGACATTTCAAGGGCGAACTGATGAAACGTCTCAACGAAGTCCCATGCATGGGGGCGCCCCTGCAAAGCGGCGAAAATGGTCTCTCGGTCATTTTGATGGTCGGCGTGAACGGCAGCGGAAAAACGACCACGACGGGAAAGCTGGCCTGGCTTTACAAAAAGTCGGGCAAAAAAGTCATCGTCGCCGCCGCGGACACCTTTCGGGCCGCGGCGATAGAGCAGCTGCAGGTCTGGGGCGAAAAAAGCGGGATCCGCGTGATCGCGCAGAAGCAGGGCGGCGATTCGGCCGCGGTCGTCTTCGACGCGCTCTCGGCAGCGCGGTCTTCCGAGGCGGATGTCCTGATCGTGGATACCGCGGGAAGGCTTCAGTCCAAGCACAATCTTATGGAAGAACTGGGAAAGATCTATCGGGTGATCAAGCGTGAAGTCGGGAAAGAGCACGTGGAAAGCATCATCGTGCTCGATTCGGTCATCGGTCAGAACGCTTTCCGGCAAGCGGAAGTCTTCAACGAAGTGGCGCCGCTGACCGGCGTCGTTCTCGCCAAGTACGACAACACGGCCAAAGGCGGGATCGTCTTGTCGATCGCCGACAAGCTCGGTCTGCCCATTCGTTACATCGGTCTTGGCGAAGCGCCGGAAGACCTGAAACTTTTCAACGCCGAAGAATTCGTGGAAGCTCTTTTCGGAGAAACGGCGCCGGAAAATTAACTTATTGGAGGCTCGTATAGCATGATCCCACGGTATGAGACGAAAGAAATGAAAGAAATCTGGTCTCTCGAGAACCAGTATCGGAGCTGGGAAATCGTAGAACTGGCCGTTTGCCACGCCTGGGCGAAAGACGGCGTCATCCCGGCCGAGGCGATGGAGAAAATCGACGCGCGCAGCGGCTTCGACGCCGACGAGATCCTGAAGATCGAGGCCGAAGTCCAGCACGACATGATCGCTTTCGACACGAACATGGCCGACCATGTGGGGCCGGAAGGCCGTTACATCCATCTCGGCCTGACCAGCAGCGACGTGGAAGACACGGCGAGCGCCCTTCGCCTGCGGCAGTCGCTGGACGTCGTGATAGGCGAGCTCGACGTTTTCATGAAAGACGTGTTCGAACAGGCGGAGAAATACAAATACACGCCTGCCGTTGGGCGCAGCCACGGCGTTCACGCCGAGCCGATCACTTTCGGCCTGAAAATATTGAACTGGTATTCGGAACTGCTGCGGGACCGCAAACGCCTCGAGAACGCCAGAGAGGAAATTTCTTGCGGAAAGATTTCCGGCGCCGTCGGCACCTACGCCCATTGTCCGCCCCATATCGAGGCTTCCGTCTGCGCCGAACTGGGGCTGAAGCCGGATCTCGTTTCGACGCAGATCATCCAGAGAGACCGGCACGCCGTCGTCATGTTCGCTCTGGCCAGTCTCGGCGCTGCGATGGAACGGATCGCCACCGAGATCCGACACCTGCAGCGCACGGAAGTGCGCGAGGCGCTCGAGCCGTTTGGCAAGAAACAAAAAGGTTCGTCGGCGATGCCTCACAAGCGCAACCCCATCCAATGCGAAAAAATCTGCGGCATGGCGCGCATGCTGCGCTCCTTTACGGTCGTGGCGCAGGAAAACGTCGCCCTCTGGCACGAACGCGACATCAGCCATTCCAGCACCGAGCGGATCATCTGGCCCGACGCCTTTCATCTGGCCCATTACATGCTGAAAACGCTCGGGCGCGTCGTCCGCGGTCTTGACGTGTCGCCGCAGCGTCTGCAGGAGAACCTCGAGCTGACCGGCGGGCTCGTGTACAGCCAGCGCGTGCTTCTTCAGCTGGTGGAGAAGTTCAACATGCGCCGCGAAGACGCCTATCTGGCCGTGCAGCGCAACGCCATGAAGACATGGAACGGCGAAGGGCATTTTCTGGATCTGTTGGCCGGCGACGAACTGATCAAGGGGAGAATTGATCGAACGGAACTGGCGCAGCTTTTTACAAACGAGTATTACTTCCGTTTTGTCGACGAGATTTTTGCTCGTTTTGAATAGTTCCAACGATATCATTTCAAGGAGGGGTCTGTAGTGAAAAGTCTGTTTGGCAACGCTCGTCTGCCCGATCGAAATTTAGCGCTTGAGTTCTGCCGCGGCACGGAAGCCGCCGCGATGTCGGCCGGGCGTCTGATGGGGCGCGGCGACAAAAACGCCGCCGACGGCGCGGCCGTCAACGCAATGCGTTACATGCTCAATACCGTTGATATGGATGGCATTGTGGTGATCGGAGAAGGTGAAAAAGACGAAGCGCCGATGCTGTTCAACGGCGAACACCTCGGCACCGGCAAGAACGCCGAAGTGGACATCGCGGTGGACCCCATCGACGGAACGCGTTTGACGGCGCTCGGCATCAGCGGCGCGATCAGCGTCGTCGCCGGCGCGCCGCGCGGCACGATGTTCAATCCCGAGACCGTTTTTTACATGAACAAACTGGTCGTCGGTCCCGAGGCGAAAGACGTCATCGACATCGAAGCCCCGGTGGCGGAAAATATCCGCCGCGTCGCGGAAGCCCGCAAAAAGGCCATGGGCGACATCACGGTCGTCGTGCTGGACCGTCCCCGTCATGAGAAACTCATTGGAGAGATCCGCGCCGCCGGCGCCCGCATCAAGCTCATCACCGACGGCGATATCGCCGGAGCGCTGCTGACCTGCAAGCTGGAGCGCGGCGCCGACATGCTGATGGGCATCGGCGGCACCCCCGAGGCCGTCATCACGGCCTGCGCCATCAAGGCCATGGGCGGCAACATGCAGGGCAAACTTTGGGCCCGCAACGACGAGGAGCGTCAGAAGGCGCTTGCTGTTGGGATGGATTTCGATAAAGTGCTGACGATCGACGATCTGGTTTGCAGCGACGACGTGTTCTTTGCCGCCACCGGCATTACGGACGGCGACTTTTTGAAGGGCGTTCGCTATGAAGGCGAACGGATTTATACGAGTTCCCTCGTGATGCGCGCCAAAAGCGGAACGGTCCGTTACATCGACGCGGTGCACAGCCTCTATAAGCTTGATAAAATTGCCGGCATCGATTACAAAGCATGATCGGTCTTCTTGAAATGAGGCCGCCTCAAGAAACAATTGAGGCGGCCTCTGTGCTATTTTTTGATGAATTCTATCCAGCGCTAAAGCGCTGCATATGAGCGGAGCGAAGTGGCATCATTTGCCTTTAAAGGCAGTTCTGGGGTTTTGAGACAGTCTCGTGCCTTGGAGCTTAAAAGAAGCTTTGCCTTTTAACGAAAAACTACGATGAAAAATTTATTCCTCAGGCATCGTGGTATAATCATGAAAATTGTTCTTATTAAAAGGCTGAAATTGATTCTGTGTGTTCTCTGGCGGCGGAGTTTGCTCCGGCGCCTTGTAGTTTTGCTGAAGAGAGAGTGGTGTGAATGAGCGCGTTGAACGTGCGGGAGTTGATCCCGCTGATCGATGATCTGGCTCCCTTCGAACTTGCGGAGCGTTGGGACCATTGCGGCCTGCGGCTCGGCAGATATGACGCGCCCGTCGGCGAGATCGCCGTGGCGCTGGATTCTTCCGCGGAGGCCGTCGGGCAGGCGGCGCGCCTCGGTTGCGGGCTTTTGATCACTCATCATCCGCTGCTGTTCGCGCCGCAGGAAAATATGATCTGCGACCGTTGCGATCCGAAGACCGTCGAAGCCGCGTTTCAAAACGACGTCTGCCTTATCGCCTGTCATACGAATTTCGACAGCGCCCGCGGCGGCGTGAACGAAAGACTGGCGCAGCTGGCCGGACTCAAAGACGCGAGGCCGCTCGAACCTCCGGCGACGGAGCGCGGTTTTGGCATGGGGGCAGTCGGTTCCGTCTTTTCCGCCCCGGCCTGTGAAATCGCCCGTGAAATTGCGAGGAAATGGGATCTGTCCGGCTATCGCCTCTATGACAGCGGTTCGGCTGTGGATCGCGTCGCTTTGTGCGGCGGTTCGGGCGGCGATCTTTGGAAGAGGCTGGAACGGACCGATTCCGTGCTTTACGCGACGGCCGACCTTCGGTATCATGAGTGCATGGAAGCCGTCGACGCCGGCCTGAGCGTGATGCTTTGCGATCATGGCGAGATGGAAAATCCGCCGCTGTCGTATTTTTCGAAAGCTTTGGCGCAGAAGACGGGCTTGCCGGTCCATTTCCTTGATCTGATCGGTCCCAAACGCCGCCGGGAACGCTGGTGCAGCGTCGAGCGCCATGTTTCAGCTTGAAATCGAGGGGTTCTCCGGTCCGCTCGATCTGCTCTGCCATATGATCGATCAGGGGCAGATCGAGGCTGCGCGGGTCAGCGTCGCCGAGGTTATCTCCATATACGGCGCCTATCTGGCCCGAAGCGGCGGCCTGCCGATCGCTTCGATTGCCGAATTCATAGCGCAGGCGGCGCATTTGGTGCGGCAAAAAGCTTCGTCTTTGCTGCCGCGCTACGAGCCTTGCGAAGACGACGGTGAAATCGCCGTACTGGACGATGACGAAGATGTCGAAAGTCTGTTGGAGCGTTATCGTCCTTACCGCGAGGCGGTCTCGCGGCTGGTCGGGCTGAAGGAAAAAGCCGACCGGCGCCGTTTTCGCAAAGGGGAGGCGCTCGATCCGTTTTTCGATCTCGGCGATCTTTATTCGCTCTCTCTGCAGTGGCTCGAACTGCTCAATCGTCGTCGGAGCGCAAGTCTCGAGCTGCTCGACGAAGACGACTGGGACGACGGCGGGGTGCCGGCGCAGATCCCCGACGAAGTGCAGGTGGAAAATCGCATGGAGCGCGTGCTCGAGCGCCTGACTGCCTTTTCGGAAGGGCTGTCGCTGCGTTCCCTGCTGAAAGAAGAGCCGGGACGCGGCGCGCTGGTGGTGACTCTGCTGGCGCTGCTGGAGCTGTCGCGGAGGAATTTTGTGACGCTGGTGCAGAAGGAGCTGTTTGGCGATGTCTTCATCACGGCAAGAAGAGCCTGAAAATCTTCTGCTGCGGCAGATCGAAGCGATCCTCTTCGTCGCGTCCGACGGCGCTTCCGTGTCGGAGATTTCGCTGGCGACGGGCCGGCCGGCGGCCTCGGTGCGCAAGGCGTTGACTCAGTTGAGCGAAAGTTACGCCCTTTCGCACGGTCTGGAAGTCGTCGAACTCGGCGGGAAATGGTTCATGACGACCGCCGACGATCTGAGCGAAACCATGGATAAATTTCGCGCCGCCGACGAGAGCGAACGCGTCAGGCTGACGCGGGCGTCTCTTGAGACTCTGGCGGTGATCGCTTACAGCCAGCCGGTGACCCGTTCCGAGATTGAGGCGATTCGCGGCGTGCGCTGCGACCGCGTCATCGACACGCTGCTCGGGTACGGACTGGCGCGCATTGCCGGACGGCGGAAAAGCACCGGTTCGCCTCTTCTGTACCGCACGACGACGAAATTCCTGGAGATCTTCGGGCTGGGGGCCATCTCCGATTTGCCGACGATCGACGAACTCGAAGAGCTGAAGCGGCACCGTCCGGAAACGGAAAATCCTTCTGCGGGACTGGCAACGGTTCCGGAAACGGAAAGCGAGGCCGCCGAGGATGAGGCTGAATAAATATCTGGCCCTCTGCGGAGTCGGCTCGCGACGCAAGGTCGAAGGGTTCATCTTCGCCGGACGCGTCGTTTGCGGAGGCTATCAGGTCACCGAGCCGGGCTACGACGTTCCCGACGGGGAGATCGTCACGGTCGACGACGTAGAAGTCCGTCCGGAGAGAAAAATCTACATGGTCATCCATAAGCCGCGCGGCTATATCTGCGCCGTGAGCGACCGCAGTTATCCCGTGATCCTCGATCTGCTGCCGCGCGAGTACGACTATTACCGTCTGTTTCCCATCGGGCGTCTGGATCTGCAGAGCGAAGGGCTTTTGATGCTGACGAACGACGGGGATTTCTCGCAGGAGATGATCCACCCCCGCGCGGGGATCACGAAAGAATATGAAGTTTTGCTCGACCGCGTGCCGGACGAACGGGAAATACGGCAGCTCCGGGAAGGAACGATTTTCGAAGGGAAAAGGCTCCATCCCGTCGGCGTCGATTTTTTGCGACGGGAGCCGGAGGGGCGGTGGCTGCGCTTCGTCCTGAACGAAGGTGTCAAGCGCGAGATACGTCTTATCGCCGAGAGCGCCGGGCTGAAAGTCCAGGTGCTGTTTCGCCGCCGGATCGGCCGTATGGAACTGCGACATTTGAAAAGCGGCTGCGCCCGTGAGTACAGCGCAGATCAGCTGCGCCGCATGATCCGGCACGGCGGCGCCGTATAGAGCGGATGTTTAAGGAGGAAGCGACAGTGAACTGGACGGGAGTTATCGCCATCGACGGCCCTGCGGGCGCCGGCAAAAGCACCGTAGCCAAGCTTGTGGCCTCGAAACTGGGCATCAGTTATCTTGACACGGGAGCGCTCTATCGGGCGCTGGCTTATTACCTCGACAGCCTTTCGATCCCCGCGCAGGAGAGCCCGGAACTTAGAAAGGCCCTTTTCGACGTAACGGTGGAGATCCGCGCTTCCTCCGTTTTTCTCAACGGCACGGACGTTTCTTCCTTGATCCGTACGCCGGCGGTCGACAGGATCGCCTCGCTTTATTCCGCGCTGCCCTCGGTGCGCGAAAAACTGCTGATGCTTCAGCGCGATCAGGCTCTCAAAGGCGGTCTGGTGGCCGACGGGCGCGATATGGGCACCGTGGTTTTTCCGTATGCGCCGGTCAAGGTGTTTTTGACGGCTCAGGCTGAAGTGCGCGCACAGCGCCGTTATGACGAACTGGCGTCCCGCGGTGTGAAGGTCGATTATCGGAAACTGCTCGATGAGATTCTCCAGCGGGACGAAGCCGACGCCAAGCGAAGCATCGCGCCGCTGAAGCAGGCGCCCGGCGCCGTGCTGCTTGACTCGTCCTCGATGAACGCCGAACAGGTGGCGGACGCGATCGCCGATATCGCGCGGGCGGTGTGCCATGTTTAGAGCGTTCCTGTACTGGCTTGCCAAACACCTTTGTTTTGCTGTTTTGAAAATTCACAACGGCTTGAAAGTGACCGGGAGAGAGCTTGTGCCCAACGACCGCCCCGTGATCGTCGCCGCGAATCATGTCAGCAACCTCGATCCCGTCGTGGTAGGATGCGTGTTCCCGGGGCGGCTCCGTCCGCTCGGCAAGGAAGAGCTTTTTCAGATCAACCCGTTTTTCACCTGGCTCATGAACAATCTCGGCGTGATCTCCGTCAGCCGGACGACGGAAAAAGCCGCCGCGCTGGCGTTGAAAAAATTCCTTTCCCTGCTGAAAAACGGCGAAAGCCTGATGATTTTTCCCGAAGGGGCGCGGTCGTTCGACGGCCGCCTCAAGCCGCTTGAAGGAGGCGTCGCCGTGCTGGCGACCAGCGTAGACGCCCCCGTGATCCCGCTGTATATCGAAGGGACTTATGAGGCCATGCCCGTAGGTTCCTCCAAAATCAAGCGCAGTCCCATTACGGCGCATTTTGGCCCCCCCATCATGCCGCTCCCCAAGGAACGGCGGGGCTCGTTGAAAGAGGAGCGTGAACGGATACGAGTCACTCTTCAGAACGAACTGGAACGTATGGAAAAGGAGAGCATTGGCTAACGTCGCTGCCTCCGGATTTCAAAAACCGTACGGCGGCTTGCCGCCGCGCGGTGATCACCGGCCTGGAACTGCCGCTGCGCGACGATCTGGATCTGCTTCTGGAAGAACTGCGCCTGCTGTTGGCGAACATCGACGTGGAAGTCGTCGCCGTTTCTACGCAGAAAAAAGACCGCCCCGACCCTGCCTTTCTGCTGGGAGCCGGCAAAGTGGACGAGCTGAAAATCTTGGCTCATGCCTCGGAAGCCGATCTGATCGTCTGCAACGACTTGCTGACGCCGATCCAACTCAGCAACATGCGGCGGAAGACCGACTGCGAGGTGTGGGACCGGGCGCTGGTCATCATGAAGATCTTCGAGCGCCGCGCCGCGACCGCCGAGGCCAAACTGCAGGTGGATCTGGCGCGGTGCCGTTACGAAATGCCTCACATTCGCGGCTTGGGAAAGCAGATGTCGAACGCCGGAGCCGGAATCGGCACGCGCGGCCCCGGCGAAACCGAGTTCGAACGGCACCGCCGCAAGCTGCAGGCCCGCATCGTCGAAGCTTCGCGCAAACTGGAGGAGATGAAAAAGCGCCGCCAGGGGCAGCGGAAGCAGCGCCGCCGCAGCGGCATTCCCACGGTGGCTCTGGTAGGCTACACGAACAGCGGCAAGACCACGCTGCTGAAGCGTCTCAGCGGCGACAAAAAACTTTACGCCGCCGATCAGCTCTTCGCGACGCTGGACACGGCGGTCCGTTCGGTTCGTCTGCCGTCGGGGAAAAACATCCTCATGGCCGATACCGTGGGATTCATCCGCGAACTTCCGCCGGAATTGATCGCGGCCTTTCGGACGACTCTGGAAGAAGCCTGTCAGGCGGATATGCTTCTTGTGGTGCTCGACGCCAACGATCCCGATCTGACGGCGACGTACGACGTGATCCAGCAGACTCTTGACGAGATCGGCGCGGCTGCGCTCCCAAGGGCCGTGGTGCTGAACAAGGTCGATCGGTCGGGGCTCTTTCGGGTCGATCGGATCAAAGCGCAGCTGAGGCGTGACGGACTGCCGGTATGCGCTTTGAGCGCGCTGACGGGCGAAGGCGTCGAAAACCTGTGGGGAGTTTTCGATTGGCTTGCCGTGCGCCGCAGCTGAGGAAAGGAGAAAATAAATGCTTTACAGCATGACAGGTTTTCATCGCGTCAGGAAAGATTCTCCATGGGGAACCCTTGCCGTGGAACTTTCCAGCGTCAATTCCCGCTATCTGGAAATCGCCGTGCGCGCCGACCGGGAACTTTCGAGTTTTGAACCGCTGATCCAAAACGCCCTGCGCAGCCGTCTGGCGCGCGGCAAAGTCGTGGCGCGCGCGGAGATCAGATGGGCGCCGGCGCTGATGCGCGAACGCCTGAACGGCGACGTCCTGCGGGACTATTACCGGGAGATCCAGGAACTGCAGGGCGAACTCGGCGGGCCGGTGCCCGCGGTGACAAGTCTGCTTTGTCTGCCCGGCGTCACCGAGTCCTCTTCCCTGATGGACAAAACCTCCGGCGAAGTCCAGCCGGCGTTGTTCGAACTGCTGGATCAGTGCGCGGACGGCCTGATAAAAATGCGCGGGGCCGAAGGCGAGGCGCTTGAGCGCGACATCATGCAGAATCTCGAAGAGTACGACGGCCTTCTGGAGAAAATCGCCGCTCGGTGGCAGAGCATCTCGCCGCAGTTTTTCGACGACTATCGCGCCAAAATCACGAAAACGATCGCGCAGCTCGGCTATGAGGCGGACCCGGCTCGTTTGGCCCAGGAACTCGTGGTCCTGGCGGATAAGTGGGACATCTCCGAAGAATTGACCCGTTCGTCGAGCCACACGTCCCAGTTCCGCACGCTTTTGAAAAACGGCGGACCGGTGGGACGCAAGCTGGACTTTCTGGTGCAGGAAATGAACCGGGAAATCAACACGATGGGCTCCAAATCGGCCAGCACCGAGCTTCGCTGGCTTGTGGTGGACGGCAAGACGCTGCTCGAACGTATCCGCGAGCAGATCCAGAACGTGGAGTAGGCCATGGCGCGAACGCTTGTGCATGTCGGGTTCGGCAATATGATCGTGGCCGAACGGATCGTGGCGATCATCCAACCCGCGTCTTCTCCCGTCAAAAGGCTCAAGGAAGAGGCACGCGCGGCCGGCCGTCTGATCGACGCCACGAAAGGGCGCAAAACAAGGGCGATCATCGTGACGGACAGCAATCACGTTCTGCTTTCGGCCATTCAGCCGGAAACCATCGTCAATCGTATTTCAGAAGGGGACAGCGCCGATGACGAAGAATAGGAAGGGAACGCTGTTCGTCCTTTCCGGACCCAGCGGCGCCGGAAAAGGCACGATCCGCGCCAGAGTTTTCGAGGCGCTTGATGGATTGAGCTATTCCGTTTCCTGTACCACCCGTGCTCCGCGCGACGGAGAACGGGACGGCGTAGACTATCGTTTCGTCACGCCGGAAGATTTTGCGGCGCATATCGCGGCGGGAGACTTCCTCGAATGGGCCGACGTGCATCGCCACCGCTACGGGACTTTGAAAAGCGATGTGGAAAAGGTCTTGAACGAAGGCAAGGACATGTTTCTGGAGATCGACGTGCAGGGAGCGCTTCAAGTCAAGAAAAAGATGCCCGAAGCCGTAACGCTTTTCGTTGTGCCGCCGTCCATCGAAGTCCTTGAAAAGCGTCTCAGAGGGCGGCATACCGAAGGCGAAGCCGAGCTGCGGCTTCGCCTTCGGAACGCCGTTGAAGAAATGAAACAGCGGGACCGCTACGATTTCGTGGTGGTCAACGATTCCCTGGACGAAGCGGTGGACCGCGTGTGCCGCTTCGTGGAGCAGCGCCGTCAGGCTCTTTGAGGAGAGGTAAAATGAATTTTCATAATCTGGATAAGATAATGGACAACGTAAACGTGCACAACAAGTACCTTCTCACGGCGATCATCGCGCAGAGGGCGCGCCAGATCAGCGAAGTGAAGGGAGTCAACGGGATCCTTGAGAAGCATCCCGGCGAAAAGGCCATCGCTTTGGCGCTGTGCGACATGGAGGATGGAAACGTCAGCGTGCAGCTGCAGGCCGAAACGATCCCCGACGCCATCGAGAACGAGCTGGAGTCGGAAGCGGCGTTCGAGGAGGAACAGAAGAAGCTGGAACGCGCCGCGGAGAAAAAAAGTTCCGGATCTGCGGACGGTCGTCGGAAATAAAAGCGGTCTCGGGCTCGGAGCATGTTTCAACTGCAGGTTTTGATCCCCGGGCCATGGTGGCATGAACTGACGTATCTGACGGACTGCGACGTGCCACCCGGTGCGCGCGTGCTCGTTCCGATGGGGCAGGGCGTCCGCGTCGGCCTTGCGGCGGGAAGGACGCAATCCGCGGCGTCGATCCCGCTGAAAAACGTTCTGCGGATCCTCGACGCTCAGCCGGTGCTGAACCGTTCGTATCTGCAGGCCGTACATGAAATCGCCCGGGCCTTTTTGTGTTCGCCGTCGGAAATCCTGCGGCTGCTGGTACCGGCGTCATTTTGGCGAAGAGAAGCTTTTGCGCCGTACGGAGAGAGCGGAAAAATCCCGTTCTCGTTTGAATTCTGTTATCGCTATGACGATGAAGAGCGCTGGCGCTTCTATCGCGAAAAAATCCTCGCCTGCCGCCGTGGCGCGCTGGCGCTCTTTCCGGAACGGGAACAGGCGCAAAGATTTTATAAAAGCTTGCTCGGGGCGGTCCCAAAGGAACGCCTGATCCCGTGGCCGGCGTCGGGCGCTCAGGCGGCGACCAAGAGCTGGCGCCAGGCGCTGTCCCGCGACGACATCGTGATCATCGGCGGTCCGGGCGCGGCGGCTGCGCCGCTTGCCACGCCGGGACTGTTCATCGTCGACGAAGAAGCGAATCCATCCTGGCGCAGCAAAAAACGCCCGTCGTTCTCGCTGAGGAGCTTTGCCGCGGCCCGCGCCCGCGCCGCCGGCGGCTGCCTGGTCGTGGGCGGGAGGGTACCGTCGTCGCGAGTGTTCAAAAACTTTCACCCGGCCGAGCGGAAAACGCCGGCGCGGTCCGTCGTGCGCATCCTTGACTTTCACGGCGCTTCGCAGCTTCCGTTCAGGGGGATGCAGTTCCCGCTGCCTCTTGCCGACGTGCTTGTGACGGAAACGCTGCGGCATGCGGCCGACAAGCGCGTCGTCTTCTGGCTTTTGGACCGGCGCGGCGTGAGCGGCGAGCTGCAGTGCGCCGATTGCGGCCGGGCGGTGCAGTGTCCGCGCTGCGGCGCCGCCATGGCTTTTGAACGGGACGAGATGCGCTGTCCGCTCTGCGGCGCCAAGGCGAACGTGCCTGGAGTCTGCCCGCAGTGCGGCGGGCGGATGTTCCAGGGCACCTCTCCCGGTCTGGAAGCGCTTCAGCCGATGGCGCAGAATCTTTTGGGTGACAGCCCCGTGTGCCTCTGGCACGCTGAAAACCCCTCGAACCTGACCGAAGGGCGCCGCCGGCTTGCCGAACTGAAGCAAAAAGGCGGACTTTTGCTCGGCTCGCGGCGGGCCTTGAGTCTGCTCGATCAGATACATCCGGCGCTGATCGCGTGGCTGGACGCTGACGCGGAAGCGCGCCAGCCCGATTATGCGTCACACTTCTCAGCGTTTTCCATGTTCGAGGAATCCCTGTGGCGAGGACGGGAAGCGCGCACGGTCATGTTTCAGACGCGCCGCCCCGGGCAGTCGGTCCTCAAATCTCTTCAGGCCGGCTGGAGCTATTTCTGGCGGGAAGAACTGGCGGAAAGAAGCGCCTTCTCTTTTCCCCCTTGTTCGCACATGGTCAAAATGGAACTGCCGAAAGGCTGGAAGGAGAAGGACGACTTTGTCTTCGGACTTGACGAAGCCGGTTTTACGACCATGCAGTCCGATGCGGCCGGCGCGGCGCTGACCGTCTTTACCGCGCGCATGGCGCCGTTGCGGCGTTATCTTGAAAAATATTTCACCATCCGGAATTCCCGCCGAGGTTTTCCCAGCGTCAAAGTGTGCTCGGACTGACGGGAATTCCGCTCACATGAAGGAGTTATGCAATGGCAATAGTGTCGATCGTCGGACGTCCCAACGTAGGGAAGTCATCGCTGTTCAACAGGATTATCGGCGAACGCCGGGCTATCGTCGACGATATGCCCGGCGTTACGCGCGACCGTTTGTATGGCTGCGTGCAGTGGAAGGATAAAAGTTTTTATGTGGTCGATACGGGCGGCCTGCTGCTGAAAGACAAAGACCCGATCATGGAGGGCATGAAGGATCAGATATTCCAGGCCATCGAGGAAAGCGACGTCGTGATCTTCCTGGTCGACGGCAGCCAGGGAGTCACCTGGATGGACGAAGACGTGGCGCAGGTGCTCCGCTCTCATTCTTCGATGGTCGTTCTCGCAGTCAATAAAATAGACGACTTCAGCCACGAGGACGACGTCGTCGAAGCCTACTCGCTTGGTTTCGAGAGAGTCGTCGGCGTCAGCGCTCTCCATGACCGCGGCGTTGACGAGCTTCTGGATCAGGTCGTGCAGACCTTGGGTGATAAAGAGGATACGCAGCGCCCGGAGGAAGGCGTCGTCAGCGTGGCGCTCGTCGGCCGCCCCAACGTGGGCAAGTCGAGCATTCTCAACGCGCTGACGGGCAGCCAGCGTTCCCTGGTCAGCGACATCCCGGGAACGACCCGCGATTCGATCGACGCCGTGATCGAGTATAAGGGCGAACGGTTCCGCATCGTCGATACGGCCGGGCTGCGCCGCAAAAGCCGGGTTAAGGACGATATCGAGTTCTATTCCACAGTGCGGACCATGGATGCGGTCGATCAGTGCGACGTGGCCATCTTCGTGATGGACGCGCGGGAATTGGCGACGGAACAGGATCAGCGTCTGGTGGGGGAGATCCTCGCCCGCGGCAAGGGCGTCGTCCTCGTGGTCAACAAATGGGATCTGCTGCCCAACACGCCGGAGACCGGCGACGAAGTGAACAGGAAGCTCCGCGAGGAGTTCCGCTTCGTCAGCCATGCGCCGGTGCTTTTCACTTCGGCAGTTTCCGGCCGCCGCCTGCATCGGCTGCTTGATCTGGTCAGCCAGGTGCGCAAGCGCCGCCAGTCCAGATTCAGCACGACAATATTGAACCGCATCATCCGCGACATGCTGGCTTTTGACCGTCTGCCGACAGACGGCACGGGACGCCGGCTGCGGATCTATTACTGCACGCAGAGCGCCGCGGTGCCGCCGACATTCGTCTTCTTCGTCAACGATCCTTCAATCGTGACGAAGAACTTTGAAAACCACCTGTCAAGAAAAATTCGCGAAGCGGGAGATTTTGATGGCGTTCCGCTGCGCCTTTTTTGGCGTTCCAGCCATGGAAATAACGAAAAGGCTTGACCTTTCAGTGACATTGCGTTTAGAATAAGGGCGCCTCATTATGAGGTGCCCTTTTCATGCAGGCTTTTCGTATCGATAATTTAAGGAGGCAGAGAAAAATGACAAAGAACGATCTGATCAATGAAGTTGCTGCAAATGCCGGTATGAGCAAGAAGGCTGCGGGCGAAGCGATTTCGGCTACTTTTGCTGCGATCGAGAAGGCCCTTGCCAAGGGAGACAGGGTTCAGCTGGTTGGTTTTGGCACATTTGAAGTCCGCAGACGTGCCGCCCGCGTGGGGCGTAATCCTCAGGACCCCAAGAAGACGATCCAGATTCCCGCCAAGAAAGTTCCTGTTTTCCGTGCCGGCAAGGGACTCAAGGAGCAGGTCAACTAGTTTTTCGCAATTCCGGAAACGGCGTGCATGAGTTCTTTAAAGAAAGGCGCTCAGTAAAAACTGAGCGCCTTTCTGCGTGAGCGTCCGGCGTTTGGGCCGCGTGCGGAGCATGGCGGATTTTTTCTTTCTTGCATTGCATTAAATTTGAAATACCTGTTATTTTCAATTGCATTGTGTATTTATTATCTTAATATTTGACGAAAAGTCTTGGATAAACCGGCGTAAGGTCTCGACTCCGGAAGGGGACGTAACTTGAGTATCTTCCCATGCTACATTATTATAAATCTTAGCAGTAAATTCAATGTTTAGTTTTCGTTTTTTTACAACGGACTCGTGATTGACGGTATTCTTTTCCTCGTGTAAGCTTTTTCTATGCAAGTAAGAAAAGCTGAATTTCTTCTTGCTAAAATTTATGTATGCGGAGGGGATAAGTAATGAAAAAGTTTGTTGTTGGTCTGCTGACCGCGGCGTTGTTTGCGGGAGCTGTTTCTGCGATGGCGGCGGAACCCGCGAAGTTCCATATCGGCGTGTGCACGGGCACGGTTTCTCAGTCCGAGGACGATCTTCGCGGCGCGGAAGAGCTGATCAAACGCTATGGCGATGTCGCCAACGGCGGCATGATCAAGCACATCACCTACCCCGACAACTTCATGACCGAGCAGGAAACGACGATCTCCCAGATCGCTTCGTTTGCCGACGATCCGCTGATGAAGGCCGTCATCGTCAACCAGGCTATCCCGGGGACGACCGAGGCCTTCCGCCGCATTCGCGAAGCCCGGCCCGACATCCTGCTGTTTGCCGGCGAGAACCATGAGGACCCCGGCGTTATCGCGCCTTCGGGGGATCTTATCATTCACTCCGACAGCATTGCCCGCGGCTATCTGATCATCCTCGCCGCTCACAAGCTGGGCTGCACCGATTTCGTCCATATTTCCTTCCCCCGTCACATGAGCTATGAGCTCATGTCTCGCCGCGCCAAGATCATGGAAGCCACGTGCAACGATCTGGGCATGAAATATCACTTCGAGAGCGCTCCCGATCCCACCAGCGACGTCGGCGTGGCCGGCGCGCAGCAGTTCATCCTTGAGCACGTTCCTCAGTGGCTCGACAAGTATGGCCCCAACACCGCTTTCTTCTGCACCAACGACGCCGAAACCGAACCTCTGCTGAAGAGGATCGCCGAGAGCAAGGGGTTCTTCATCGAAGCCGATCTTCCTTCGCCTCTGATGGGCTACCCCGGCGCGCTGGGCGTCGAGCTTTCCGACGTGGCGGGCGATTTCCCCGCGATCCTGAAACGCGTTGAAGACGCCGTTGTCGCCAAGGGCGGCGCCGGACGTATGGGCACTTGGGCATATTCCTACGGCTTCACGACTACGTTCGCGCTGGGCGAGTATGCCAAGAGCTGCATCGAGAAGGACGTTTCCCCGAAGAATTTCCGCCGCAACTTCAAGCGCGAAGACCTTCTTGCCGCATATAACGGCGCTACGCCGGGCGCAAAGTGGAACGGCACCGTTTACATGGATGCCAACACGGGACTCGAGCTGAAGAACAACATCCTCGTCTATCAGGATACCTACATCTTTGGCAAGGGCTACCTCAACATGACCGACGAAGTCGTTCCTGAAAAATATCTGCAGCTGAAATAGCAAAACTTTATGCGGCAAAAACGGAGCGGGGGGAGTAATTTCGACCTCCCCCGCTCTGTTTTTTAAGCGTTCGTTGCGAGAGGCGGCCTAAAATTCTGAAAATATACGGCAGCAATCACTGCTTTAAAAGGGAACATACTCTGACGCTGATGAATGTGGCGTCGGAAGAATGCAATAAATCAAATTCTGACCGCTTAAGCGGCGTTTTATCCAGTAAAGGAGGTACTCGTCCATGGGAGGAGAACCTTTGCTTCGTGTGGAACAAATAGGCAAAGCCTATTTTGGGAATCGAGTTCTTAAGAATATTTCGTTCAGCCTGGGCAAGGGGCGGATCCTTGGTCTGGTCGGGGAGAACGGCGCGGGAAAGTCGACGCTGATGAACATTCTGTTCGGCATGAATGTGATCGCCGAGACGGGAGGCTACGAGGGGAAGTTTTACATCAGCGGCAAGGAAGCTGATTTCCGCAGCCCGAACGATGCGCTGGAGGCCGGCATCGGCATGGTCCATCAGGAATTTTCGCTGATTCCTGGCTTTTCGGTCACGGAGAATATCGTTCTCAATCGCGAGTCTCTCGTTTACAATCCTCTGGTTGAAGCTTTCGGCGATCGCCTGAAGACGCTGAACCGCGCCGACATGAAACTCCGCGCCGAAGAGGCGATCAAAAAGCTGAATTTCTCGCTCGACGGCGAGACGCTTATTTCCGAACTTCCCGTCGGGCATAAAGAGTTCACCGAAATCGCCCGCGAGATCGACAAGAGCAAAACGCAGCTTCTGGTTCTCGACGAACCCACGGCCGTCTTGACCGAGAGCGAAGCGGAGATCCTGCTTGATTCGATGCGCCGTCTGGCCAAAAACGGCATCGCGATCATTTTCATCTCGCACCGCCTGCGCGAGGTCATGGAAGTCTGCGACGACATCGTCGTTCTGCGCGACGGAGAAGTGGTGCTGACGACGGAGCCGTCGAAAACGACCGTGCGCGAGATCGCCAGCAGCATGGTGGGACGCAACATTGAAAAGGCGGCTCAGGGCGATGCGGAGGAGCGCAAGTTCGGGCGGGAAATCCTGAAGGTCCGCAATCTATGGGTCGATATGCCCGGTGAAACGGTGCGCGATGTCAATCTCGACATCAAGGAAGGCGAAATCTTTGGTATCGGCGGTCTGGCCGGACAGGGAAAACTTGGCATCTCGAACGGCATTATGGGGCTTTATGCGTCTGGAGGAGCGGTGGAATTCGACAGCAAGGCCGTACAGCTGAACGACCCAACCTCGCCCTTGTCGATGGGAATCTCCTCGGTTTCCGAGGATCGCCGCGGCGTCGGTTTGCTGCTCGACGAATCGATCGCGTGGAATATCATCTTTACGTCATTGCAGAATCAGAAACGTTTTCTCAAGCCGTCGTGCGGCGGTCTGGTCAAGGTTCGCGACGACAACGCTATTTTGGAATGCGCCAGAAAGTACATTCAGGAGCTGGAGATCAAGTGCGTCAGCCCGAAACAGCGCGTGCGCGAGCTCTCCGGCGGAAATCAGCAGAAGATCTGTCTGGCCAAAGCTTTCGAGACGCATCCGAGACTGCTTTTCGTTTCGGAACCGACGCGCGGCATCGACGTCGGCGCGAAAAAAGTCGTGCTCGATACGTTGAAGAGGTACAACCGCGAACTCGGCATGACCATCGTGATGATCTCTTCCGAACTGGAAGAGCTGCGTTCGATCTGCGACCGCATCGCGATCATCGACAAGGGAACGGTCGTCGGCATCAAGCCCGCTTCCGCTTCCTCGGAGGAGTTCGGCTATCTGATGCTTGGTACCAGCGAGGAGGCTGCGAATCAATGAAAGACATCAAGAATTTTATCGAGGATGTTGGCTGGCCGCGAATCCTCATCGCGTTATTCCTGCTCTCGTTATTTGTGCTTGCCCCGTTTGTCGGCGTCCGTCTTGACGCGTCGATCAACGACACTTTGGTGCGTTTTGGCATGAACGGCGTCATGGTGCTGGCCATGGTGCCGATGGTCCAGTCGGGCTGCGGCCTCAACTTCGGTCTGCCACTCGGCATCATCGCCGGACTGCTTGGTGCCGTGACGAGCGTCGAGCTCGAAGTCACCGGACTGCCGGGCATCCTCACCGCCATGCTGATCGCCACGCCCATCGCCATTGTGCTGGGATGGTGCTACGGGCTTCTGCTCAACAAGGTCAAAGGCAGCGAGATGATGATCGCCACCTACGTGGGCTTTTCGTCCGTCGCTTTGATGTGCATCATGTGGCTGGTATTGCCTTACAAGAGCCCGAACATGGTCTGGGGCTATGCCGGCAAGGGACTGCGCACGACCATCTCCATCGAAGCTTTCTGGCAGAACGCCATCAGCGGCATCGGCGCGTTTCGCATCAACGAGTTCTTGGCGTTTCCCACGGGAATGTTTCTCTTCTTCCTGCTGCTGTGCTGCGTGATGTCCCTTTTTATGCGGACCCGCACCGGAACGGCCATGACCATCGTCGGTTCCAATCCCGATTATGCCCGCGCCAGCGGCGTGAACATCGACAAGATGCGCACGCTGTCGGTCATCCTTTCTACGTGGCTGGGCGCGATCGGCATCATCATGTACGAACAGTGCTTCGGTTTCGTTCAGCTTTATATGGGGCCTTTTTACATGGCGTTTCCAGCTGTGGCCGCGATCCTGATCGGCGGCGCCTCCGTGAAAAAAGCCAACATCGTCAACGTGATCGTCGGAACGATCCTGTTCCAGGGGATTCTGACGATGACGCCGTCGGTTATCAACAGCATGATCCAGACCGATATGTCTGAAGTCATTCGTATCATTGTGTCGAATGGCATGATCCTGTACGCTCTGACTCGTGTGACGAAGGTGAGATCCTGATGAACAATACGAATAAATTCAAGATGTTCCTGATCAGGAACGCGGTGCCCATTGTCTTTCTCGTCGTGAGCGCGATTGCAATTCCCATTTCTCGGTTTTCGCTCGACTATCTGGTTCAGGAGATGCTGATCCGCCTGTCGCGCAACTCGTTCCTCGTCCTTTCGCTGCTCGTCCCCATTATGGCGGGAATGGGGCTGAACTTCGGCATGGTCCTGGGGGCTATGGCGGGGCAGCTCGGGCTGATCTTCGTCAGCGACTGGAACGTTGTCGGCCTGAACGGCATGGTGCTCGCCGCGGTCATCGCCACGCCGCTGGCGATCTTTTTCGGCTGGATCTGCGGCGTTGTCCTGAACAAGGCCCGCGGCCGCGAGATGGTCACTTCCTATATTCTGGGATTTTTCATGAACGGCGTTTACCAGCTGGCGGTTTTGTACGGATTTGGCAGCATCGTGCCGATTACGAACACGAAACTCGTGCTGTCGAGAGGATACGGAATCAGAAACACGATCAACCTCGACAGCATTCGCCGTTGTCTTGACGACTTGATTCCGCTTGAAATCTTTGGAATTCAGATTCCCGTCGCAACGTTTATCGTCATTGGCCTCTTCTGCCTGTTTATCGTTTGGTTCCGCAAGACCAAACTGGGGCAGGACATGCGCGCGACCGGACAGGACATGGGCGTGGCCGATTCGGCGGGCATTCCCGTGCTGCGCACCCGCGTCATTTCCATTGTGATCTCGACGGTGCTGGCCTGCTACGGGCAGATTATTTTCCTGCAAAACGTCGGGACGATGAACACCTACAACAGTCACGAACAGGCCGGCGTGTTCGCCATCGCCTCGCTGCTGGTCGGCGGCGCGAGCGTCAGCCGCGCTTCCATCTTGAACGTTTTCGTCGGCGTGATCCTGTTCCATCTGATGTTCGTCGTGTCGCCGATGGCCGGCAAATATCTGACCGGCGACGCTCAGATCGGCGAATTTTTCCGCGTCTTTGTGTCGTACGGCATCATTTCGCTGGCGCTGGTGCTTCACGCCTGGAGACGGCACGCCGATCGCGAAATTGCCCGCGCGCAGTTCCGCGGTCAGAATGCGGACGGAGGCACGAAAAAATGAAGATGAAAAGAGTCCTTGTGAATCTCGCGATAATTTTTGTTTTTGCGGCGCTTGGCTGGTACTGCTACGACCATGGCAAGGCTTACGACTTCATCGTCGAAAACGTCGCCTGCCAGGATGAGGGGCAGACCGTCGGGGCGATGGAGGCCGTTCAGATCTCCATCGATTCCGGAGAAGGAAAGATCCTTTATGCCGACGACCGCGACCAGGCCGTCGCGATCGGCAGCGGCACGCACAGAGCCAGAATCGATGTCCTCGATATGAACGACAAACCGATCGAAGGGCAGAGCCGGGTTTTCGCTTTCAAGCTGTCAGCGCTTGGAAAAAAGCCCGTTCTGAACGTTCCCTTTGCGTACAGGCACGGCAGTCCCGCCGCGAAATAACGAATCTGTCGAGGAATAAAGGGCGCGCGTCGCGTTTTTCATAGATAAAATACTGAAAAAACTCGCTTCTCTCTTGACAGAAACTGATCTTTGAAGTAAGTTTTACAGGCTGCTGGAAAGAAATATCCGTCCAATTTCTTTTGTGCGAAGGAGTAACATGATCAATGTCCAAGAATGTCAACAGAAAGGTCACTCCCAAGGGAAAGATTGTTCGCCGTCTTGGCGCCAACGTATTCGGCAACCCCAAGTACGATAAGCTGCTGGGCAAGAAGGCCACGCCTCCCGGAGGAGCGCCCCGTCGTCGTGCGAAGCAGTCCATTTATGGGCTTCAGCTTCAGGAGAAGCAGAAGATTCGTCTTGCCTACGGTGTGAGCGAGAAACAGCTTCGCGCCGTTTACGTCGCCGCCAAGAAGATGGATGGCGTTACCGGCAGCAACATGCTGATTCTGCTCGAGAGCCGCTTCGACAACGTGGTCTATCGCCTCGGCTACTGCGTCACCCGTCCTCAGGCCCGTCAGCTTGTTCGTCACGGTCATTTCCTCGTGAACGGCCGCAAGGTCGATATGCCCGGCGTGCGTCTCAATCCCGGCGACGTCGTCACCGTTCGCGAGAACAGCGCCGAGATGGTGGTTCTCAAGCAGAACCTCGAAGCGGCGGCAGCGGTTTCCAAGCCCGCGTGGCTGACTCTCGAAGGCGGCAAGGGAACGATCGTTCGTCTGCCCGAACGGGCGGATATCCCCAACATCGCCGACGAGCAGGTCGTCGTCGAGTTCTACTCCAAGTAAAAAAGCTTCGTGTTTTTGGCCCGTCCGGGAGGACGGGCTTTTTCTATTTTTCCCGCAGAAAACGAAACGGCACGTGTCGTGGAGAAAATCCTCGACGTCGGCTGTTTTTTCAGCTAAAATACATCTATCGGCACAGAATATTTTTACTCTCTGGAGGCTGCGATCATGACTTATAAGATAATTCTCCTGCGTCACGGCGAGAGTCAATGGAACAGAGAAAATCGTTTCACCGGCTGGACCGACGTGCCGCTGTCGGAGAAAGGAATCGAAGAAGCGCGTTCCGCCGGGCAGCTCATGAGGGAAGAGGGCTTTGTGTTCGACAAAGCTTACACGTCCTGCCTCAAGCGCGCCATCAAGACGCTGTGGCTCGCCCTGGAAGAACTTGACCAGATGTGGATCCCCGTCGTCAAAGACTGGCGTTTGAATGAACGCCATTACGGCGCTCTGCAGGGATACAACAAGGCCGAAATGGCCGAAAAAGCGGGCGAAGCCCAGGTGAAACTGTGGCGCCGCAGCTACGACGTGCCGCCGCCCCCCCTGACGCGCGACGATCCTCGGTATCCCGGCAACGACCCACGGTACGTGAATCTGAGCCCGGCCGAACTGCCCACGACCGAATGTCTGAAAGACACCGTCGCCCGCGTGCTGCCCTACTGGAACGAGGTGATCTGTCCGGAGATCGCGGCAGGGCGACGGCTGATCGTCGCGGCGCACGGCAACAGCCTCAGGGCGCTGGTCAAATACCTTGACGGCATCGGCGACGAGGAGATCGTCGGGCTCAACATCCCCACGGGGATCCCTCTGCTTTACGAGCTGGACGAAAATCTGCGCCCCGTTTCGCATCGTTACCTCGGCGATCCCGAAGCCGCGAAGGCCGCGGCGGAAGCCGTTGCCAATCAGGCCCGAAGAAAGTAATCTGACGGCGCACGAGGACCGGAGGCAGTTTCCGGTCCTTTTTTGCGGCGCGCCACGTGAAGCGGCCTTTTCATGGCGGCTGCGAAGAGAGGAGAATTCATGCAGAATTTTTACTGGTACGTGATTTGCGCTCTCAAAGCGATTTTTTGCCGACTGCCGCACAAAACGGCGGTCCGGTTGGGCGACTTGTTGGGAAGGGTCATGTGGCTGGTCTGCAAAAGCAGAGTCGACAAGGCGGAAGTGCGCTGCGTGCGCGCGCTGGGCGTCGGCGTCACACCGGCGCGTCGGATCGTCCTCGCCTCTTACCGCAATATCGGCAGGGCTGTGGCGGAAACGCTGCGCCTTCCCAAGATCGCGGCGACTGTCGAACGATATGTCGCTTTGCAGGGCGAAGAAAACCTTCGTCAGGCGCTTGCCCGCGGCCGCGGCGTCATCCTCCTGCTGGGACATCTCGACAACTGGGAGATCGCCAACATCTGCGTGTCGAAAAAATATCCGCTCAACGTCGTCGCGGCGAATCAGCGTGATCAGCGCATCACCGACCTGCTCATGAAGCTTCGTTCATTGGCCGGTTCGCGGAACGTGCAGAAAGGGCAGGGGTTGAAAGGCGCGATCCGCTGCTTGCGAAACGGCGAAGTGCTGTGCGTTCTTCACGATCAGGATGCCAAGGAACGGGGGCTTGTCGTCCCCTTCCTGGGGCTGCCGGCCAGCACGCCGACGGGCGTGGCCAAACTGGCCGCGAAGTTCGGCGCGGCCGTGGTGCCGACGCACATCGTACGGGAACCCGACGGCTTTACCCATCGGGTGATTTTCGAGACGGCGCTCGCGGAGCTCTCCGGAGCCGTGTTCGGCGAAAACGAAGAAAGCTGTCTGAAAATGTGCAACGACCGCATCAGCTCCTGGATCCGCGAGCGTCCCGGACAATGGCTGTTGTGGCTTTATCCGCGCTGGGCCAGCACGGTGCCGGGGGATCGCTGAAATGTATTTGGGCATCGATCCGGGACGGCAGAAATTCGGCTGGGCGCTTGGCGACGCTGAAGGCACGCTTGTGGCGTCGGGGATCGTGCCGGCGGAAAGGCTTGAGGATTTCGTCCTGAAAGCCGCTCGCTTCTGCAAAGGCTGCGAAGAATGGCTGCTCGAGGGAAAACTTCCCGAAGGCGGAAAGATCGCCAAAGTCTTCTGCGGCGACGGCACCGGCCACGCACGCTTTGTGCGGGAACTGGCGCGCCATTTTGAAGTGGCGCTTGTCGAAGAACTGAACACGACGCTGGAAGCGCGTAGTCTGTACTGGGACATGCATCCGCCGCGGGGGCTGAAACGGCTCGTGCCGCTCTCGCTGCTGATGCCGCCGCGCTGCCTCGACGATCTGGCGGCGTTCTGCATCCTGCGTCGGGCGCTTGCCGCCGACGCCGACTGAATCAAACGGAGGACTAAGATTGAAGAAGGACAATAGAGGCATCCGCGTTTTTCTGGAAGAGTTCGTTCTATGTTACGCCGTGATCAAATGGACGGCGTTGGCCGTGCTGTCGGGTCTTGTCGTCGGCGGCGCGGTCAGCCTGTTCGTCGAGTTGCTCGAGTTCTCCATCGGCGTTGCGGGAAAACTGACGGGGATCTGGCATTACGCCATCCTGCCGCTGGGATTGACCGCCAGCACCCTGATGGTCCATTATCTGGCGCCGGACGCCAGCGGTCACGGCACCGAAAAAGTCGTCGAGGCCGTTCACGAGCGGGCCGGGCAGATCGACGTCAAAGTCGTGCCGGTCAAAATGATCACCACGATCGTTACCGTCGCCGCCGGCGGCTCGGCGGGCAAGGAAGGCCCGGCTACGCAGATCGCCGCCGGGCTGACTTCGACGCTGGCCAGGCTGCTGAAGTTCAACGATCTGGATAAAAAGAAGCTCGTCGTCTGCGGCGTTTCCGCCGGTTTTGCCGCCGTTTTCGGCACGCCGGTGGCCGGCGCGGTCTTCGCGCTCGAAGTCCTGTACATCGGCCAAATCTTTTACGACGTGCTCTTCGCCTCGTTCCTGAGCGGCGTCGTCGCCTGGCGCACAGCGCTGCTGCTGGGACTGAAATATTCGTTCTTCCCCGTGGCGGAGCATCTGCCGCTCTTTTCGCCGCAGAACTTCCTTTGGACCTTAGCTGCCGGCGTCTTCTTTGGCCTTGTTTCCCTGTGCTTCATCGAGATCATGAACTTCTCCGAGAAATGGTTCCATGACCTGAAAACGCCGCTGACCGTCAAGGCCCTGATCGGTTCGGCGCTGATCCTGATTTTGACCTGGTGCGTCGGCGATTCTTATTTCGGACTCAGCGAAGCGGGCATGGTCTCCGTGCTTCATGGCGGCCGCGTCTCCCCGTGGGCGTGGCTCTGGAAGATCCTCATGACCGTGCTGACGCTCTCCTGCGGCGGCAGCGGCGGCGTCGTGACGCCGATCTTCTTCATCGGCGCGTCGGCTGGCGCGGCCTTTGCCTCGTTCTTCGGGCTGAACACGATCGCCTACGCTTCTTGGGGTTTGGTCGGCGTTCTCGCGGGCAGCGCCAACGCGCCGTTGGCTTCCACGATCATGGCCGTCGAACTGCTAGGCGGCCAGGCAGCGCCGTTTGCCGCGGTCGTCAGCGTCACCGCGTTCATGATCGTCGGGCATCGCAGCGTCTATCCCAGCCAGCTCCTGCAGCGTTCCAAATCCTCTCTGCTCGACGTTCCCGAGAGGGGACGGCGCATCGATCGAAACCTGACCGTCCCCGTGCCGGAACGTTCGCCCGTGCTGGGGCATTTGTCCCTGCGCATGAAACGCAAAAAATAAGGCCGGAGTATGGCGGCTGTTGAAAAAGCGCCGGACGTTCCTCGAGGCAGGAACATCCGGCGCTTTTTTCGTTGATGTTGATTTTCAATGAATACCTTTCCTCCCGCCTTTTAGAAATCGAAGAAGCGCAATGATTTGCAATGGCGCTTTCGGCCGGGAGTTTTCATGACCATTGGATATACGCTTAAGAAGTGCTTAAAATATGTCATAATACTCCTTGAGGAATCATCCTCCCGGAGGTCAGCATGAGTTTCCGAGTCAAACTGATGAAAAACAAGGACAGACTTTACGCGGCCATCGTCGAGGAGACTTACAATCCTTTCATCAAACGCAATTGCGGAAAAACGATCCGCACCTACGGCGACCTCAACAAACGCCGCCTCACAGAGCCGGACATCGACGCAAGGATTCAGGCGGATCTCGCTGAGTTGAAGGCAAACGCGGATCTTGCAGGACGGCTCAAAGCGCAGACGCTCAAGGAGCGGGCGGCTGTCTTCGAATCAAACAATAAACCGGACTGCGCGGGCATTTATAACTACGGCATCGCCCTTTACCGCAGATTATGGGAACGCCTTGGTCTGGACGTCTGGTTCAAACAGTATCGGCGCAATCACCGACTCAAGTTCGACTTCGACCTTGCCGCGTTCTTCCTCGCCGCCATGCGTATTCTGGCGCCCTGTTCAAAAAAACGGACGCACGAATACAGCGGGAATTTCGTTTTCGACTTCTCTTCCCTCACCCAGGCGGACCTTTATGAAACCCTCGGACTCCTGAGCAGGGGCAAGGATGTCCTGATACGTAACGTCAACAGGGGATCGCGGAGATTTACGAGCGAACGATGACCGTCGCGCTTTACGACTGCACCACGTTTTACTTCGAGAGTTTCGATTCCGACGGACTTCGCGCGCGCGGGATGTCCAAGGAGAAGGTAACATGTCGGAAATCAAGACCATGCTGCAGGTCGTCCGAAAGCACAAGGCGGATTCCGGACTGAAGAACGTCACGGTCATCGCGGATCGCGGACTCAACTGCAAGCTTAACCTGCAGCACCTTGCGGAAGAGGGCTTTGATTACATCGCGGCCCAGAGCGTCAGTCGGCTGAAAAAGGATGTGAAGGAGCGGGTTCTTTCCGAGGAGAACTGGGAACACAGCGAACGGTATCACGAGGACGTGTTCAGGATGAAGCGTCTGGACGCCGGAACACATCCGCGGGCACTTCCTCGTCTGTTACCTTGCGATGGTTCTGGAGCGTCTTTCCTGTCACCTCATCCGCATGAAGGGCATCGGGAACATCTCGCCTCGCAAGCTCATTGAACTCATGCGCCAGCAGAACGTCACTGTCTTGACCGGCAGAGCCAGGAGCACGCCCATTGGCCTTCGTCTGGGACACGACGGCAGCTCGCCGGAGAGAAAGAACGCGGACATCGCGTCGGCCGTCGCCGTGATGCAGATCTTTGGAATCGACCCTGTCAATATGATGGAAGCCTATCCTGATCTCAAGTACAAACTGGCTTGTCGACTGCCTTTTGCTGCACGGGAGGCGACAGCAGGGATTATCCGTAGATCTCGCGGTTGAAAATAATCGCGCTCACTCTTGATGCTGCTTGAGCTTGGCTTCGGTTTCCTTGGAAAAGTCGGGAAAAAAATGAAAGCGGCGTAACGAAAAAGGCACGGCGATCAGTTTATTGATCGCCGTGCCTTTTCCGTTGGAACGTTTGATGCCGCCGTTTTGCGGATTACTGACGGGGGGTGGCGATGATCACGGCGCCGCGGGGATCGAACGAGGCCTGGGCGCTGGCGCCGCCGGCGCGGATCTGGGTGCCGGGCAGGAAAGGAACGGACAGGCTCAGGACGGAGCGCGGATCGCCGATCGCCAGCTCGGCGTGATAGTCGAGACGATCGCCCTCGAAGAGGCAGCGCAAGACGCGGATCGGCAGGCTGTTCTCCTGGCCGTCGAGGCTGAGGTTTTCGGGGCGCACGATCAGCAGGGCATCCTTTCCGACCTGCGGCGGGTTCTGTTTGCCGAGTCGCGCTCTGACCTTGCAGCCCGCGACCTCGAAGACGCCCATGTCGCCTTCGGCCGCGGCGAGGACGCCGGGAATCAGGTTGGCCTGGCCGATGAAATCGGCGACGAAGGGGGACGCGGGATCGGCGTAAATGTCCATAGGCGTGCCAACCTGCTCGATGCGGCCGTGGTTCATGACCATGATGCGGTCCGACATGGTCAGGGCTTCCTTCTGGTCGTGGGTAACGTAGAGGCAGGTCAGCCCCAGCTCCTGCTGAATGCGGCGGATCTCCGCGCGCATGTGGATCCGCAGTTTGGCGTCGAGGTTGGAAAGCGGCTCGTCCATCAGCAGCAGCTTGGGGCGCAGCACGAGTACGCGCGCCAGTGCCACGCGCTGCTGTTCGCCGCCTGAGAGCTGGTTAGGGTAGCGGTCTTCCGCCTTTTCCAGCCCCACGAGCGCCAGCCCTTCGCGTACTTTTTGGGCGATCTCGGCGCGGCCGAGTCCGCGGACTTTGAGCCCGTAGGCGACGTTCTCGAAGATCTTCATGTGCGGGAACAGCGCGTAGTTCTGGAAGACGAAGCCGATGTTGCGCTCGTTGGCCGGCATGGTGGTGATGTCCGCGTCGCCCATGAGGATCCGCCCCGAGGTGGGCATCTCGAAGCCGGCGACCATGCGCAGCGTCGTGGTCTTGCCGCAGCCGGACGGTCCGAGAAAGGTCAGAAACTCTCCCGTGGTGACCGAAAGATCGACGTTCTGGACGGCGTGAAATTTCTCTCCGTCCTTCATGAAAACTTTATTGATATCGTTCAGAGTCAGTGAAACGGACATCAGCGAATTCCTCCTCCCGCATTGCCGGTGCGGCACAGAAGCCGGGCCAGAAGCGCCATCACGCCGCTGGCGATGAAAACAAGGACGATCAGCACAATCGAAAAAGCGCAGGCCTGCGCGAACTGAAGCTCGGTCATGCACTCGAGAATACGCGTCGTGATCAGGCTCCAGCGCACGGAGACCAGGAAGATGGTGGCGCTGATCGCCGTCATGGAGTGGATGAACAGATAGCGCATGCCCGCCAGGATGGCGGGGAGCACCAGCGGCAGCGTCACCTTGCGGAATGTCCGCGCCGGGGAAGCGCCCAGACTTGCCGAAGCCTCTTCGATGGACGGGTCGATCTGCTGCAGCGAGGCGATGACGTTGCGGATGCCGGCGGAGGAGTAGCGGAACACGTAAGAGGCGACGAGGATCGAAACCGTGCCCGTCAGCACCAGCGGCTTATCGTTGAAGGCGATCACGTAGGCGATGCCGACCACTGTGCCTGGCAGCGCGAAGTTGAGCAGCGAAACCGTCTCCAGCGTCTTATGCCCTTTGACTTTCAGACGTTCTGTGGCGTAGCCGACCAGAACGGCGAGCAGGCCGCCCAGCGGCGTGCCGAGACAGGCGATGATCAGCGTGTCCTTGATGGCCTTGCGCCCGAAGTTGAACACGTAGGCGTAATTTTCGCCCGTCAGCGCGTTGTTGATGCCCCAGACTTTGACGACCGAGCCCCAGAAAATCAGCGCGTAGATGTACACGACGAAAACCATCACGAACGCGATCAGGCCGATGATGCAGGCCGTGGGGAACGCCCCGGGGCCTTTCACGCTGCTGCGGCCGCCGGCCTTGCCCGAGATGGTCACGAAACTTTTTTTGCTCAGCCAGCAGTACTGGATCGCGTACACGATGAGCGCGGGCACCAGCAGCACGAAGGAGAGCGCCGCGCCGCCCTTGAGGTCGTACATGCCCGTGATCTGCAGATACGCCTGCGTCGGCAGCACGGGAAACGCGTGCCCGGCCAGGACCAGCGGCGTGGCGAAGTCCGCCAGCGAGCAGGCAAAGACGAGCAGAAAGGCGTTCGCCAGCCCCGGAGCCGAGAGCGGCAGCGTTACCGTGCGAAAGACCCGCAGCGGCGAAGCTCCCATCGAATAGGCCGCGTCCTCCAGATTGGAATCGATGCGGCTGAGGATCGTCGTCAGCGTCATGAACGCGACGGGGTAGAACGTGAGCGTTTCCGAGAGGAACGTGCCCCAGAAGCCGTAGAAGTTGAAGTTTTCAAGCCCCAGCAGCTTGAGCAGAAGGCCGTTCGGCCCCAGCGAGAGCGTCAGGGCGATGCTGCTGGTAAACGGCGGCGAGATCAGCGGCAGCATGGAAATGCCGGAAAGGAGGAATTTGAACCAGCCTGGCAGAGAAAGGCGCGTCACCGCGTAGGCGAAAACAAAACCCAAGACCGTGCCGGAAACCGCCACGCAGCCGCCCAGCAGCAGGCTGTTGATCAACGCCTGCCGGTCGTACCAGTTGGTGATGACCGGCGCAATATTGGCAAGGGTGAATCTGCCGTCGACCCAGAACGCGATCCACAGCAGACGGAGGGCCGGGTAAATTACGAAAATCCCCAGAGCGAGCCAGAGCATGGCGACGACGGCCCGAGTGGCGGGATCCCGCCGGGAGCGAGTAGAAAGACTGTGTGTCAAAATTTTCACCTGCTTCAGTCGAAAAGGCGCGCGCAGACGGCGCCGGATTCCTCGGCGGCCTGTCGGAGCGTCAAAAAAAAGGGCCCCGCGAGGAGCCCCGATAAATTGGCAGCGCTATTTGATGACTTCGTTCTTCCAGCGCTCCACGAACTCGTCGCGCTTGGCTCCCTTCCAGGCCACGTCGGTCTCGACAAGGTTGATCGCGTTCAGATCGAGCAGAGGATTGTCGGTTGTGACGTCGGTGCGGGTGGGGACGTAGTTGATCTTGTTGGCGACGATGAAATCGGCGAAGCTCTTGCTGACCATCCAGTCGGCGAACTTCTTGGCGTCTTCCAGATTCTTGGCCCCGTGCACGACGCCGCAGCCCTCGATGCCGTAGGACACGCCGTCCTTGGGATAGCTGACTACCACGGGGTAGCCTTGCTGCTGGATGTCGAGCGCGTCGACGATGTAGAAAATGCCGGAAGCGCACTGGCCGGTCGCGATCGGCATGGCGCCGCCCGCGCCGCTCTTCGTGTACATCTGGATGTTGGCGTGCAGCTTCTTCTGATACTTGAAAGCTTCGTCTTCGCCCATGATCTTCACCAGCGAGAAAATGCGTTCCGTCGCCGTGCCGGACGTGCGGGCGTCGGCCATCTGCAGACCGTTCTTGTATCTGGGGTCGAGCAGATCGTTCCAGGTCGCGGGAGCCTGCATCTTGTTCTTCTTGAGGAAATCCTCGTTCGTCAGGAAGCACAGCGGGATGATGCCGATGCCCGTCCAGTAGCCGTCCGCACTGCGGAACTTGGCCGGGATGGCCTCGACGCCCTTGGGAGAGTATTTCTCGAAGACGCCCTGCGCGACGATGGCTTCATAGGTATCGGCGGGGCCGCCGATCAGCACGTCGACCTGGGGATTGTTCTTTTCGGCCTCGAGACGCGTCTTGGCTTCGCCGGAAGACAGGCGCAGGAAGTTGACGTGGATCCCCGTCTCCTGCTCGAACGCCTGAGTCACCTTCGAAACGTACTTTTCCGGCATGATCGAGTAGGCGTTGATCTCCGCCGCGCGTGCGGGCAAAGCCGTCAAGCCCAGCAACAGAACGAGTGCAGCAAATTTTTTCATCATCGAAACATCCTTTCCGAAAATAATTGAGATGAGACGCCAGATGGAACGTAAACATTATAGCGCAGATAGTCAGTGATTCCAAGATAGTTTCGACAGATAATCGTTCGTCGGCGCGGTTGCAATTTTCACCTTTGTGAGCGAAAATCCTGTATGGGCAACGCGCCCATGGGCGCAGTCGAAATTTGTGTAATCACACAGTTTAAATTATATTTTTTAAGGAGGAGTTTTCATGAAATTGTTTTCTGCGGCAAAACGTCTTGCGTTCATCGGGATCTGTTTGTCGGCGCTGGATGTCGGCGGCTTGGGGACGGGCGGTTGGGCCCGCACGGTCGAGTCGATGAACTTCACCTACGTGCAGTCGCCGCTGAACGTGCCTTCCATCGTCGAGAAAGCGCGGGGCAGCTTCGCCTCTTATTTTAAGGAACTCGGCCTGCCGGTCGGCTACGCCAATCTGACCGCCGGGCCGCAGCAAACGGCGGCGCTCGCTTCCGGCGATCTGCAGATCCTCAACGCCGTCGGCGGCACCTCGATCATCCTTGCGGCGGCCAACGGCGCCGACGTCAAGATCATCAGCATGTACAGCCGTTCGCCCAAGGCGTTCATGCTCTTTTCCAACGACGCGGCCATCGATTCGCCGGCGGCGCTGAAGGGCAAGACCGTCGCCGGGCCGAAAGGCACCAATCTTCATGAGCTGCTGGTCGCGTACCTCAAAACCGGCGGCCTGACCATCGACGACGTCAAATTCGTCAACATGGGCATCCCCGCGGCGCTGGCCGCCCTCGAAGGCGGCACGATCGACGCGGCGCTGCAGGCCGGCCCCAGCGCCTACAACTGCATGAAGTCGGGCAAGCACCTGATCACGAACGGCGACGGACTGGTCGCGGCGCTCATCGCCACGGCGACCAGCCAGAAATTCTACGACGAGAACAAGGAATTGGTCGAAACGTTCGAGAGAGCGCAGCGTTCGGTGCTGCAGTTCATCGCCGAAAATCACGACGAAGCCATGAAGATGACGGCCGAGGCTACCGGCCTGAGCGTGGAAGCAGTGGAGGAAATGTTCCCCATGTACGATTTTTCCATGGACGTCTCCGAGAAAGACGTCGAAGATTTGAAGAAAACGGAACAGTTCCTGCTCGACAACGGCATGATCGACAAAGAAATCGACGTGAAGACGCTCTTTTTGAAGCGCTGAGGCAATTATGAACAACAAAAAAAGGACTGCTTTTCAGCAGTCCTTTTTTTGTTGCTCTGAATCACAACGACGGCGGAACGGCGAAACCTAGAGATACACTCCGCGCATTTCCGTGGCGTCGGCGACACGCTTGATGGCGGCGAGGAACGCCGCGCGGCGCATCTTCACGTTGTGCTCCTGGGCGTAATCCCAGACCTTCTTGAAATTGTCCTTCATGATGCTCAGCAGACGGTTGTTGTAGTCCTCTTCGGACCAGAAGAAACCGCCGAGATCCTGGCACCACTCGAAGTAGGAGCCGATCACGCCGCCGGAATTGGCGAGGAAATCGGGAACGACGAGAATGCCTCTCTGATCGAGGATCTTGTCGCCTTCGGGCGTGGTGGGGCCGTTCGCGCCTTCGACGATGTACTTGGCCTTGATGTCGCCGGCGTTCTTCTCGGTGATGACGCCTTCCAGCGCGCAGGGCAGGAAGATGTCGCAGTCGCACGTCTGGATGGAATCGATCATCTTGACGCCGGGTTCCTTGTCGAGACCGGTGAGGAGCTTCTTGGGGTTGGAGGCGATCAGTTTGAACGCCTTGGCGATGTCGATGCCGTTCTCACTGTAGTAAACGCCGGTGATGTCGCTGATAGCGACAACTTTGGCGCCGGCTTCGGCAAGCGTCTTGGCAGCGAAGGAGCCGACGTTGCCAAATCCCATCACGGCGCACTTCATGCCCTTGATGTCCTTGCCGAGGGCCTTCATGAATTCGATGGCGCAGGTAGCGACGCCGAGGCCGGTGGCCGCGTTGCGCCCCTTGGAACCCCAGAGCGGAATGGGCTTGCCGGTGAAGATCGCGGGCTCGAGACGGCCGCGCATACGGCTGATGGTGTCCATGAACCAGGTCATGACCTGACCGTTGGTGTTCACGTCGGGAGCGGGAACGTCCGTCCAAGCGCCGACGACCGGTTCGATGCGGGCCGCGTAGGTGCGGCTCAAGCGCTCGAGTTCCTTCTTGGAGAGCTTCAGCGCGTCGACGCGCACGCCGCCCTTGCCACCGCCGTAGGGGATACCGGCCAGCGAGCATTTCCAGGTCATCATGAAAGCGAGGGCTTCGCACTCGTCGAGGCAGACGTCCTGGTGGAAGCGCACGCCGCCCTTGGCGGGGCCGACGGCGCTGTTGTGAGCGACGCGGAAACCTTCGAAGACCTGGATGGAGCCGTCGTCCATTTCAACGGGGACGGAGACGCAGGTCTTGCGCTCGGAATGGGCGAGAATGTCGGTGATCCCCTCGTCGAGCCCCATTTCCTCAGCCGCGCCGTAGAAGTTCTCGAGTGCCGTGCGAAGGAGTACATTGTCAGACTTACGTTTTACCAAAGCCATAGCAAAACACCTCCTGAGATTTAGCGGTTAAATACCGCTTCAAACCGAACACATGCTACATCAATCACAATTTTATTTTAACACTCTTTCCTGGTGAGTCCAATGCGTTTATGTGTATACAAGCCTTGTCCATAAGTTATGAATATCGATCGCCACTGTAATTATTGATATTTGCTGATTTTAGACGAAAAATAACTATATATTATTCATCTTTTTGCTTTGCAGCGATAAATATTTATAAAGCCTTTAATATATCTTCGGGGTGACGCCGGTGAATCGGCTCAGAAAAAATTTCGAAACGTCCGCTCTGTCGCGGCTCAAATAAAAAACCGAGCGAATGCGGGGCATTCGTCCGGCCAAGAGAGCGATTTTCCGAGTTTGGTGCGGGGGGAGCACTGCGAGCGCACAAGACGGCAGAGCGCCGTCGGACAGGAACGATCATTGTGAAAGATTTTGGGCGTTCACTAAGCCTGCGCACGAAAAAAAAGCGCCGCCTTTTCCTCGGCGTGATTTTGCGGCGTGTGGCAGTTATAGACGAACGCCGGCGGAATGTTGCGGAGAACGAACGAAATTCTGACCGATTCGAAAAGGTGGCAAAAAAGGCGGTGCATTTGTCGGGAATATTGATAAGCGATGAATTGTCCGTTGGGTTTCAGACATGCGATCACGCCCTGGAGAATTTTGCCGGAAACTTCTTTGGGGAGCGTTGTCCACGGAAGGCTGGAGATGACCACGTCCAGCGAGCCTGGCCTGATGACCTGAGCGAGGTCGCAGGCGTCGGGAAACACGGCGATTTTAAGCTTGTTTTCGATTTTTTCGCGCAGTTTTTGATCCAGTTCGAAGACGGAAAGGCAGGCATCGGGAGAAATTTTTTTGAGCAGCGCTTCCGTCACAACTCCGGTGCCGGCGCCGAGTTCGGCAACGTCGGTCACTGCGGGCCAGTCCGTGAGCTTGAGCATCTCCTGAACGAGAAAGTGGGAGCTGGGCGCGACGCTGCCGATCTGCCCCGGCTGCGCGATAAAACGGCGCAGAAAAAGCAGGGTGCTCCGTCGAGGAAGCAGAGGAATCGGTTCTTTATCCATAAGAGGCCTCCGAATTGTCATGAAAAGATGAACGGGGCTTTGAAAGTCGTTCCGTAAAATGTGAACAATATTGTATCATAGATCTGCGGGCTGCATGAGGCAAAATGTCGACGGCGTCGTACGGCGTCAAGAAAACCATGGGCTTAAATATAAAACAGTTGACGCCTCCTGCTGTAATTTTTAAAATCAAACTCTCCATTTGTTGAACGTTATTACGGGGGGTGCGGGGATGGATCTTGTCGCAGCATTTGTCTTTTTCGCGGGAGCGATGGCGGTGGGGCTCGGTTGTCGTCTGCCCATGTTCTGGGCGATGATCGTCGGTTATTTCGCTTTTGTCGCCGTGGGGCTGCACCGGGGGTACCCCCTTGGCGTTCTGTTGAAAATGTCATGGCAGGGCGCGAAGAATTCGCTGATCGTCATTCGCGTTTTGCTGCTGATCGGCATGCTGACGGGACTGTGGCGTTCGGCGGGGACCTTCGCTTTCCTGGTAACGTGGGGAATGCGCCTGGTCAAACCTTCGTTGTTTATTCTCGCGGCCTACGCGCTTTCCTGCGGATTGTCCTACGCGATCGGCACCTCGTTCGGCGTCGCCGGCACTCTCGGCGTCGCCCTGATGGCCTTGGCTCGCGGCGGCGGGGCCAACGAGCTGATCACCGCGGGGGCCATCATGTCCGGCATCTACTTTGGCGATCGCTGTTCGCCGGCATCGTCCTGTGCAAATCTTGTTGCGTCGTTGACGGGAACGGAACTTTACAACAACATCAAGCTGATGATGAAAACTTCTCTGGTGGCGGTCGTGGGGTCCTGTTTGTTCTATTATCTTCTTTCCCTGGCCTACCCCATGCCACGCGCCGACAGCGGCATGATTTTGTCCTTGGAGAAGAGTTTCAATTTGACGCCATGGGTGATTGTTCCCGCGGTGATCATGTTTGTGATGCCGCTGCTGAAAGTGCGGTCACTCTATGCTTTTCTTGCCAGCATCGCCTTTGCCTGGGGCTGCACGGTGTGTTTTCAGCACGCTTCTTGGGACAACTCGCTTCGATACGCCGTCTTGGGTTTTTTCGCCGAGCCCGGTTCGGCGGCGGCGCTGTTTAACGGCGGCGGGCTGAAGTCCATGCTCGACATGTGCGCCGTCCTGTTTATTTCCGGAACCTATTCGGGAATTTTCGACGGCACGCATATGCTTGACGGTCTTCAGGAACGCCTTGCCGGCTTTATGCGCCGAACGAGTTCCTTTGCCGCTTTGACGCTGGTCGGCATTATTGCCAACGGGATTTTCTGCAATCAGACGATTGGCATCATGATGACAACTCAAATGATGAAGAGGCCTTATGAACGCGCGGGGCTCAGTCGCACGGAGCTGGCCCAAGACATTGCCAATTCGACGGTGGTGACGGCGGGACTGATCCCCTGGTGTATCGCCTGTTCCGTGCCGCTGGCGATGCTGGAAGTCTCGGCTCAGGCTCTTCCGTATGCCGCGTATCTTTATTTGCTCCCGCTTTCCTACGCGCTGATGAAAAAGATCTGGTTCAAAAGTTAATCGCCCCGAAGAACGCGAATGGCCAACGGGTCTGTCTCCCTTTGTTGCCGTTCGGAGGGGAGGCGTTTGTGCAGGCGCACAAAGAATTCAAGGGGCTGGCTCGTAACTTGCAATGTGTTGTTTATGTGCTCTTTGCCTTGCGTTTTTTCCGGATTGAGCTATACTGCGCTATGTAATTTGAACGCATATTCTCCGTTCCAGCGCACCGGACAGGCGAAGAAAACGCTTCGCGATATCATTTTGCTCAGGAGGCATAACATGGACATCAGAGCTTGGGCGGCGTTATCCATCTTTGTCGGCGTCATCGTCGCGATCGCCAGCGGCAAGGTGAAATCGACGACCGCCACGCTGCTGGGCGCCTCGGTGATGGCGTTGAGCGGTCTTCTTTCCGGCGATCAAATCGTCGCGGCGATCGACCACAACACGGTCGGTCTGCTCGTGGGCATGATGATCGTCGTGGGGATTCTGTCGAAGTGCGGCGTGTTCCAGTATATCGCCGTCAAGGCCGTGAAGGTGACCGGCGGCCGGGGCAGTTTAATCCTCTGGTCGATCTCGTTTATCACGGTGATCCTTTCGGCGTTTCTCGACAACGTCACGACGATTCTGCTTGTGACGCCGGTTGTTTTGTCGCTCTGCGACCTGATCGGCCTCAAGCCGCTTCCGTTTCTGATGATGGAGAGCTTCGCCTCGACCATTGGCGGCACGGGAACGCTGATCGGCGATCCGCCCAACATGATCATCGGTTCCATCGCCGGACTTTCGTTCAATGATTTCATCAGAGTGATGACGCCTGTCGCCTTGATTGTCTGGGGGAGCGTCACGCTGTACCTGGAGCGCTGCTACCGTGCCGAGCTGAGCGCCGTGAACGCCGAGGCGACGGCCCGCCTGAACCAGGTTGACGAGTCGAAGCTGATCACTGACCGGCGGCTGATGGCCAAAGCGCTGCTCGTCATCTTCTTTGTGCTCGTCGCGTTTGTGCTGCAGAAGCAAATCGACGTCGAGCCCTCGGTTTCCGCTCTGACGGCCGCGGCCGTGCTTCTGATCATCACCGGCGTCGACGACGCGACGATCATCCGCGACGAAGTGGGCTGGACGACGATCATTTACTTCGTCTCGCTTTTCGTCATGGGGGGCGGGCTGCGCGCCACCGGCGTGATCACCGCCATGGCGCACGGCATCGCGACGCTGTTTTCCGGATCGCCGCTGGCGATGGCCTTGGGGATTCTTTGGGTTTCGGGCATTGCCTGCGTCTTCATCAACAGCGCGGCTTTCGCGGCGATCTTCGTCTATGTCGTCGCGGAAATCGCTTCGGCGACCGGCATGCCGGCGACGCCGCTGTACTGGGCGCTGGCTTTGGGCGCCTGTCTCGGAGGCAGCGGCAGCTATCTGGGCGCGGCGGCCAACGCTGTGATGGCCGACCTGGCCGTGAAGAACAACGTCGGCATTTCCTTTGGGTATTTCATGAGGATCGGGCTGCGGGTCGTGCTGATCTCTCTGGTTATTTCTTCCGCAGCGGTGTATGTGATCTGTAAATTGTCGTAGAATCATGGTGCGGGGAACACCATTCGAAATCGATCGTTAAAGGGGCTGAGTATTGTGAAAATCGGCGAGTTGATGGACCGCGACCTTACAGCGCTGCACGAGGAAAACACCGTGGCGGAAGCGATCGAGACGCTTTTGCGGCATCACATGACGGGGCTCCCGGTGCTCGACGAGGACTGCCATGTCCTCGGTTTTGTCAGCGAAGAGGACATCATCAAATCCGCGCTGCCGGATTATGTTTCCAAGCTGCCCTCTTCGGCGTTCCTTCCCGATTACGGGCAGTTCTCCGTGCGTCTGGCCGCGGTCGGCGCCAAGACGGTGAAGGACATCATGCACCGAGGCTGCGTTGCCTTCGATGTGGACGATACGGATTTCGTCGTCGCGGCGGAAATGATCCGCCGGCACATCAAAGTCGCTCCCGTCCTCAAGGACGGCGTGATGGAAGGCTATATCAGCCGCGCCTACCTGATCAAGAGGATGATGCGCGCGGCGAAACCCGGAAGCGACGCGGAAGTTTTGGACGATCAGCACTGAATACGAAAAGGGAGGCCGGCAGCGGGCCTCCCTTTTCGTATCTGGTGTAGAATAGGCGGGAAGATCATTTGAAACGGAGGCGGAAAAACGGTGGATGAAAAACTGAAAATCTTGAAGCAATATTTTGGCTACTCTTCCTTCCGCCCCGGCCAGGAAAAAACGATCGACGCGCTGCTCGGCGGGCGGGACACTTTCGCCGTGATGCCGACCGGCGCGGGAAAGTCCATCTGTTATCAGATCCCGGCGCTTTTGGGGCGCGGCGTGTCGCTGGTCGTTTCGCCGCTGGTGTCGCTGATGAAAGACCAGGTCATGTCCCTTGTGCAGATGGGCGTGAAAGCGGCCTATATCAACAGTTCGCTGACTCCGGCGCAGATCCGCGTCGTCCTTGACCGGGCTTGCGGCGGGCAGTACAAGATCATCTACGTTGCCCCCGAGCGTCTGTTGACGGGCGGCTTTTTGCAGTTCGCGCAGAACGCGCCGATCGATTACGTGACGGTCGACGAGGCGCACTGCGTTTCCAAATGGGGGCAGGACTTCCGCCCCAGTTATCTGGACGTAAGGACGTTTGTCTCCGGACTGCCGAAGCGGCCGGTGCTCGGCGCCTTTACGGCCACGGCGACGGCGGAAGTCAGGAAAGACGTCGTCGATCTGCTGGGGCTGGACCGTCCGTACAAAGTGGTGACGGGATTCGACCGGAAGAACCTCTTTTACGAAGTGCGCCGTCCGACCGACCGCCGGGCGGAGCTGCTGCGCATCGTCAAGGACTTTTCCGGGCGCAGCGGCATCGTGTATTGCGCCACGCGGAAAAACGTGGACGAAATATGCGAGATGCTTCGGGACCGAAACGTTCCCGCCGCGCGCTACCACGCCGGGCTCGACGACGCCGAGCGTTCGCGCAGCCAGGACGACTTCGTCAACGACCGCGTCGGCGTCATGGTGGCGACGAACGCCTTCGGCATGGGCATCGACAAGTCGAACGTTTCCTACGTCGTCCACTACAATATGCCCGGCGATATGGAAAGCTACTATCAGGAAGCCGGACGGGCCGGACGCGACGGCGAACCGGCCTGGTGCATCCTGCTCTACGGCGCGCAGGATGTGCGCACGCAGCTTTTTTTCATCGAACGCATGGGTGAAAATTCCGAGACGGCCGCTGGAAACCTGAACGAGCTGCAGGAATTGGCGCGGCTCCGCCTGAAAGGCATGATCGATTACTGCTTCACTTCCGGCTGCCTGCGCGCCTATATTTTGAAGTATTTCGGCGAAGAGCCGCCGGCCCGCTGCGACAACTGCGGCAACTGCCAGAGAGTCCTCGAACAGGTCGACGTCACGATCGACGCGCAGAAGATCCTCTCCTGCGTGAAGCGCGCCCATGAAGCCTGGGGCGTCAAAGTCATCATGGATGTGCTGCGCGGCAGCAAGGCGGCCAAACTGCGCGAGAACGGACTCGACGGGCTGACGACATACGGCATCATGGCGGACGTTTCCGAGCAGCGCCTGCGCGACACCATCTTCTATTTGACGCAGGAGAAATACCTGGCCAGTTCCGGGGGCCAGTATCCGCGGCTGATTTTGGGCGAAAGAGCCGCGGAAGTGCTTCGCGACCGCAAGAATATCACGGCGCCGCTGCCGCAGATCGAGAGCCGGACCGTCCGCGGCGAAAAGAAGAAGCGCATGCAGGCGCAAATGACGTCCGGTTCTCGGCCGGAACTTTACGAGCGGCTCAAGGCGCTGCGCTTCGAGATCGCCCGCGCCAAAGGCGTGCCCGCCTTTATGGTGTTCACGAACGCCGCGCTGACCGACATGAGCGAAAAAATGCCGCGGAACATCGACGAGTTCCTCGAAATTTCCGGCGTCGGCGAGCGCAAAGCCGCGGAGTACGGCGAACGCTTCGTCGCCGCTATCGCGGACTGGCTGAGCGAACGGCGGCCGTCCGCGGGAAAAATAAGGAACCGATAACGAACAGAACGCGCGATGATCCGGGATCATCGCGCGTCCTGCCGTATGTGCGGGCTTCAATTTTCGGCCGCCGCAAGTTCCTGGAAAAGGGCGCGCCATTGGGGCGCGGTCAGCTCTTCGGCTCTGGCCGCGAGGCCGATCCCCGCCGCCGCGAAAATCGCGGCGCTCCGTTCCTTGCCGCAGCCGGCGGCGGCGAGGTTGTTGACGAGCTTTTTGCGCCGCTGGGCAAAGGCCGCGGCCAAGAGCCGCCGCCACAAAGGGGAAGCGGCGAGGCCGAAGTTTTTTGTAAGATCGATTGAGATGAGCGCGGACCAGACTTTGGGCGGCGGATTGAAGGAGCCGGGGGAGACTTTCATGAGCGTTCTGACGGCACCCATCTGTTCCAGCGTGATCCCGAGCGGCGAGCGCTCCTTCGTCGCCGGAGGCGCGTTCAGTCGGTCGGCGGCTTCTTTTTGAACCAGAAGGATCAGCCGCTCCAGACGGCGCGGCCCCAGTTCGACGAGGATTTTCCAGATCAGGTCGGTCGTGATGTTGTAGGGAATGTTGGCCAGAACCTTGTTGGGAGGCGGGAGAAGCCGTCGTAAATCGGCGACGAGCGCGTCGCCCCAGAAAATTTTGAAACGGCCGGGCTGCCCGGCCTGGAGCGGTTCCAGCCACGGCGCGAGCCGCCGGTCGATCTCCACGGCGTGCACGAAGCGGCAGGGGCTTTGCAAAAGCCCCCGTGTGAGCGCGCCCTGTCCCGGCCCAACTTCGAGGACGACGTCCGCGGAATTGAGCCGGGCCTCTTTCAGGCAGCGGCGCGTGACTTCGGGATTGTTGAGAAAATTCTGCCCGAGGCTGATTTTGTTGTTGAAAGTGTGTGTCATGACCGATCCCGGATTATGAAAAAAGCGGATGCCGAAGGCATCCGCCGGAAATTTCTGGTCGGGACGAGAGGATTCGAACCTCCGACCACCTGAACCCCATTCAGGTACGCTAGCCAGGCTGCGCTACGTCCCGTTCGAGACATTGGGCATTATAGCCCCGCGGTGAAGAAGTGTCAAGCGTCAATTTAAAAAGTTGCGATTTGCGGAATGCGATTTTCAGCAGTGAAAATAATAAGAATCCGATGTAAAATGTTCAGTGCATGTGAGACGGGGAAACTCTGCGCCGTACTCCGGGAAATCTTTTGCGCACGATTTTTTGCGGTCTGCCTGTTCATCTTCTCAAATCTGAAATGAGGGATCGTCGTTGAAATTAGGTATTGTAGGTCTGCCGAACGTGGGCAAGAGCACGCTTTTCAATGCCATCACAGCCGCCGGGGCGGACGCCTCGAACTATCCTTTCTGCACGATCGAACCCAACGTCGGCGTGGTGGAAGTGCCCGATCCGCGCCTCAAAGTCCTCTCCGATATGTTTCATTCGGTCAAGATCACGCCTGCCGTCGTCGAATTTTACGACATTGCCGGTCTTGTGCGCGGCGCCAGCAAAGGAGAAGGCTTGGGGAACAAATTTCTCGCCAATATCCGCGAGGCCAGCGCCATCGTTCAGGTGGTGCGCTGCTTCGAGAACCCCAACATCGTTCACGTGGACGGTTCCGTGAATCCGGCCCGCGACATCGAGACCATTGAACTGGAGCTGATCCTTTCCGACCTGGAAATGGTGGAACGGAACCTTGCCAGGCTGGAGAAACTGGCGAAAGCCGACAAAAAACTGGCTCCCAACCTCGAACTGCTGCGTCGGACAAAGGAAACGCTCGAAGCCGGCAAACTGGTGCGCACTCTTGAGTTGAACAATGAAGAAAAGCAGTATCTTCGCGGTCTGAATCTCCTGTCCGACAAGCCGATGCTCTATGTGGCCAATATCGCCGAGGACGAAATCGGTACGACGGCGCTGAGCGAGTACGCTCAGGTGGTCTGCGACCATGCGAAGGCCGAAGGGGCGGAGTTCGTGACGATATGCGCTCAGATCGAAGCCGAGATCGCCGAACTCGATGCGGCGGAAAAAGCGGAATATCTTCAGGCGCTCGGGCTGAAGGAGGCCGGGCTGGATCGTCTGATTTCCGCGGGCTACCGTCTGCTTGGGCTGATTTCGTTCTTGACGGCGGGAGAAAAGGAGTCGCGCGCCTGGCCGATTCGCGGAGGAACTTTGGCTCCGCAGGCGGCCGGCACGATTCACAGCGATTTCGAGCGCGGTTTTATTCGCGCCCAGATCGTCGGTTATGACGATCTGATCGCCTGCGGCTCGATCGCCGAAGCGAAGGCGAAGGGGCTGCTCCGTCTTGAAGGAAAAGAGTATGTCATGCAGGATGGCGACGTGGTGGAATTCCGTTTTAACGTTTAAACACGCATAAATTTCATGAAAGGTATGTGGTAAAAATGGCGATGCAGATCAGTCTTGACGAAGTGCTGTCCATGCTTCTCTCGCGCGTGGACGCCATGACGGTGGCCAACGAAAACATGAAGAGCAAGTTCAACATCCTGGCGCGCGCTCTTTATAAAAAAGGTTTTTTGACGGACGAAGACCTTGTTCAGTCGGTGAAGGAGGAGCATAAACTGCTCCTCGACCTTGGCGCCATCAAAGAGATGCCTGACGATGAAGCGCTCAGATCGATCGCGGACAACATGATCGTCTGGATCAAGAACGATGCCGAGGCCATTCGGAAGAACATGAAGGATTACGAGGCGAAGGTGAAGGCGATGATCGAGGAAGAGGAGAAGAAACCTCGTCTTGACGTGGCCTCTGCCGCCGATTTGCAGCGGCTTGATCGTATGAGCGGCAAAAAGTCGGGCAGCGGACTTATTATTCCTTAACAAGATGGGGCCGAGAACCGGCGTTTGGAGAGAAACCGTTAAAAACAGGCGGTTCAGGAGGGGAGACGGAAGTGGAGAATCGGAGCCTTCAGATCGTCAGGGCGTGGCGCAGCCTGGGCACCCAAAACGGCTGCGTGGCCCTGATCGATGCGCTTCTGTTGAGCCTGGCGGTCTATATAAGCTATGCCTTGAGATTCTCGATCTTTCTGGAGCACGCGGCGACTTATGGAATCTTTGCGGCGGGGCCGCTTTACGTCGCCGCCGTCATGCTTTCGTTTTATGCCGGCGGGGTCTATCGGATCTACTGGCTGCAGACGAGCATCGAAGAGCTTCTGATTCTGTTGAAAGCCTATGTGCTGGCCTGTGTCGTGCTGATCGGGCTGTATATTGGGATCGACGTTCCGTTCGTGGTGCCGCTGAGCGTTATGGGAATGCTGGTCCTCTGCGGTTTTGCCTTCCTGACGCTGTTGCGCCTCTCATGGCGGTTGACTTTGAAAGAACACAACGGACGTCCGCTCAGGAAAACGCTGATCGTCGGCGCCGGGGAAGCGGGCGCGCTTTTGGCTCGCGACCTGAAACGGCATGATTCTGACTTCAACGTCATCGGCTTTCTCGATGACGATCCGGCCAAATCGAAAAAGACAGTCGCCGGCATTCCCGTTCTCGGGGCGCTCGGCGATCTGATCGGCATTGTCGGGGCCGAGCGGATCAGCGACGTTCTGGTGGCGTTGCCTTCCGCCCCGGCCGTCAGAGTCCGCGATCTCCTGAACGAACTTCTGTCCTTGAAGATTTCCGTCCGCATTCTGCCCTCGCTGCAGGAACTCGCGGACGGCACGGTGACTCTGAACAAATTGCGCAAGGTCCGCCTCGAGGATTTGTTGTCCAGGGAGCCCGTCGTGCTTGACACGCAGCAGATCGGCCAGCTTCTTCGCGGTCGTGTCGTCCTGATTTCCGGCGCGGGAGGATCGATCGGCAGCGAAATCGTCCGCCAGATTCTGCCTTACGCGCCTGAGACGCTGGTTGTGCTTGGTCACGGCGAGCACTCGATTTACACTCTGCTGGAGGAATTGCGGGAAAGAGCATGCCGCGTCAAACTTGTGCCGATAATTGCCGATGTCGCTGATGAAAGAGCGGTGGAAGAAGTTTTTTCCCGGTGGCGCCCCGACATCGTTTTTCACGCGGCGGCTCACAAGCACGTGCCGCTGATGGAATGCAACGTCCGCGAGGCGATCCGTACCAACGCTCTTGGCACATGGACTCTCGGCAGAATGGCCGGCAAATATAATGCACGTCGTTTTGTGATGATTTCCACGGACAAGGCGGTCAATCCGAGCAGCGTCATGGGGGCCAGCAAGCGAATTGCCGAAATGGCTCTGACGGAATTGCAGCAGGACTCCCCACAGACCGCCTACGTGGCAGTGCGATTTGGTAATGTCCTCGGCAGCCGCGGCAGCGTTGTTCCCAAGTTCGAGCGCCAGATCGCGGCGGGCGGCCCCGTAACGGTGACTCACCCCCAGATGAGTCGGTATTTTATGCTCATCTCCGAGGCTGCCGGTCTGGTACTGCAGACGGCGGCCATCGGTTTGCCGGGAAGGATTTACCTTCTGGACATGGGAAAGCCCGTCAATATCGCCGAGGTCGCCCGGACGCTGATCCGTCTGAACGGGTACGATCCGGACCGCGATGTCAGGATCGCGTACACCGGCATTCGTCCAGGCGAGAAACTCTTTGAAGAACTTTTTTACGATGAGAAACACGTGGAAGCGACCTCGCACCCGAAAATTTTCTGCGCGAGAATCTCTGAAGAAGGATACGCCGAAGTCAAAGGAATGCTTGGCAAAATCAAAACGCTTCTTGAGGAGCCTGAAATCGTGTCGTCTCTTGCGAAGGTCGTCCCGGAATATAGAAGTTCGGGCGAAGCGGCTGGGGAAAAATGACGCGGGGACGGCGGCGGAAAGCTTTTTCTCTGACGGAAGTCCTGATCGGCATGGCGGTCGTCCTCACGCTTTCGGCGGGACTTTTCAATACGCTGCGCACCGAATCCGTTCAGGAGCTGGCCAAAAGGGATATGGACAATCTGAGGCAGTGGCTTGATTCGGCCATAGTTCGGGCGGATCGCTGGCGGTGCAGTTTTTATCTGAGCGTTTATATGCCCTCGAATTTGTCTGCGCCGCATTTCATGACGCTGCGCTGGCTTGGCAGACATTCGGGCAGCGCGGCAGGAGAGAAGTTCAGCGCCAATACAAAAGTTCGCTGGCGTCTAAATGGAACTTGCCGCAATTTCACGTATCGTTGGCAGACTCATACAGTCACGCCGGCGTTCGTAATCACAGCGTGCGAAGCAAGCGGGCGAAATACCGGGGAGGCCCTGACGCTGTCCTTGCGAGGGTTGCTCCGTCGCACGAGTTCGCAGTAAATATCCGATATTTTGTTATTATTGAAAAAGTTTTCCTGTCTGGAGGGAATGGCATGGTGATCAGGGAATGGTGGGAGAATTTGATCGCTCCCGCTGTCAGGCTTTGGGAAAAGATGATTCCCGCGGCGTGGCTTCGCGAGACTTTGGAAACCGTGATCTGGGCGGTCGTGCTGGCTCTTCTGCTGAAGACGTTCGTTATTCAGGCGTTCTGGATCCCCAGCGGTTCGATGCTTCCCACGCTGCTTGAGGGAGATCGCGTTCTGGTCTGCAAATTTGAATATTTGCTTCGTTCTCCGCGCCGTGGGGACATCTTTGTCTTCAAGTATCCCAAAGATCCCGGCGTCGATTACGTGAAGCGCCTGATCGCCCTGCCCGGCGATAAATTCGAGGTGCGAAACGGCGTTGTCTGGATCAACGACCAAAAAGTCGACGAGCCCTACGTGACGTTCCGCGACACGTACAATCACGCGCCGGTCGTCGTGCCCGAAAAATCGTACATCGCGCTCGGCGATAACCGCCCCAACTCGGCCGACAGTCGTTATTGGGGCTACGTGCCCGAACAGAATATCCGCGGCCCCGTGATCCTGCGCTACTGGCCGCTGAACAGGATCGGACTGGTAAAATAATGGCGGGCAGAACGGCATGGTTCCCCGGCCACATGGCCAAGGGGACCCGGCAGCTGGAAGAACTTCTCGACAAGCTCGACGTGATCGTCGAGGTCCGCGACGCGCGCGCTCCCGAGCTGACGGCGTCGCCGCTGACGAGAAAATTTGCGCGGCGCAAGCCCGTCTGGATCGTCATGACCAAACGGGATCTGGCGGATCAGGACGTCACGGCGCAATGGCTCGGCTATTACAAAAGCGGCAAGCGCGAGGCGTGGGCGTTCGATCTGCTGTCGCGCCAGATCGCGCCTTTGAAGCAGGCCTTCACGCGCTGCAAGCCAAAATATCGCGAGCTGCGGGTCGCGGTCGTGGGGATTCCCAACGTGGGCAAATCGGCGCTGCTGAATTTGCTGATCGGCAAAAAATCCGCGCCGGTCGGAGGCATTCCCGGCGTCACCCGCGGCGTCTCCTGGTATCGCGGCGGGGATTCCCTGGTCGTCGATTCGCCCGGCATCCTCGATCCGCGTTCCGGCGCCGCCATACAAAAGGCTCTGGCCTGGCTCGGCTGTTCCAAGGCGGATGTAATCGGAGGCTATGACACGGTCGCCTGTTCTTTGATCGACTATCTGCAGCGGCAGGGGCTCTGGCGCTTTATCGAGGAGAAATGGGGCGTCCCCGCCGATCCGGAAGACACGGTGGCCGTTCTCGAAGCGGTCGGGCGCCGTCTCGGCTGTCTTGTCAGCGGCGGGATGGTCGATTATACGCTCGCCGGACGGCGATTTCTCGAATCGTTCTCGACGGGGAAGCTGGGCAAATTTTCGCTGGAAAGTCCGACGATGCCGGCGGCTGAAAAACTTCAGGCGCCGGAGGACGGAGATGAGGACGAGTGATTCTGGCTGGAGTCGATGAAGCGGGGCGGGGCCCTCTGGCCGGTCCCGTCGTCGCGGCGGCGGTCGTGCTGACGGAAGCGCAGCGGGAAGAGCTGATCGGTTTAGGGCTCCGCGATTCGAAAAAGATGACGCCGTTGCGGCGGGAAAAGATATTTGCGCGCATGCTCGAACTGAACGTCGTTTGGCGCGCCGCGTCGGCGTCGGCCGAACGGATCGACCGGCTGAACATCCTGCGGGCGACTTTGTGGGCGATGCGCCGTGCGGTCGAAAAGCTCCCGCTCGGCGTCGACGGCGTGATCGTCGACGGCAACCAGGAGATCCCCGGCCTGAGCGTCTATCAGCAGGCGGTCGTCGGCGGCGACGATATCTATCCGCAAATTTCCGCGGCTTCCGTCGTCGCCAAAGTCCTCCGCGACCGCGTGATGACGGTTTACGACGGCATCTATCCCGGGTACGGTTTTGCCCGGCACAAGGGCTACGGGACCGCGGCGCACCGCCGTGCGATCGCCGAACTGGGGACAACGCCGATTCATAGAAGAAGTTTTTCATGGAGGTAACCTTCTTTCGAATCCCCATTTCTTTATTATTTAAGAGGCGCTGTCATGAAACAACTCACGTTGAATTTTAAAGAGAGGATCGGCCAGCTGCTGAAGCCTGCGCGGCCTGCGAAAGATACCGAGAGCGGTGTCCTGACGCAGGCCGAGCGGGCTTTTTTTCTGGCGAGGGAGCGGGCGGCCATCGGCCGGTGGGCTGAGGAACTGGCCGCCGGCTTTTTGCAAGCGCAAGGGCTGAAGATTTTGGAGCGCAACGTGAGAGAACGCTTCTCCGAGCTGGATCTGATCGCTCTGGAAGAGAATGTGCTCGTCTTTGTGGAGGTGCGCTGCCGGCGCAAGAATCCGCTCATGTCGGCGCAGGATTCGATCGGACCGCTGAAATGGAAACGCCTGGTCCGCGGCGCCGAACTCTACACGCTGCGCCGTCGGTGGCGCGGCGAATGGCGGCTGGATCTGGTCGGCGTCGACGTGGATCGCGAACGCTGGCATTTGCGGTGGCTCAGATATCTGGAAATGGAAGGAGCGGATGACCGTGGCTGCTGAAATACAAGGCATCACGCTGCGCGGCATCGAAGCGCTGCCGGTGGAAGTGGAATCGGAGATCACGTCGGGAATGTTCTCCTTTTCGGTCGTGGGGCTGCCCGACGCGGCGGTGCGCGAATCGCGCGAACGCGTGCGCGCGGCGCTGCGCGAGCTGGACATCTCCATTTACGGCCGCATCGCCGTCAACCTCGCTCCGGCCGATCTGCCCAAGGAGGGAAGCCTGCTCGATCTGCCGATCGCGGTGGCTCTGGCCTGCGAGAAAGAGTATTGTTCTCCGCCCGGCGCAGCGATTTATATGGGCGAACTGGCCCTGGACGGGCGCGTGCGCTCCGTCCGGGGAGCAGTCCCGGCGGCGATGCTGGCGCGTTCGCTGGGCCTGCCGCTTTTCTGTCCCGAAGGCAACGCCGCGGAAGTGGCGCTGGTCGATGGCGTTGAGGCGTACCGCGTGCCGACGCTGAAAGATCTTTTGCTCTTTCTGCGTCGCGAGAAAGAGTTGAATCGAGTCGTCAAAAACATGCCGCCTTCGGAGTTGAACGCCGTCGAACCGGATTTCGCGGACGTGAAAGGACAGATGACGGCGAGAAGAGCTCTCGAAATCGCGGCTGCCGGCCATCACAACATTTTGCTTGTCGGCTCTCCGGGCAGCGGCAAGACGCTGATGGCGCGCGCCTTGCAGGGCATTTTGCCGCCGCTGTCCGACGACGAATTTCTCGAAACGCTGCTGATCCGGAGCGCCGTCGGTTTGCCCGCGCCCGTTGACCGACGCCGGCCTTTCCGACAAGTTCACCATACCGCGAGCACCGTCTCCATTTGCGGAGGCGGCAGCGACGTCCGCCCCGGCGAAGTCAGCCTCGCGCACCGCGGCGTGCTGTTCCTCGACGAATTCACGGAATTCCGCCGGGATCTGATCGAGGCGCTGCGTCAGCCGCTGGAAGACGGTTTCATCACGGTGAACCGGGCGGCGGGCAGCGTCACGTACCCGAGCCGGGTTTTGCTCGTGCTGGCGGCCAATCCGTGCGCCTGCGGCTGGCGCGGAGATCCGATCGAGCCGTGCCGCTGCAGCGGCCAGGAACTGGAGCGTTACAGAAGAAAATTCTCCGGTCCGATGCTGGACCGAGTGGATCTCTACGTCTCGGTGCCGCGTTTGACGCCGCAAGAACTGCTCGAACTGGGCGGAACTCCCAGAGAAAGCGGCGCGGAAATCCGCGCCCGGGTCGTGAAAGCCCGGAAGCGGCAATGGGAGCGCAAAGGACGCGTCGGCGCGGAGTGCAACGCGGAATTGTCCGAGAAGATGCTGCGGCGCGAAATAGGCTTGAGCGTCGAGGCGCGAAAATATCTGACCGCGATGGCCGAACGCCTGCGGCTTTCCGGGCGCGGTTTGAGCCGCGTCCTGCGCGTCGCCCGCACCATCGCCGACCTTGCGGGCGACCGGAACGTGGATGACCGCGCGGTTGCCGAAGCGCTGGCCTACAGGGATTCGGGAGTGCTGGAATGAATGAACTGGAATTGTGCGTCTGGCTGAACGGGTGTGAAGGACTTTCGGCAAACGTGCTCCAGCATGTGGATCTCTCCGACGGACCGGAAAAAATCGTTGAAAAACTGCGCCGCGGCGGAATCGTTTCTCAGCGCGGCGCCGAGAAATTGAAAAAATTGGCTCGGGAAAACTGGCACGAAAAGGAGATCGCGCGCGCGGAAAACGCTGGTATTTTTTTAATTTCATGGTACAGTAATGAAAGATATCCGTCTCGCTTGCGCGACATCGCCGAACCGCCGCTGATACTTTACGCGAAAGGGAATTTACCGAACTTCGAATCGGCGTATTCGGTCGTAGGAACGCGCCGCTGTACTCCCTACGGGTTCAAAGTCGCCGCACTGATTGGCAAGGGATTGTCGCGCGCGGGAATGATCGTCGTCAGCGGCGGCGCGCGCGGTATCGACGGCGCCGCACACGGCGGCGCGCTGGAAAACGACGGAACGACCGTGGCCGTTTTGGGGACGGGCGTGAACGTCGTCTGGCCGCCCGAACACGACGAGCTTTTCGGCAACATCCTGCGCCGCGGCGCGCTGCTCAGCGAGTATCCTCTGGACACTTGCGGACGGGCCTGGCGTTTCCCCCGCCGCAACCGCATCATCGCGGGGCTGTCGAAAGCGCTGATCGTTGTGGAATCGCCGCTCAAAGGCGGTGCGATGATCACGGCGCGCCTGGCCATGGAAATGGGGCGCGACGTGTGGGCGGTGCCGGGGCGGATCGACGAACGGATCTGCGAGGGCAGCAATCGCCTCATTCTCGACGGCGCTTCGCCGCTGGTCAACGTGGCGGATTTTATCGATCATGTCAGTCATTTCGGGCAGCTCGACCTGTTCGCTCCGCTGGAACTCGGCGACGATGAACGGCGGGTTCTGGACTGTCTTTCCGATCAGGGAGACCTGACGCTGGATCAGATCTCAAAGAGAACCGGCATTTCTGCGGTAGAATTGATGCGCTTGATTTCCGGACTTCAGGTTCAGTCGCTTATTTACACTTCAGGGGGCGGGCGCTGGAGAGCGGTTCCACATTAGAAAGCCGAGGGAAGACCGATGAGTACGGACAGTTACGAACTTTTCTCTTCTGAAGCCGAACAGAACGGCGTGAAGCTGGAGATCTTCATCGTTTCCGATTTTACGGGCGAAACCGCCGAAAGCGTGACGCGCGCCGCGCTGCGCCAGTTCGACGAGGCGCGGCACGTCGTGGCGCTGCGCCGTTTCCGCACGGTCGACACGATCGACAAGCTGATCAACATCTGCTGGCAGGCGAAGGAAAACAAGGCGATCATCGTCTGCACTCTGGTGGCGCAGTCGGTGCGCGAGGCCCTGATGCGTTACGCCGGGGAGATGGGGCTGAAAGTCATCGATCTGATCGGCCCGACGCTGGATACGATCTCGGCCCGGCTGGGAATTCCTCCCAAGGGGACTCCGGGGTCGCAGCACAAACTCGACGAGGCCTATTTTCGCCGCGTCAAGGCCCTCGAGTTTTCGAGCACCTGCGATGACGGCGCCAATCCCAACCTCCTTCCGGAAGCCGAACTGGTCATCGTCGGCGTTTCGCGGACCTGCAAGACGCCTCTGTCGATGTATCTGGCCAACAAAGGCATCCGCACCGCCAATGTTCCGCTCGTTCCTGAACTGGCGCCGCCGGATGAACTTTTCACGCTGCCGCACGGCCGCATCATCGGTCTGGTCATCCAGCCCGAAGCGTTGCGCAAGATTCGCCGGGAACGGCTGCAAATCATCGGTCTCGATCCCGACAAGGCTTTTTACGCTCAGGAGGGCCGCGTCAAAGCCGAGCTCGATTACGCGCGCCATATTATGGAGCGCCTGCAGATCAAAGCGATCGACGTGACGGGCCGCGCTCTGGAGGAGACGGCTCAGGTCGTTCTGGACTATCTTCGCGAGCAGGGCTGCTCTGCTCTGCTGGATTGAGTGGCTCTGACCGGGCGAATACTCCCGGTTTCACGCAATAAACATCTTATATTTTTTGGAGGCTGCGCCGATGGAAAACTACAATGCAATTAAGTGGTTTGAAGAGATACGCAAAGATGACATTCCCGTTGTGGGCGGCAAGGGAGCCAACCTGGGCGAGCTGACCTCGACCGGCGCTCCCGTTCCTCCCGGATTCTGCGTTATTGCCGAAACCTATGCGCGTTTTATCAAGGAGAACAGTCTGAACACGCAGATCTCGGAGCTTCTCAAGGACCTGGATTTTGAAGACACGGCGGCGCTTCAGCAGAAGACGGAGACGATTCGAAGTTTGATCCAGAAAGCGCCGATTCCCGCTTCGATCGAAAAGCAGATCGTCGAAGCCTACGAAAAACTGGCGGACAAGGTGGGGCTGAAAGATCCCGACGTCGCCGTCAGAAGCTCCGCTACCGCGGAAGACCTGCCCGACGCCTCGTTCGCCGGGCAGCAGGACACTTACCTCCATGTGATCGGAGCCCCGTCGGTCGTGGATCACGTGAGACAGTGCTGGGCTTCGCTCTGGACGGCCCGCGCGACGTATTACCGCCAGAAACAGAATTACGATCACTTCAACGTTTCGCTGTGCGCCGTCGTGCAGAAAATGGTGGCCAGCGAAAAATCCGGCGTGATGTTCACCGCCAACCCCATCACGAACGAACGCGGTCAGCTGATGATCAACGCCAGCTGGGGGCTGGGCGAAGCGGTCGTGTCGGGGTCGGTCTCGCCCGACGAGTTCATTCTCGACAAGGAGACGCTTACCGAACTCGACGTCACCATCGCGGACAAAAAGGTCATGATCGTCGACAAGGAAAAGGCCGGCGGCACCGTGACCGTGAACGTCGCCGATTATCTGGGGCCGGCTGCGGTCAGCTCCCGCTGCATGAGCGTCGAAGAAGTCCGCCGCCTGGCCGAGGCCGGCAAGGCCATCGAAGCGCATTACGGTGTTCCTATGGATATCGAATGGGGACAGGACAGGGACACGAAAAAACTTTACATCCTTCAGGCTCGTCCGATCACGACCCTGAAAGAGGAGCCCGCCAAAAAGGAGAACACGATCATGGATCAGAAAACTTTAACGGTGCTTGTGCGCGGACTGGCGGCCTCGCCCGGAATCGCCCACGGGCGCGTGGTGCGCATCGACTCGCTTCAGGAAATCGCCCGCGTCAAAGACGGCGACGTGCTGGTGACGGGCATGACCAATCCCGACATGGTCCCGGCGATGAAAAAAGCCTGCGCGGTCGTCACCGACGAAGGCGGACGCACCTGCCACGCGGCCATCGTTTCCCGCGAACTGGGGATCCCCTGCATCGTCGGCAGCAAAAACGGCACCGAAATCCTTGCGGAAGGGATGGAGATCACCGTCGACGCCACCCGCGGCGTCGTCTACCGCGGCAACGTCAACCTCTCTTCGGATCAGGACATTCATTCGCCCGTTGCCGAGGGCGCGGCTGCGAAACAATCGGCGGCCGCCGTCGCGGAAGCCGCTCCGATCACGGGCACGAAGATCTACATGAACCTGGGCGACGCTTCGATCATCGGCAAGTACAGCCGCCTGCCGTTCGACGGCATCGGGCTGATGCGCACCGAGTTCATCTTCTCGCATGTCGGCGTTCACCCCATGTATCTGCTGCGCACGGGGCGCGGAGAAGTGCTGATCAACGACATGAGCGAGGCCATCACGACCGTGGCCCAGGCCATTTATCCCCGGCCTCTCGTCGTGCGCATGAGCGATTTCCGCACCAACGAGTTCCGCGGCCTCGAGGGCGGCGAAGTGGAGCCGGAAGAGAACAATCCCATGATCGGCTGGCGCGGCGTCTCGCGTTATATCTCGCCGGCCTATGAAGAGGGTTTCCGTCTCGAGTGCAAGGCCATCAAGAAAGTTCGCGACGAGTTCGGCCTGATCAACGTCTGGGTCATGCTTCCCTTTGTGCGCACGACCTGGGAAGTGGTCCGCGTCAAAGAGATCATGGCCTCCGAAGGGCTGGTCCAGAATAAATCCTTCAAGATCTGGATCATGGCCGAGGTGCCGGCCGTCGTTTTCCAGGCGGAAGAGTTCGCCCGGCTGGTCGACGGCTTCAGCATCGGCAGCAACGACCTGACTCAGCTGGTGATGGGCGTCGACCGTGATTCCGGCATCCTCAACAACATGGGCTACTTCGACGAGCGCGACCCTTCCGTGAAAAATGCGATCAAGACGCTGATCCATGCGGCGCACAAACAGGGAATCACGTGCTCGATCTGCGGCCAGGGGCCGTCGCTCTATCCCGACTTCGCCGAGTTCCTGGTGCGCGAGGGCATCGACAGCATGAGCGTGAATCCCGACACGGTCGCCTACACGCGGCGGCTCGTCGCTGGCGTGGAGCAGAGAATGATCCTGGGCGGCATGAGAAAAGTGATGGGACAGGAGCTTTAGCTTTTCATGACAAACGAAAAGGAGCCGGAGGTTTTTGCCTTCGGCTCCTTTTTTCTATTTAAAGACACAAATTTGACAACTGGAAATTGGACGCTAAAATGTCCGACAGTCATCAAGCGTTTTTTCGGATTTTTAAATCGAGGAGAAAGGATGTGCCTGCATGATGCGAGTTTTGAGTTCCGCAGAACAGTCCTGTCTGACTGTGGACGCGCAGGCTTTGATCTATCGATATCGAACCCAGAAGTGGCTTACGCAGAAGCAGTTCGAGGATCTGATCACCGAAGTTGTCGCGATCTCCAGAATGCGCCAGTTCCCCGGCGATGCCGAATTGGTCGCCGCCGTGCTCCGCAGTGTGGGGGAGCACGATACTCCGGCAGGCTTTTGGGAAGTATCGCTTCAAAAACAGGAATCAGACCATCTCTTCAGTTGAAAACATCATCGAAAGGAGAGCATCATGGCTCCGACAGCAAAAACTCGGAAGACGGCCGCAAAAACGGTCTCAAAAAGAAAAACGGGCGCCGCGGCGACGAGAAGCGCGGCGCCTTCCGGAAAGAAAACGACGGCCGGCGCTTCTGCAAAGTCCGCATCGATAAGGAAAAAAACGACGAAGCCCGCCGGGAAAACGTCGGAAGAAGCGAAGAAGGCCGTGCCGCCCCGGCGCGACAAGACGTTGGTGGTCGTCGAGTCGCCGACGAAAGCGAAGACGCTGACGAAGATTTTAGGCTCCGGCTATGTTGTCAAAGCCAGCGTCGGCCACATTGTCGATCTGCCCAAGAGCCGCCTGGCGATCGACATCGAAAACGGTTTCAAACCGGAATATATTTTAGTGAAGGGCAAAGCCCCCGTAAAAAAAGAACTTCAGGCCGCCGCCGCTACGGCCAAAAGAATCCTTCTCGCCGCCGACCCCGACCGAGAAGGGGAGGCGATCGCCTGGCACGTCGCCGGACTGCTCGGCGTCGATCCCGCCGAGAACTGCCGAGTGCGTTTTCACGAGATCACGGCCGACGCCGTTAAAAGCGCCGTGAAGGAGCCGGCCCCGATCGACATGGACCGCGTCGACGCGCAGCAGGCGCGGCGCGTGCTTGACCGTTTGGTGGGCTACACGCTGAGCCCGCTCCTCTGGAAGAAGATCCGCCGCGGACTCTCGGCCGGACGGGTGCAGTCGGTCGCTCTGGCGATCCTCTGCGAGCGCGAGCAGGAAATCGAAAATTTCGTGCCTCAGGATTACTGGAATGTCTTTGTCGACGCGACAGCCGACGACGGACGCGCCTACAGGCTGCACGTCGAAAGGGAGAGCGGGCGCAGCCTGCTTTCCGACGGCAGAACTCTGGCGATCGACACGCCCGCCAAAGTCCGCGATATCGAAAAGACGCTGGAGGAGAAGCCTTTGCTCGTCGCGAGTTTCACGGCGAAGAAAAACGCGCGGAAACAGCCGGCCCCGTTCAAAACCAGCACGATGCAACAGATCGCCGCAAGCCGGCTGGGCTTTTCCCCGCGGCGCACCATGGGGATCGCGCAGAGCCTCTTCGAAGGCGTCGCCATTCCCGGACACGGCACGGTCGGTCTGATCACTTACATGAGGACCGACAGTCTGCGCATGGCGCCGGAAGCGCTGAATCAGGCGCGAAAAGTGATCGAAGGGCGCTGGGGCAAAAAATATCTTCCGGCAAAAGCCGTCGTTTATCAGGCTGGCGCCAACGCTCAGGACGCCCACGAAGCCATCCGCCCCACGGACTTCACCCTGACTCCCGAATCGGTCAGAGGATCTCTGACGACAGAACAGTACCGGCTCTACGATATGATCTGGCGGCGCAGCGTCGCCTCGCAGATGGCCCCCGCCGTCGTGGATAGCGCGACGCTTGACTGCGAGTGCGGGAAATACGGACTGCGCGCCCAGGGCGCCGCCGTCAGTTTCGACGGCTGGGGCGCCGTCTGGGATCTTGACGTCAAGGATTCCATGATCGAGAAAGCGCAGGAAGGCGAGCTGCTGAGGGTCCAGAACGTCGATTCCAAAAAGGAGCAGACCAAGCCGCCGGCACGCTTTACCGAGTCGACACTGATCAAGACCCTTGAGGACGACGGGATCGGGCGTCCTTCCACCTACGCGACCATCGTCGAAACGCTTTACGACCGTTCCTACGTCGCGCGGGAAGAAGGCCGCAGGCTGAAGCCGAGCGAATTGGGGCGGTCGGTGAATAAATTTCTGCTCGAGCATTTCGACGGAAAATCGACGTCGCCGATCGTCGACGTCGGTTTTACCTCTTCCATGGAAAGTTCTCTCGATCAGGTCGAGTCGGGAAAGAAAAACTGGGTCGAACTGATCGGGCAGTTTTGGGAGCCTTTCACCCACGCCATCGCCGAAGCCGAAAAAGCGCCGACGGTCCCGCCTCCGCCGCCCGAGCTGACGGGCGAGACCTGCCCGCAGTGCGGCAGGCCGCTCGTGAAAAAGCAGGGACGCTTCGGCGAATTCATCGGCTGTTCGGGATTCCCCGAGTGCCATTACATCAAGCCGGTTCAAAAGGAAATCGGCGTGCCCTGCCCTAAATGCGGAACCGAGCACGGCGGACAAGTCGTGCAGCGCAAAAGCAAAAAAGGGCGCACGTTCTACGGCTGTTCCCGCTATCCCGACTGCGATTACGTTTCCTGGAACAAGCCGGCGGCCGAAAAATGCCCGGCCTGCGGCGGCCTGATGGAATATGTCGGCCGGTCGAGGACGCCCGTCTGCACGAAGTGCGCCCATAAGGGAGAGAGCTAAATGCAGCCCGTCGTCGTCGCCGGCGGCGGTCTGGCCGGCTCCGAAGCGGCCTGGCAGCTTGTGCGGCGCGGAATTCCCGTGCACATGTTCGAGATGCGCCCAGTCGTCTCGAGCCCGGCTCACCGCACCGACAAGCTGGGCGAACTGGTCTGCAGCAATTCGCTGGGCTCCGACCGCGACGACTCCGCGGCGGGGCTTCTCAAGGAGGAGCTCCGCGCCCTCGACAGCCTGGTCATGAAAGCCGCCGATGCGCATTCGGTGCCTGCGGGAAAAGCGCTCGCCGTGGACCGCGAACGGTTCTCGCGGTTTATTACCGACGCGCTGCTGAAAAACCCTCTTTTTACGCTGACCCGCCGCGAAGTCACCGAAATTCCCGCAAGACCCTGCATCATCGCCAGCGGCCCCTTGACGTCACCGGCGCTGGCTTCGAAGCTCCAGACCCTGTTCGGGCAGGATTATCTCTATTTTTACGACGCCGTCGCCCCGGTGATCGAGCTGGAGTCAGTCGACATGTCCGTCGCGTACCGCAGAGACCGCTATGCCGACGGCGAGGGCGGCGATTACGTCAACTGCCCGATGGACGAACAGCAGTATCAGACGTTTTACGAGGCTTTGATCGCGGCCGAAAGGATACCGCTGCATGATTTCGAAGGGAAGGCGGAATACTTCGAAGGCTGCATGCCGGTCGAAGTCATCGCCTCGCGCGGGCGCGACACGCTTCGTTTCGGCCCGCTGCGTCCCGTCGGGCTGAACGATCCCCGCACGGGAAAGCGTCCCTACGCCGTCGTGCAGATCCGGCAGGACAACGCCGAAGGCACGCTTTACAACCTTGTCGGTTTTCAGACCAACCTGCGCTGGGGAGAGCAGCAAAGAGTTTTTCGTCTGATTCCCGGACTCGAACATGCCGAGTTCGTGCGGATGGGCGTCATGCACCGCAATATTTACGTCGACGCACCGCGCTGCCTCGACGGCTGCCTGCGGCCCCGGGGAATGGATTCGCTTTTTCTGGCGGGGCAGATGACCGGCGTGGAAGGTTACGTGGAAAGCACGGCGATGGGAGCTGTCGCCGCGCTGGGCGTTTTTTCCTTCCTGAACGGGCTGCCTCAGCTGCAGTGGCCTGCGGAGAGCGCCATCGGCGCGCTGCTTTTCAGATTGAAGGACGCCACCAATCCCCGCTTCGCTCCGACGAACGCGAATATGGGGATTTTCCCGCCTCTGGACGAGAAAATCAAAAACCGCAGGGAACGCCATGAGAAAATTTTAAGCCGCGGACGCCTGAGATTCTTACAATTTAAGGCAAACAACGCCTTGTTCTTTTCTGAACCAGGCGAAAAATGACTTCTTGAGTGAAAAAAGGATTTCGAATAGTTTTATTTGTATGAAGTGTCCTGTTATCTAAGATGTTTGGACAAAGTGGAGATTTCCCAAAATTAGTGATTTTTACGTGAATTCATGTTATGATTTAAATCGGCAGCGCTGTGAAACAGTTCGTATAACTATAGAGGAGAAACGCCAATGTCCGAGGTTTCAATGAACAGTCAGTTGGATTCTTTTCTTGAATACCTGCGGAACAACAAGGCCAGTTCCGAAAATACCGTGACGAATTATGCGGTCGATCTTGCGCAGTTTGCCGACTTTGTCGAGAATCAAGGGATCGCTCTCAGCGAAATTACGACGCCGCTGATCCGCGCGTTCCTGCGCTCGCTTGCCGGTTTCGGCTATGCGAACTCATCCATCGCGCGAAAACTTTCCACCGTAAAGGCATTTGAGCTTTATCTTCTTGAAAAGGGACTCATCGCGGCCGATCCCGCGGCCTCGGTCCGCAGCCCCCGCCTCCCCGAACGACTGCCACGAGCCTTGTCGCGCGACGGGATCGAGCGGCTGATCGAGGAAGCATGGAAAATAAAGCCCTCTTTGCGCAACGGCACGATCCTTGAAGTGATGTACGGCTGCGGCGTCCGCGTGGCGGAACTCGTTTCTCTGCGCTGGGAGGACGTCGATCTGGACGAACGCTGGCTCAAGGTCAGAGGCAAAGGCGACAAGGAACGTCTCGTTCCATTTGGCCGCTATGCCAAAGAAGCGCTGATAAAATGGGAAGCCGTGTGCCCGCGGGAACCGGGATTTCTTTTTCCGGGAAAGGCGGGGGCCGGCATCACGGTGAGGACGGTACACCGGCTCGTGGTTCAGGCCGCGCGAAACGCCGGACTTGAAAACGTCACGCCGCACTCCGTACGCCACAGCTTTGCCACGCATATGCTGGAAGGCGGGGCCTCGCTGAACGTCCTCCAGGAACTGCTGGGGCACGAGAGCCTGCTGACGACGCAGCGCTATTTGAAGATCACGCCCGGTCATTTGAGAGACAGCTACATGGCGGCCCATCCCAGGTCGGGCGAGGAGGAATGAAAATGTCTCGGGATATGACGATTCATGGTACGACGATCGTCTGTGTGCGCAGGAACGGCCAAGTGGCCATGGGCGGCGACGGACAGATGACTTTGGGCAACCAGATCATCAAAGCGGGGACGAAAAAGGTCCGCAAGCTCTACGACGGCAACGTCCTTGTCGGATTCGCCGGCGCCACGGCCGACGCGATGACGCTGATGGAACTTTTCGAGAAAAAATTGCAGGAGTACAGCGGAAATCTGATGAGGGCATCCGTTGAGCTGGCCAAAATGTGGCGCACCGACCGCATGCTACAGAAATTGGAAGCCATGCTGCTCGTGGCCGATCGGGAACATACTATTTTGCTGTCGGGCGCCGGGGACGTGATCGAACCGGAAAACGACGCGGCGTCCATCGGGTCCGGTTCGGGGTTTGCTTTGGCGGCGGCCCGGGCCTATCTGGACGTTTCCTCTCTCGACGCAGAAGCGATCGTGAGACGTTCTTTGCTTATAGCTTCCGAAATCTGCATTTATACCGACAATATTCTCACGGTGGAGGTCCTGTGATGCTTTTGACGGAAGAGATGAAAAATCTGGTGCCTTCGGCTATCGTGCAGTATCTCGACCGTTATATCGTCGGGCAGGAAAAGGCAAAACGCGCCGTGGCCGTCGCCCTGAGGAACCGCCTCCGGCGCCGCAAACTGCCCGAAGATCTGGCGCAGGAGATCGCGCCGAAAAACATTTTGATGGTCGGCCCTACCGGCGTCGGCAAGACGGAAATTGCCCGGCGTCTTGCCGACCTCGTCAACGCGCCGTTCGTGAAAGTGGAAGCGACGAAATTCACCGAGGTCGGCTACGTAGGGCGCGACGTCGAGTCGATGGTCCGCGACCTCGTGGAAAATTCCATGCAGATGGTCAAGAAGCGGATGATCGCCGGCGTCCAGTCCGTGGCGTTCGAACACGCGCAGGAGCGCCTGGTGGATTATCTGCTTCCGGTGAGAAAAAGCTCGTCCGCCGCGGGGATTCCCACGTTTCTGAACTATCTCAAGAAAGAGCAGCCGGAAGATGTGCCGCCGGAAGAGAGCCCGGCGGTGCGCCAGAGTACGCGCGAGCGCATGCTGAACATGCTGAAGGGCGGCAAGCTGGACGAACGGGAAGTGGAAATCGACGTTCAGGAAAGTACCAGTCCCGTCACTTCTTTTGGCAACGGCGAAATGGGCGGCATCGGCATCAACATCTCTGAGATGTTGGGCGGCATCATGCCCAAAAAGAGCAAAAAACGCCGCATGAAAGTGAAAGACGCGCTTCGCGTCCTGCAGGCCGAGGAAGCTGAGAAGCTCATCGACATCGAAGCCGCCACGCAGGAGGCTTTGGATAAAGCGCAGCAGGAAGGGATCATTTTCATCGACGAGATCGACAAAATCGTCTCCCGGGGGCGCGGCGGCGGTCCGGACGTCAGCCGCGAAGGCGTACAGCGGGATCTGCTTCCCATCGTCGAAGGCTGCTCCGTCACTACGAAATACGGCCAGGTGAAAACGGATCATATTTTCTTTATCGCCGCCGGCGCCTTTCACGATGCAAAACCCTCCGACCTCGTTCCCGAGCTTCAGGGACGGCTGCCCATCCGCGTCGAGCTGACGGCGCTTGGAAAAGAAGAGCTGCGGCGCATTCTGGTCGAACCGCAGCACAGCCTGATCCATCAAGCGGTCGCCTTGATCGAAACCGAAGGCGTTGAACTGCGTTTTACCGGCGAAGCCGTGGAAGAAATCGCGGCGATGGCCGAACGGATGAATCTGGAGATGGAGAACATCGGGGCGCGCCGCCTGCACACCATTCTGGAGCAGCTTTTGGAGGAAATCAGTTTTTCCGCGCCGGAGCGGGCAGGCGAAGCGATTGAAATCGACACGTCTTTCGTTGTGGAGAAGCTTGAACCACTTGTTGGCAATAAGGATCTGCGGCGGTATCTTCTTTGATTTTCATGGCTGAAAGGAGACGGAATTCTTATGAAACGCTCATATGCAAAGGAAAAGTTGCCCGAAGGTTTAAACGGCGCCGTCGATAACGACGAGATGCATGAACTGCTTGAGAAAACGCGTCAAGTCGGGAGAGCGATGCAAGGCCGTCGCGAAGGAACGCGCCCCGATTATAACAAGCTGGCGCGCCTGCTCTGCGAATTCTCGACCGCGAACGTCTACGTTTTGAGCAGAGAAGGGCAGATCCTGGGATACGCATGGGTGAACGAATACCACAGCGAAGCCATCGCTTCCTTTATTGAGCAAGGCTATATGCCCGAAAGCTTTGTGGAAAGACTGTCGCAGCAGAGAGAGACCGTCCTGAGCAAAGCCGATGGAGCGCTTTTTGACGATCAGGCAGAAAACGCGGCTGATAAGACGGCTCTCTATGTGCCGATCTATGGAGCCTCAGAGCGCTTGGGAACGCTCGTACTGGCCCGTTTTGCGAGCAACTTCTCAACCCAGGATCTCGTCCTGGCCGAATACCTGGCGACGCTGGTCGGCATTGAAATCCTGCACGACCGTTCCCGGCAGATCGAAGAACTTGCCCGAGAGCGTCTTGTTGTGAATATGGCCATGAAAGCCCTTTCGTATTCTGAAATTGACGCGATCAACCATATCATCACGCGGCTCAAGGAGCTCTCGGCCGAAAAGAACGCCGGTTTCAGAAAAGAGAACACCGAATGCGAAGGAGTCGTCATCGCCAGCAAGATCGCCGATCACGTCGGGGTGACCCGCAGCGTGATCGTCAACGCGCTGCGCAAGCTCGAGAGCGCTGGGATCATCGAAAGCCGCAGTTTGGGCATGAAAGGCACTTTTATCAAAGTGCTGAGTCCCTTGTTCGTGGAGGAACTGGCTTCCAAATTTAAGCGCACGGAATGACTGTCAGTACCTGGAGCATGCCGTTAAAAGTCTGGGGTTCTAAAAATTTGACACTGGCAAGCTCTCTTAACTTGAGATAAAATGGGCGTAATTCCACAAAACTTCTGGAGGTATTTCATGAGGATGAGACGCCCTTTGTTGTGGAGAAGTCTGCTGCTGTTCCTGTTGGCTTCTCAATTATGCTGGCAAGCAAGGGCGGCTGCCGAGCCTGCAGGGCAGGCGAGACAGTCTCTGGATTCCGTACATTCTGCAAAGCACGTGCAGAAAGCGAAAACCGATGCGGCTTCTTATATCTTCCGCTACTACAACAGTTCTTTGAGCATGGACAAAGCGAATGAGTACGCCCGTTATGTCATGGAAGCGTCGAGCCGCTTCTCGGTGGATCCGGCGTTGATTACTGCTATAATTGTCAAAGAATCGCGCGTCAAGGTCAACGCGCGTTCCAAGTACGCGGTCGGTTTGATGCAGGTATATTGGAAGCTGCACCGCAACACGATCATGGCTCAATTTCCCCATATCCGTACAGAAAAGATATTGATGGAACCTCGCAATAACATAATGGTTGGCACATGGATCTTTTCCAGGTACATGGCACACTGCAAGGGGAACGTTACAAAGGCGCTGGGGAGGTATCTGGGGTCCCAGGCTAATCGTTATGTGGCATTGGTCACGAAATATCGAGGGCATTACACTGAGAGAGTCCTGTTGAATCTGCAGCATGCTTCGAAACGGGCCGTTTCTTAGTGAACAACTATTGCGATGAAAAATGAATATCAATAAAATTTTTATGGAGGCGGAGAAATCATCATGAGCAAATTAGTCAATGACGTATATCTTTCCGGCGTGGTCCACTTTCTGAAGGGCGAGAGCTACGGCGAGAGCCGTTTGGGAAAATATTTCGAGTTCTCCCTCAAGCGCCAGTACAGCGATACGGACGGGTGCGACCGCGTCGATTATCTTCGCATGAGAGTCTTTGATCCGGCGATTCAGGAATGGATTGTCAAGCAGGAAGAAGGCGCGCCCGTGTGGATTGCCGGCGAACTTCGTTCGTCCCTCGGCAGCGGTCGGATCTACGTGATGGTTTCCAAGATTCAGGCATTGAATCAGCTTTAAAATTTCACAATAAATTTGAGAAAGGGAAGTTCACACTATGCCCGATTTGGCGCCAGGTGATGTGGTAACGGGAATCGTCGAACAGATCATGCCCTATGGGGCCTTTGTTCGTCTTCAAAGCGGCCAGAAGGCAATGATCCACATCTCGCAGCTTTCCCACAAGTTTATCAAAAGTGTCGATGCCGTTCTGCAGCCGCAGCAGGAGATTAAGGCGAAAGTTATCAAGATAGACGAAAAAGGCCGCATTGATCTGTCTTTGAAGGCGCTTGAAGAGCCTCCGGCGGTCCCGGTTCAACGAATGCCCCGGCATGTGACGGCCGCAGTTTCTGATGAAACGGTCGGCTCGGACGATTTTGAAAAAAAGTTATCCACTTTCCTGAAAAACAGCGAGGAGAAAATCTCTTCGCTGATGAACGCCAAAAGCGGCAAAGGGGGACGCTCGCCGCGCCGAAAAGGCGCTCGTCCCTAAATGTGTATGAGAAATTTGCGGCGAGAGGTTCACGGGAACCTCTCGCTTTTTTCGACGCGCGACGAGATTGTTACGGCTGGTCAGATGGTTGGGCGCAGTTTTCACAAGGGGCTTGTCTTATCCGTCGCGGCGCGCTGCACATGGGGAATGCCTCAGGTTCTGAAATGTCGTCCCTTTTACAGAGGACACCCCTTTCCGACGCTCTTCTGGCTGACATGCCCCCATTTGGCGTACCAATGCGGACGTCTCGAGTCCGACGGAGGAGTCAGGGCACTGGAAGACTTTCTCCGCGAGAATGAAAAGGCGTACCGCCTCTACAATTCCCGCTATGCATGGGTGCGGATCTCTTCCTTGAGCGGTTGCGAACGATTTTTCCTGCGCCGATATTCTCCGAAGATCTGGAAAACCATGCTTAAAACCGGCATTGGCGGCATCCGTTTGACTGAAAACCCGGCCGTGAAGTGTCTGCATCTCCAGGCGGCAACGATGCTCGCTTTGCCGGGGCATCCCGCCGAAGCGTGGTTTGCAGAAAAAATTGAAGAGTTCTGTTGTAAAAAGGCTCACTGTAAAAAATATTTAGACTGAAAAATATCTGATAGAATAAGCTTGACGAATCCTTGCCCAAGCGATAGAATATTCCTCGTTCGCGGGTCGTTAGCTCAGTTGGCAGAGCAACGGACTTTTAATCCGTGGGTCGAGGGTTCGACCCCCTCACGACCCACCATGGATGCGGTCCCATAGTCTAGTGGCCTAGGACATCGCCCTTTCAAGGCGAGCACCTGAGTTCGAATCTCAGTGGGACCGCCATTTTTTTACGCCGGTGTAGCTCAGTTGGTAGAGCAGCGCACTCGTAATGCGCAGGTCTCCAGTCCGAATCTGGACACCGGCTCCATCCGATAACTTCCGCGTGTTTCCGAATGCGTTTTTCAGCCCGCTGAAAGGCGGGCTTTTTTGCGTCTTCGTTCCGGTTTTCTCCGATACTGTTATACTATTTCTCAATTAAAAATAAAAGCCCGAACACAAGGACGCTGCGGGGGACAGTGGCGTTATCGAATCGGAGGTTACCGCCTGATTTGTCTTATTAACGATCAGGAGTTGATCATTTTGGCCTTGAGTGTCGGACATCGGCGAGAAGTGCACAGGAACTCGATACGACAAAACGGCCCCGGCGACGGATCGATCATTCGTCGCCGGGGCCGTTTTCATGAAAATCGAGAGAGCACGCACGATGCGCTCCACGAACAGGCTAGCGCGGGGAAGCGGGAAGCGGCTGCTGCTCGGCGGCCGGTTCCGATCGGGGGACAGGCATCATTTCATCCTGCAGTCTGGTGCCGCAAACGATGAACAAGATCCCCGAAATCAGGAACATCAACGCTCTTCCAGTCCTGAGGCCTCTGTTCCGGAAGTGACGGAAAACGAGCGCGCCAAGGGCAAAAACGACATTGGCCGTCCCCAGGCAAAAGCAGAAAACGGGCAAATATCTCTCCATGCAGTTCACTCCTTAAATTAAATTCATTGAGCTGCCAGTCGGCTGGAAGTGCGCAGAAGGAAAAGAGAGGTCGCCCCAAAAGTCGATCGGGGCGGCCTCTCTGACGCGAATTGCCCGGGACGCCCTCCCATTCCCATCACATCAGGGAAGGCAACCAGAGGCTCAGCTGAGGAACCAGGCCGGCAATGATCAGAAGGACGATGATAATCGCGGCGAACGGAATGACTCCTTTGATGACCTCCTGCATTTTTACGTTGGGGAACAATCCGTTGATGACGTACAGGTTCATGCCAACCGGGGGCGAGATCAGCGCCATGGTCATGTTGATGGTGACCAGCACGCCGTACCAAATGGTGTTGACGCCGAGCGCGTGGAGAATCGGCGTTACCAGCGGCATGGTCAGCAGCACGACGGAGACTGTTTCAAGCAGCGCGCCGAGGACGAACATCAGCAGGTTCATGATGATGATGAACGTTGCGGCGGAGAGCTTGTTGTCGACCACGAAAGCGGTAAGGGCCTGGGGAATTCTCAAATAGGTCATGACGCGGCCGAACAGAAGGGCGCCGCAGATGATGATGGCAATCATGCAGCTTGAAGGAACCGCTTTCATACAGATCTTGGGAATGTCGGCGAATTTAACGGTACGATAGACGAACAGCGTGATGAAAAGGCTGTAGACCAGGCCGACGGCGGCAGCTTCCGTAGGCGTGAAGATGCCGGTATAAATACCGCCGATGATCAACAGGGGCAGAAAAATGCCGGGCAGGTTCTTGATGGTGATGGACATGCGTTCTTTCCAGGGTGCTTTGGGTTCCGAGATGTAGCCGCCATGCTTGCTCTTGTACACGACATAAACGATGAACAGCGCAGCGAGAAGCAATCCGGGAACGACCCCCGCCATGAACAGTTTGCCCGTGGAATCCTCGGTAACGGTGGCATAAATGATCATGGGAATGCTCGGGGGAATCAGGATGCCCAACGTTCCGCCGGCAGCGAGCAGCCCCAGCGTAAGAGTTTTGTCATAGCCATGCTTGATCAGGGCAGGATAGGCGACCATGCCGATCGTGGCGGCGGTCGCCGCTCCGGAACCGGTGATGGCGGCGAAGAAAGCGCAGGCGAGGATCGTGCCGATGCCCAGACCTCCCGGCAGATGACGGACCCAGGTGTTCATGACTTCGAACAGGTCGTCTCCCACCTTGCCGTCTAACAGTATCTGGCTCATCAGGATGAAGATCGGGATAGACAGCGTGTTGAAACTTTCCAGAGACGACCACATGGTGGTGCCGATGATCTTCATGGGCAAGTGGAAAATCTGGATCAGGATCAGCGACGTCATGCCCAGAGAAAACGCCACCGGCAGCCCCAAAGCGAGGATAAAAAGCAGAATGGCGACGACGAGAAGAAAGTTGGTCATATGAGCGTCCTCCCTTACTTGCGAAGGCCTTCGCCCGCACGAAGAGCTGCGATACGGTCAAGCAGGTTGATGAAGAACTGCAGAGCAAGAAGTCCAAAACCCAGCAGCAGGGGAAGCTGGATCCACCACACCGGAATGTGCAGGAGATTGTCGGTCAGTTTGTTCAGCCTGATGCTGGAGGCGATCATGAGCCAGGCTTGCCAGGAGACGACAACGCAAAAGACGATGCCCATAATGCTGGTGACGACATCAAGATAAAGCTGGATTCTTTTCGGGAACTTATCGAAGATCAAATCAATGCGGACATGTTTGCCCAGCATCAGCGTATAGGCTGCGCCAGCCAGCATGGTCCACATGAACAGGTAGATAGCGGTGTTCATGACCCAGATCGTCGGGGCCTTGAAGATGCCGCGCATCACGACTTCGTACGCGAGAATCAGACTCATCACGAGAATTCCGAGCCCGCTGAGATAGCCGCAGAAGGTATTGCCGGCCTTGACAAGAGCGCGAAGTTTGTTGAGCATATTTTGGGGGACCTCCTCTTTTGAGCTGAACGGAGCCCCAGCGATGCCGTCGGGGCTCCGTTCAGCATGGTCTGTTACCGGAAAGATTCTTTTAGTCGAAAACTTTATGAGACAGATCAACGAGTTTCTGTCCCGTCTCTCCAGCGCGCGCAACGTAGGCGTCCCAAACGCTCTTGGTTGCCGCAACCATTTGGGCGCGTTCGTCGGCGGTCAGCGTGTTGACTTCAAGACCCGCGTCGCGGACGATCTTTTCGGCGGCGCCTTCGGATTCCGCAACCGCGCCGCGAAGCCATTTCTCGGCGACTTTGCCGGCTTCGAGGATGGCTTCCTGGCTGTCGGCGTCAAGGCCGTTCCACCAGTCGAGGTTGGCCTGAACGGAGAACTGGGCCGTGCTGTAATTGGCGATGGTCAGATATTTGCAAACCTCGTAAATCTTGCGGGACACCGCAGCGGGCATGCCGGTGGTTGCGCCTTTCACGGTGCCGTTCTGAATGGCCATGTACATTTCCGCCGAACTGATCTGAGTGGGCGCCGCGCCGAGAGCCGTCAAGGTGATGGAGTCGCCGGCGCTGTAGGAACGCATCGTCAGACCTTCAAAGTCCTTGGGGCTGTGCAGGGGACGCACGTTGTTCCACATCTGAATGAAGCCGTAATCGACCCAGAAAAGGTTTTTCACGCCTTTCTTGTTGAACTCGGCGTCAAGAATATCCGCCGCGCCGGCATTCAAAAACTTTTCCGGCGAGGACAGGTCGACGAACAGAAAGGGAAGGTCGAACACGTCGGCAGCGGGCACCATGCCGCCCCACTTGTAGGTGCCGACGAGGCCGACTTCGACAAGACCGTCTTGGACCGCTTCGAGAATCTGGCTGTCATTGTACAGGGAACCGGAATCCGCGACATTGACCTTCAGTTTGCCGCCGCTCAACTCAACAACTTTGTCGGCGAAAACATGAATGGCCTTGGAAATATGGTGGGAAGGGGGAAATTGATTGGAAACAGTGAACTCCGCGCCAAAGGCGGCAGAGCAGGACAAAACCGCGACCGCAGCAAAAGCCGTTACTTTCTTAAACATCTACGACACTCCTCTAGAGAAATTTTTTGGAACTAATCCCTGAAAATTCCAGGAAAAATGCGGAACGGAGTTCCGCCTGAAACCGTGAAAAAGTCACTACTTCTGCACGGGCATCTCCGGTTTGGGCTTGCCAAAGGAACTCGCGCACAGGCTTCCCATCGTCTTCAAACCGTATGCCTTCAGCGCGCGGGCAACCGTCACAACTTTAAGAGGGTCAAGCCCGGTGTCGACGCCCATGCTTTGCATCAGGTAGACCAGATCTTCCGTTGCCGCGTTGCCGGCCGCGCCGGGGGCAAAAGGACAGCCGCCGAGGCCGCCGATGGCCGCATCGAACCTGTTGAATCCCTCGTCAAGGGCGCATTTCACGTTCATGTCGGAAAAACCGTACGTGTTGTGAATATGCAGATAGGTGGGGATCCCCCGAAGCGCCGGTTTGACGACCTGGAGCGTTTCGGTGAAGTCTTTGGGCGTGCAGGTACCGATCGTTTCGGCGAGGGTGATGCAGTCCACCCCCTTGGCGCGCACTTTGCCGATCAGCTCGGCCACCCGGCGGGGATCGGTGCGCCCCTCGAATGGGCACATGAAGGACGTGGCCATGGAAACGCAGATCTTCGCTTTGCCCCTGACAAGCGCGATAATGTCGTCCATGCCGGAGAGCGACTGCTCTACGGTGCGGCGGATGTTGGCCATATTATGGCTTTCGCTGACGGAAAACACCACGTTGACGACGTCAGCCCCGGCAGCTAAGGCATTCTCCGCCCCCTTGACGTTGGGGACCAGGGCGGTGAACTCCACGTCGGGATATTCTTTCTTGACGGCTGGCAGCACCTGGGCGGCGTCAGACAGTTGAGGAATCGCCTTCGGGCTGACGAAAGACGTGATTTCCATCTCCTTGATGCCGGTCGAAAGCATTTGGCCGATGAATTCGATCTTCTTTTCCGTGGGGATGAAATCGCAGATCCCCTGAAATCCGTCACGTGGGCAGACCTCGCGAATAACAGCGTTCTTGGGCAGACCGTCAAAATGCATCTGTTAACCTCCTCCTAAAAGTCAATACGGATCGAAAGGGCCGAGCGGGCGTTTAAATGACGCCTTTTTCGGAAAGCTCCCGAAGCCGCTCGTTGGACAGGCCGAAAACGCCCCCGTAAACTTCTGCGTTGTCGGCACCGGGAACAGCCGGCGCATGACGCGTGATCTCCACCGGCGTTCCCATAAGTTTGACAGGATTGCCGTTGACCTGCATGGGACCGATGACGGGGTGGGGCAGATCCACGAGCATCTCGCGGGCTTTGACCAGATGTTCGTCGGTCGTGACATCGCGAAGGTCGAAGATCGGGGCTGCCGGAACACCCACTCCCAGGATCTTGTCGACAAGCTCGTCAGCGTTGTAATTCTTGGTCCAGTCGTTGATGATCTCGCCGAGCGCGATCCGGTTCTCGGGCTTATTGCGCTCGAGCAGGGTGGCGAAGCGGGGGTCCTCAAGAAGATCCTTTCTGCCCATCAGATCGAGCAGTTTCTCGAACAGCCCCTGGTTGCCGCAGCCGATAATGAATTCCTTGTCTTTGGCTTTGAAGGAGTCATAAGGATAAGCCGCCGCGTATTCATTGCCCATTCTCTCGGGAATCTCATGGTTGACGAGATATCTCTGGATCCCCGTCTCCAGGCTGGACACGACCGAGTCAACGAGCGCCACGTCGACGCGCTGTCCCTTGCCGGTGATACTGCGGGCATTCAGAGCGGCCAGAAGGCCGATGGTAAGGTTCATGCCGCCCAGCACGTCTCCCATCGCGCTGCCGGACCGGCAGGGTTTGCCGCCGCGCGGACCGGTGATACTCATCAGACCGCCCATCGCTTGGGCAATGATGTCGTATCCGGGGCGTTCGCTGTAAGGACCGTAGCAGCCGAAACCGGAAACGGCGCCGTAAATGATCTTGGGATTCACTTCCTTCAAGACGTCATAACCGAGGCCGAGCTTGTCCATGACACCGGGACGGTAATTCTCGACGACCATATCAGCCGTCTTGACCATTTCAAGAAAAAGCTGTTTTCCCTCTGGCGCCTTCATGTTAAGGGAGACGCCTTTTTTGTTGCGGTTCACGTTGGCGTAGTACATGCTGCTTTTATTCTTGTAAGGACCAAAACTGCGAGTGTCGTCGCCTTTGCCGGGGATTTCGATCTTGATGACTTCGGCCCCCATATCCGCGAGCATCATCGTGCAATATGGTCCCGCCAGAACCCGAGTGAGATCGAGAACGCGAATGTTGCTTAAAGCTCCCATGTGAATATGCCCCTTTCGAATGAGTCAAGAAACGTCGGACTTTTAGTATAATATGATAATCTCCGCACCATGGTTCGGAATTGTTGCGTTTCGGCAGGATGTAGTGTAACCAGCTTCCTGAGAAGTAATGTACTCTCTAATGGCTCGTGAACCGTGAGCTTATTGCTGATGATATTGCTCTTTTTAGTCTTTGTTTAACTGAGCAAGGGCACGGCATGTTGGGAATCATGGTTACTGCCGGGACTGAACAGGAATGTCATCGGATTACCCAACCCGACTACAGTGTTTCCACAATTTAAAATGTGCATAGACTGCTTGCCATTTGCCGTAACGCTCCGGAAACTCTCTCCATGGCTCTCCACTTCTGCAAGCCACAAAACCCCATTGATGATCCTGCGATTATCGTATTTTACCGAATGCCTATATTCTCCTACTTTCGGATGTTCTCGCGGCAGGATATCCTTGATTCGATTCCATTTGCTGCCGGTCAGTTCATATCTTCTCGTTTCTATAGTCAGAGTTTAAGTGATTGAATTGATTTGGGCAATATGGCATTTTACAGAGTAGGCCTAATTGTAATGGCAAAAGGATCGCCGATGATATCGACTACTTCCCGCAGGTGAACGACTTTTCTAACGCGCGGGCCTCGTCAAGACCGATTAGCTTGTTGAATGAAGGAAAATCAACCATATCGTCCAGACACGCCTCACTAGTCCCTGCCTCTTTCAGCTTCGCGAGTGCAGCAGAAAGCGCTCTGGTGACGACGTAGATGGGCATGACCGGATAGATTGCGATCTTAAAACCCAGAGCAGCTAGCTCTTTCTGCGACAAGTTAGGCGTCTTGCCGTGCTCAACCATGTTGGCCGGTAGCGGACAGTTGGGAAACTCTGCAACGATACGCTTCATCTCGTCAATCGACTGCGGTGCTTCGACGAAAATCACGTCAGCCCCCGCCTCTTCAAAGGCATGACCGCGGGCGATGGCATCGTCCAAGCCATTGACGGCACGAGCGTCTGTGCGGGCGATGATCACCGTGTCAGGATTGCGCCGCGCATAGACAGCCGCACGGATTTTGGCAACCATTTCCTCACAAGGAATAAGTTGTTTGCCTTCCATGTGTCCGCATCGTTTGGGCATCACCTGATCTTCGAGCTGAATGCCACATGCTCCGGCCTGCTCATACGCGCGTACTGTGCGCACTACATTGAGCGAACCTCCGTAGCCATTGTCAGCATCGGCAATCACAGGAACGTTTGTGGCTTCAGCGATATTGTGCACTGACTCAACCATCTCGTGAAAGCTCATCAGCCCGATGTCAGGGCGTCCGAGGACACTAGCTGATACGCCGTAGCCGGTCATGTACACAACAGAAAATCCGGCGTGCTCGATAAGCCGCGCCGACCATGCGTCATATGCACCGGGGGCAGTGATAATACCGTCGGATGTCAGAAGTTCTCTCAGTTTTTTTGCTTTTGTCATCATTTAAATTTAATCGAATTTTTGTTCCGCTGGCAAGGGAAAAGTTCCGAACAATCAGACACAAAGGTAAAAGGGCATCCGCTCCTGAGTCAATATGAATTCTCAGAAAACATCTTTTAATCCCTCGTTTCAAAAGGAGACGGGAATTTTGATTGATTTTCCTTCTGGCTGTTTTATAATTAAAAGGAACACAAACAATTTCCCTACGGGAAATATTTATAAATTGCTTTTCACACTCAGGAGGTATCATGAAATACATCTATACAAGTAACGCTCATCTATGGTCCTTCCCGCTGGAGCTGTATGTTCGCGATGTCAACTTCTTCTGTTTCAACTGGCATCCCGAATATGAACTGACAATTCTTCTCAAGGGAAAGGTCACGCTGTGTATGGACGGCAACATTCACAAGATACGCGAAAATGACGTGTATCTTGTCAACTCCAATCGAGGACACGCCGTAGTCTCTGAAGAAAAGGAATCCACCGCGCTTGTGTTCCACTTTTCACCAGAATATTTCACGCAGACGGAACCGTCACACACCAAGCTAGAGTTCGCCTGCATCTCGAACCAGACAAACCGCGACGAACAGCGTTTTGTTGCTCTTCGACAGTATGCAGCGCAGATGATGCTTGCTGCACTTTTTGATACGCCATCTTCTCGCTTCATTCTCCGTGGCGCTTTCAATATGTTGCTGGGCACGTTGCTTTCAGGATTCCCCGTCAAACAGAGTCCTATGATTGAATCTCCCCGTGACCGCAAGAATATGAAAACAATCCAAACCGTCACCGACTGGCTTGAAAAAAATTTCGACAAAAAGGTCACGCTTGGCGCCGCTGCCAAAGTGGCACGTTACAACCGCACGTATTTCTCGTCGTTTTTCCGGCGCAACGTCGGTATTTCGTTCTACGATTACCTCACGCGCATCCGCTTTCGCCACGCGATGTATCAGTTCAACAATACCAATCACAGTCTCACTGATATCGCTGCCGACTGCGGCTTTCCCGATCTCAAGACGTTCAGCTCCTATTACAAGAAGACGTTTCACGAACCACCCAGTGTACAGCACCGCGCTATCGACACGAGTTCATTCGCGCCTGTCCGTGAGAATGAACGTATCTACCTCGACACTAGCGCCTCGGACATCGAAGAAAAGCTGCGCGACTTTGCTCGCCTTAATCCACCCGTTCCGTCTTCACAGCTCAAGCCGGAAGTGACTCCCCCTGACAAATTTGACCGGATCGTGGCCTTGTGCGAGCAGCTCATGGCGGTCGCTAAGCAGTCATGCTGACTCTCATTAAGAGGCTTGTCTTTAAATAATAATAGCAAAAGTAGCACTACATTATTTAGCGCTCCTGACTGATGGAATATATTTACTCAGTTCGGCATGCGCCGGGATTCCATATGGAGCAGCTTATAACACGCTCTTACCTGTGTTTTTATTGTACTGGCCAACATAGATATAGGCGTACTCTCGCTGGCTGGACAGTTCGATTTCCTTGCGGAATCCAGAATATGTATGATGCTTCCTGAGAAAAGCTACTTGCCCTGCTGTTCAGGTCCTTTACTCCCGATACTGGGTTTTGTGCGGGTAGTCCCTGCGTGCCAGCGTCCTGTCGGTGATTGTCTCCTCGGTTCCGATGTGGAATGTGTCCACCAGACCTGTTGGAGACATAGCCTGTATCCAATACAAGGGAATCAATCTCGATCCCGAAGATATCCGTAATATCGTTTACGACCGTTATGACCATGTTGATATCAAGGACATTCCCGTTGATATCAAGGACATTCCCGGGGAGAATTCCATACCATACTGGAACTCCGCTCTTCTCATCCAACACGAAGATCAGGCGGGGCATGATCTCAGGTGAAGAAACACTGCGGCAGTAAAGTGCATTGACAGGATCATCATTGATATCATTTGGGAGCGACGTGGAGTTGACAGCGTAGTCCCTTCAAAAGTCCAAATCTTTTTTCTAGATATCCCCATGTTGCATATCACAGCCAACACGCTTATCAGAAGGATATCCTCAGGTCGATAGTGGATCCGTTTTCTGTGTGGAAGTCTTCGATCTCTGCCAGCCATTCCAGAAATGTTTGGTTCATTCTTTTGTCTCCTATCGGGGGGCTTGGCGTTGCTTTCATTCTACTGTAGGAGGCTTTCTTGAGATGGACTGCTTTTTTGGGGTCTGCTTTCTCCTTCCTTTTGTTGCTTCTCATGGCTTACAGGCGCTTTGCACGAGCGCTTTTTCGTAAGCGATCGTCTTGGTGGTCCCCTAGTAGGTGACATGATCGTCGGGAAATTTGCCTGGACTCCCTCGCAACGGCAGTGAGGTCGCAAATATGAACTGGCGGAAAACGATATTTTTAGTCAATTATAAATATTTAGTTTTTCATTTTATGCATTGGTTTCAGAAAAAAAGTGTATAATTTGAGCGTGTAGGATCCTTGGAAATAAAACCAAAAACAGATGCGGCAGAGGGACAAGTCAGGGAATCGTAACAAAAAGGGGGAGACTGAAATGGCAAAGCAGATCATGACGATTGACGGCAACGAAGCGGCAGCGCACGTGTCTTATGCCTTTACCGAAGTGGCGACGATTTATCCAATCACGCCTTCTTCACCGATGGCGGAACATGTGGACGAATGGTCAGCGCGCGGTCGGAAAAACTTGTTCGGTCAGCGTGTCCATTTGATGGAGATGCAGGCCGAGTTCGGCGCGGCGGCTGCCATGCATGGGGCGCTGGAATCGGGCGCGCTTGCCACGTCCTATACGGCGTCGCAGGGGTTGATGCTGATGATTCCGCCGATGTATCGCATTGCCGGTCAGTTGATGCCGGGCGTGCTGCATGTCAGCGCACGGACGGTCGGCACTCACGCATTTTCGATTTTCGGCGATCATTCCGACGTCATGGCCGTACGGCAGACGGGCTTTGCCATGCTGTCTTCGGGCAGCGTGCAGGAAGTGGCCGACCTGGCGGCTGTGCCGCATCTCGCGGCGATTGCCGGCAGCGTGCCTTCCGTGCATTTTTTCGACGGCTTCCGTACTTCTCATGAAATTCAGAAAATCGAGATGCTGTCATACGACGATTTTGGTGAGATGCTGGATAAAGAAGCGCTTCTGGCTTTCCGCAAGAGATCTCTTAACAGCGACCGGCCGGTGCAGCGCAGCACCGTCCAGAATCCCGACGTGCTTTTCCAGGCGCGGGAAGCCTGCAATCGTTACTACCTGCGCATGCCTTACATTGTGCAGTCTTACATGAATCGCATCAACGCCCTGACGGGCCGCAGTTACCACCTTTTCGACTATTATGGCGATCCTCGCGCGGAGCGGGTCGTTATCGCGATGGGGTCAGTTTCGGGATGCCTTCAGGAAGTTGTTGACGAGCTGCGCTCACATGGCCAGAAAGTGGGTTTCCTGCAAGTCCATCTTTATCGGCCCTTTTCTGCGGAGCATTTCCTTACCGCTCTGCCGGGAAGCGTGCGCTGCGTGACCGTGCTCGATCGTACCAAAGAGGCCGGCGCACCGGGCGAGCCTCTGTACGAAGACGTTTGCTCGACGCTCTCCAATGTTTCCACGGCGCCGATGATCATCGCCGGGCGCTACGGGCTGTCTTCCAAAGATGTCACTCCGGCGCAGATGATTGCCGTGTTTGACAATATGGATTCGGTCCAGCCCAAGAATCATTTCACGATCGGCATCAAGGACGACGTGACCTATCATTCGCTGGAACTCGGCCCCAATATCGTTACCGAGAGCGAAGGCACCGTGGCCTGCAAGTTTTGGGGACTTGGTTCCGATGGGACCGTGGGAGCCAACAAGAACTCCATCAAGATTATTGGCGACAACACCGACCAATACGTTCAAGCTTATTTTGAATACGACACGAAGAAATCCGGAAGCGTGACGAGATCGCATCTTCGCTTCGGACGGCTGCCGATCCGCTCCACTTATCTGGTCACACAGGCCGATTTCGTTGCCTGTCATGTGCAAGCCTACATCAGCAAGTACAATGTCTCGGGCGAACTGAAAGACGGCGCTACCTTCCTGCTCAACTGCGCCTGGAAACCGGAAGATCTGGAGCGGCATCTTCCCGCTTCCGTCAAACGGGATCTGGCTCGTAAGCATATCAACTTCTACATTATCGACGCCACCCGCATCGCCATGGAAATCGGCATGGGAAACCGCACAAATTCCGTGCTACAGTCGGCGTTTTTCAAGCTGTCAGGCATCCTGCCCTTCGAGGATGCCGTGAAGTACATGAAAGAGGCGATCAAGAATACTTACGGCGCGAAGGGCGACAAGGTTCTTCGCATGAACTACGAAGCTGTCGACCGTGGCGGCGCCAGCGTAATCCGCATTGAAGTGCCTGCGGAATGGGCAAACGCCGAAGATAAGGCAACGGAAGAACGTGTTGATCCTTTGCTTCCCGATTATATCCGCAGAGTGCTGATTCCTGTCAACAGTCTGAGGGGCGACGACATTCCCGTCAGCGTTTTTGTCGACGCGGCCGACGGCACGGTGCCGCTGGGAACCTCCAAGTATGAAAAACGCGGCACGGCGGTGATGGTGCCGGAGTGGAATCCGGAGCGCTGCATTCAATGCAACATGTGTTCTTTTGTTTGCCCGCATGCGGCCATCCGACCTTTCCTGCTGAACGAATCAGAGGCGATGAATGCGCCGGAAAACTTTGAAACGGTTAATGCTCGCGGTCTGAAAAACGCTCAAGGCCTGAAGTTCCGCATCCAGCTCAGCGCTCTTGATTGCGTCGGTTGCGGCAGCTGCGCCGAAGTCTGTCCGGCCAAGGAGAAAGCACTCGTGATGAAGTTGCTTGAGACCCAGCTGTCTCAGCAGAAAAACTGGGATTATGCGCTGACACTCTCGCCGAAAGTGAATCCGATGGACAAATTCACCGTCAAAGGCAGCCAGTTCGAGCAACCGTTGCTTGAATTTTCGGGGGCCTGTGCGGGGTGCGGCGAGACCCCCTACATGAAAGCCATGACGCAGCTTTTCGGCGACCGCATGTACATCGCCAATGCCACAGGCTGCACTCAGGCCTGGGGCGCGGCCTGTCCCTGTGTGCCGTATACGAAGAACAACCGCGGCCATGGGCCGGCGTTCTCCAATTCGCTGTTCGAAAATAACGCCGAATTCAGCCTTGGCATGTGCCTGGCCGTCCAGCAGCAGCGCGAGCACCTGCTGATGACTGTCGAAAAGCTGCTCGGCGGTAAGACCGGCGATCCCGAACTGATTCGGGCACTGCAGGAATGGAAAGATCATTACCGCGAGGGCGAAGGCAGCAGGGCGTACAGCGACGCGGTGGAGACGGCAGCCAAAATCGCGTACGCTCGCGGCGAGGACAGTCTGGAGTTGCGTGACCTGCTGAACAACACCGAGCACCTTGTCAAAAAGTCCATGTGGATGTACGGAGGCGACGGCTGGGCCTATGATATCGGCTTTGGCGGTCTCGACCATGTGCTCGCGAATGGCCCTGACGTAAACGTTCTGGTCGTGGATACGGAAGTCTATTCTAATACGGGAGGCCAGTCTTCAAAAGCCACCCCAGTGGCGGCTGTCGCGCAGTTTGCCAGCTCCGGCAAGAAGACCGGCAAAAAAGATCTGGGGCTGATGGCTATGAGTTATGGCAACGTCTACGTCGCTCAAGTCGCCATGGGAGCCGATCCCGCTCATTTCATCAAAGTTCTGAAAGAGGCGGAGTCATATGACGGACCATCGCTGATCATTGCCTATGCGCCCTGCATTAACCACGGCATCGTCAAGGGAATGAGCTATGCGATGCCCGAGAGCAAGTTGGCCGTGCAATCCGGCTATTGGCATCTGTACCGCTACGATCCGCGCCGTGCCGCGAAGGGGGAGAATCCTTTCGTCCTGGACTCCAAAAAGCCCACGATTCCGCTACGCGATTTCCTCATGGGCGAAGTTCGCTACGCGGCGCTTGGCCGAACGTTCCCCGAGGAAGCCGCTCGCCTTCTGGCAATGGCGGAAGTTCAGGCAGACGCGAAGTATCGACGTTATGCGGCGATGGCCGAGTCAGGAAAGATTTCCGTTACCGCCTGAGCTCGAGAGATTTTAATCCTGATTCTCGAGAGAAACGACAAATGAATGCCCCATCCTCCGCGGAAAGTCCAGTCGCTCAGGACTATCCCGACCGCTGTGCGGTCTGCGCAACTCGCTTTGTGGATTTCTCCCCGCGGAGGGGGGAGAACATTCATCAGCAATATCCACGGCAGGAGTCTCTGTCCCCGCAAGGAGACTCGGGCTCCTTTTTTGCGATCGCGCGTGATGCAAAGGAACGATGCTGCTTGGTACGTGCTGGCGCGATTGTCACACAGCCGTTTTGCTCCCTTTGCCAGGGACGTGGCAGCGGTTTGCTGAGCGATGGCGAAATCGTGCTCGGGTCCCATAATCGCAATTTCCTTGGCCGCATGGGCTCCGCCAAGTCATTGATCTTCCTCGGCTCACCGGCCACAGTCGCCGCTTCGGCGCTGCGCGGGAAGATTACCGATCCTCGGGAAGTGCTCGAGTAACCATGGAGCGTCCCCCGCAGGGCGGCGAAAATCAGCAGAAAATACGTTGTGATAGATCAATGGACCTTCCTGCCAAGCGGGGAAGGTCCGCTTTTTTATCGAGAGGGGTGGATGCCTTCGACCGTAATATTGGCTTTTCATCTGACTTTCAATCAAAAAGCATAATCGAGAATCGGGATCAATGAAAAACCTCATTGATCCTTTTGTCTTTCGCGTGGGTCATATCCTTCTCTATAAAGGGCGAAAAAATAAATTCTACTATTGAGAATTGTTAAAAAATAAATTGTCGACAACCTGCGAGATGCGATGATAACGGAAAGTTCACTCATTAAAATCTTAAAATAAATTATTATCGGTAAATTGCAGGGGCTGGAATTATTAAAATAATAAGGTAGAATGAAGATAGAAAAGATACGGAGGGCGTCAGTTTGGAGGATGAGAGTTTGCGTCATGTTTCGCAAAAACTGATCGACACGCAAGACAAAGGTCTGTAACGTATCTTCGCGTGCTTTATGTCGCGGATCTTACGATAGTTTTTATTATCTTTCATCGTTCCTTGTTGAAAATAATGACTGCGCCCATGGCTGAGCAAATAGCATGACATGCATTACAGAGGAAACTTTTCTTTGCAAAAACACAGGGGAGGATAAAAATGCCTGTTGACATGCGGCTTTTCAAGGATCTGATCCAGCGTTACGAGTGGCCTAAAGCGATAGCGGTCACGGGCGCTCTGGGGTCCGGAAAAACTGAATGGGTCCTCAATCTTGCTCTGGGCTTGAAGATGATTGAGGAAAAGGTGACGATTGCTGACGCTGACATCATCAATCCATATTTCTGCATCCGACAGGTCGTCAATGCGCTGGAAAACAAGGGGTTTACTGTTTTGACCGCACCGGGGCAGGCTAAATGGGCGGATATGCCGGTCGTCAGTGCGGAGGTTGACTGGGCCTTGTCGTCCCCCGGCAAGCTGATGATCGACATCGGCGGTGACGCTGAGGGCGCGCTGGCGCTGAAACAGTTTCAGAAGCGCATCATTCAGGCGGGGTACCTGCTTGTGCTTGTCGTGAACGCTTTTCGTCCTCAGACGTGCACCGTGGAGAAGATTGAATTGATGTGCCGCCGCATGGAGGAAATCTGCGGGCTGAAGGTCGGCGCCTTGATCAGCAATTCGCATTTGATGGGCGAAACGACGGTGGAAACCGTAACGGAAGGATATCAGCTTGTTCAAAATGCGGCGCGGCGCATGGGGTTGCCTCTGCTTTATGCGGGAACGTCGCCGGAGCTCTACGACGACACCGTGAAAGCGTTGGCCGGGGAAAGAGTTCCCGTCTGGCCCGTCTCCAGATATATGCTTCTTCCCTGGGAACCCGGCGCGATCTGGGCGACCGGCTTTCCTGCAAGGCATCATGCGGGCCGTATCTTTCGGGAAAAAGGAGAATCTCCCTTCCAGAATCTGGGGAGAGGAATTCCGCCGGAAAATTTCTGACTCTGTTTTTCAATGAAAAGGCGTCATGGGGCAAAAAACGTGCGTCACGACGCGAAGCGAGTCCTTTACTTTAGGACGCGCTCTGAAAAGGACAAAAAAACTTCTCCTTTTCAACGAAAAACAGTACGACGCGGTTCGCGGAAGATCTTTCAGGGCAGCAATGATTTTAAAGGGGGTTGTATAAATGGCAAAGGGGAGAATTACGGTAGCGGAGGAATACTGCAAGAGCTGCGGACTGTGCGTTGACGCATGTCCGAAGAAAGTGCTCCGCATTTCGGACCACTTGAACGTCAAGGGGTATCGTCCTGTGGAGCAGTACCGAGAAGGCTGCATCGGCTGCGCATTGTGCGCGATGACATGCCCTGACGCAGTCATTGAAGTTTTCCGCGAGAACGCATAACTGAAGGAGGTTTTATCATGGCAAAAGTTCTTATGAAGGGCGCCGAAGCCCTTGCCCAGGCCGCAATCAGCGGAGGATGCCGGTACTTCTTTGGTTATCCCATCACGCCTCAGAACGAGGTCCCCGAATATATGGCGGCGCACCTTCCCGAGGTGGGCGGCGTTTATGTTCAGGGAGAGAGCGAAGTCGCTTCGATCAACATGGTGCTTGGGGCAGCGTCCACGGGAGCGCAGATTATGACCTCGTCGTCCAGCCCCGGAATTTCGCTGATGTCCGAAGGCCTGAGCTACCTTGCCGCAAATGAATATCCCTGCGTCGTCATGAACGTGGTGCGCGGCGGTCCAGGTTTGGGCGGTATTCTGCCTTCGCAGTGCGACTACGGTCAGGCTACCCGCGGCGGCGGCAATGGCGATTATCATCTGTTTGTGCTGGCGCCGAGCAACCTCCAAGAGGCAGTCGATCTGATCCAGCGTTCCTGGGATTATGCGTTTAAATATATGAATCCTGTCATGATCCTGGCAGATGGTTTCATGGGGCAGATGATGGAACCGGTAGAGATCAAGGAGCGCGCCGCAGAACGCGGCGACTGGAAGAAATGGGCTGTTGGCTGTTTCAAAGAGCGCGGAAATAAGCGCACCTTGTTCCACAGCCTGTATCTCGCGGCGGGCCCACTGGAAGAGCACAATAAAGAACTGCAGAAAAAATACGAGTTGATGAAGCAGGATGCGATGGCCGAGGATTACATGGTCGATGATGCCGAGGTAATCATCACGGCTTTCGGAACCACGGCGCGCATCGTCAAAACGGCGATCATGCACCTCCGTGCCGAAGGCAAAAAAGTGGGACTGATCCGTCCGATCACGGTCTATCCCTTCCCGGCGGACCACTTCAAAAATTTGCCTGCCACGGTGAGGCACATTCTCGACGTGGAAATGAACTGCGGACAGATGATCGATGACGTAAAACTTGCCACGGAATGCCGCTATCCGGTGACGTTTTACGGCCGGTGCGGCGGCTTCGCTCCTTCCGTTGAAGAAGTGGAAGACGCGTGCAGAAAGCTTTTTGCCTAGGGGGGAAAACGGAATGTCTGAAGTCAAAGTCTACTCGAGACCTGAAACATGGATGAAGGGCGTTCATACTCACTATTGCCCCGGCTGTGGGCACGGCATTGCTCACCGTATGATCTGCGAAGCCATTGACGAGCTTGGCATCCAGGGGGATGCGATCAGCATGTCGCCAGTCGGCTGCGCCGCGATGATGTACGATTATATAAACATCGACTTCATCGAAGCGGCTCATGGGCGGGCGCCGGCGACGGCGACCGGCATCAAAAGAGTTCTGCCCGATAAAGTTGTTTTCACCTACCAGGGCGACGGAGATCTTGCCTCCATCGGTATGGCAGAAATCATTCACGCCGCGAATCGCGGCGAGAAAATTTGCGTCTTTTTTATCAACAACGCCATTTACGGTATGACGGGAGGTCAGATGGCCCCCACGACTTTAATCGGGCAGAAGGCCACCACGTGTCCCCAAGGGCGTGACGCCGAACTGACCGGATATCCCATCCGCATGTGCGAATTGTTGACGTCCCTGCAGACGCCTGCGTATATCGAGCGCGTTTCTCTGGCGAAACCCTACATCGCCAAAGCCAAGAAAGCGATTAAAAAAGCCTTCCAGAATCAGATCGACAGGAAGGGCTTCAGCTTCGTGGAAATTCTCTCGACGTGTCCTACGAACTGGGGGCTCTCGCCTCTTGACGCCTTCGACTGGCAGATGAAGAACATGATCCCCTATTACCCCCTTGGCGTGTTCAAGGACTTTGAATAGGAGGAAGGAAAATGGCTGGATTCTACAAAGAATTGATCGCGGCCGGTTTTGGCGGGCAGGGAGTCATGATGCTGGGGCAGCTTATCGCCTATGCCGGTATGGACGAGGGACGCAACGTATCCTGGATTCCTTCTTATGGTCCCGAGATGCGCGGCGGCACCGCCAACTGCAGCACAGTTGTCAGCGAAGAACCCGTGGGTTCGCCGATCATCAACAAGTGCGATATCTGCGTGGTGTTCAATCAGCCGTCGCTGGCCAAATTCGAGAGCTCGCCTCGAGCGGGAGGCGTTCTGGTTTATAACAGCGATCTCGTCAAATATGAAAATCCCCGTAAAGACATCACGGTGATTCCCGTCCCCGCCGAGAAGCTTGCGGCCGAGTGCGGCAGCCCCAAGACGGCGAATATCGTTCTGCTGGGCGCGGCCGTTGCCGCTTCGGGAATCATCAGCCGCGAGTCTGCGCAGCATGTCGTGGAAGAAAAGCTCGGCAAGAAAAAACCACAGTTTTTGCCGATGAATCTCAAGGCTCTGCAGTGCGGTTTCGAACAAGCGGACAAAGCCTGACAAAACGATGAAAACGGCCACCGCAGTTCCGTATTGAGAAGTGAAAAAGCGCCTCCAGCCTGTAAAATTCGCTGGAGGCGCTTTTTGTCCATCGTCAGGAGCCATTCGATCGACGAGTCGGCGCTGCCTCAAGTTCAAAAAAACGTCTTGAAACGGCACGTTCGAATGAGGTATCATTTCATGGTCCTGCCGGTCTCTGCAACGTTGTACGGGCACTGCGCTTCTGCGGGGGAAAGACTATGTGCGGCGGCGAAAAAGGCCGCCCGGTTCCCTGCCGAAGGCCGGCGTAAGGATAACGGAAAAGCACCGACCGAAATGAAAATTCCGGCGGAAAGTCGCCGGATGAGTTGATCGTTCAGGAGAGCGTTGGATGACGATGAGAAAAATTCTACTGCTGCGCCACGGCCAGACTGACTGGAACGCGCAGATGCGCTTTCAGGGGCGCATGGACATTCCCTTGAATGAGCTGGGCATGCAACAGGCGGCAATGGCTGCGGAGCGGATCGCCGAATGGGCTCCCGAGGAAATTTATGTCAGCCCTTTGAAGAGAGCCGTGACGACGGCTGCGATTGCCGCAGGCTGTAGGCGGAGCGACCTTCATGTCATGGAGGATCTGCGCGAAATCGGCTTTGGCGATTGGGAAGGACAAAGCATCTCGTCGCTGCGAAAGAGCGGCGAAGATTATTCGCATTGGGCGGCGCATCCTTTCTCCGTGAAAATCCCGAATGCGGAATCGCCTGACGAGATCAGGAGTCGTGTCCGAAGAGTTCTTGCCGCCTTGCGGAAAGCGCGGGGGCAGCGTATTTTGGTCGTTTCTCACGGCGGAACTTTGCGGGCTTTTTTGGCCGAAGCCTTGAACCTCTCGCTGGAAGCGGTCTGGAAAAACTTTCGTATGAATAATTGCGCTTTGACCGGACTTGAGGACACAGGGGAGAAATTTGTCCTCTGCTTTTACAATGACACGCTCCACAGCTCTGTTTCATCGCAAGGGATTTCGCGGAAATCGTTGCCGGTTCCGTTTTAATGTTTCTTCAATGAAAAAGCTTCCCTGGCGCCGAAAAAGGCCGTCTGCTCTTCTTAACTGAAACCGGCGTCAGCGAGCAAAAAGCCCCAAGAACTGGTAGAATAGATAAAAATCCAATTGTGGGAGGACGAAATGGCCGAAGCAAGTGAACTTCAATGGGAAAAAGAAAAAAAACTCTGGCTTGCGATGTCCTCCGGAGATGAGGAGGCGCGAGAGCAGCTCATCCTTGCCTATCGTCCGCTGGTTTATTGGGTCGCCAAAAAATTCAGGGTCAACGGGCAGCGCTTTTCCGACCTCGTGCAGGAGGGAACCCTGGCGTTAATACGCGCCGTCGATAAATTCGACGTGAGCTTGGGGCACCGTTTTACAACTTATGCGTGCTACCGAATCAGAGGGCAAATGCTCAATTTTCTTCAAAGAGTGGAGGCGAAAGCCCCGATTCCTGTCGACGTCGAGTGCGAAGACGGCGATGAAACGGCGGAATTTCGAGAAGTCGAGGAGATTATCATGCTGCGGGAGGGCCTTCTTCAGCTTCCCGAACGCGAGGCGCACATTTTGCGCGAGCTGGTGATCGAATGCAGAAACGCCCGTGAACTGGCGGAAGAGATGAGCCTTGACGTCAGCCACGTTTATCGTTTGAAGAAAAAAGCGCTGACACAATTGAAAGAATGGTTTTCTCAAGAATATGCAACTTCTGGAGCGGCGGCAGGGATAATAAGATAATTCCATTGTCTCACAAGGAGGAAAAATGCTCGATAAGCAATACAGCCGAGTGATTCGCTGGATCCGGCGCGCTCAGACCATGAGTGCCGACGGAAATTTTTCCGATGCCATACTCGATGTTGAATGCGCTCGTGCTGAGCTGGATGACGCCCGGCAGGAGCTTTTGTTATGCCATCAGAGCGGAAACGCGCGCCGCTCTGTCCGCACCTCTGCGATGATTGTGCCGGCAGCCCTTGCGGCCGTATTGTTCCTGGCACGCCCTCTGCACGTGCCCGAGTCCGAAACGCCGATTGTTTTGTCGCAAATGCTGTGGGCGGAGGAAAAAAGGCAGGGGGAAGATTTTTCAGTGCCGCGGTTGCTGCGAACGGAGATGGACCGTTATAATGAGTGGCTGACGACAGAGGGAAAAAAGACTGCGGAGCCTCTGCGAGACGGCGTGCCGTCAGCGCAAAACAGCAAATCTCTCCAGACTGCGGAGAAGGGATTCTCGATAAATGCCGAGGTGTCCGTCGCCGAAGCAAGGACGGCTGCCCGTCCCCGGCCGGCCGCGTCAAAGCTTTCCGACGCCGATATGTACCGCCTGATGGAAGTTGGTCGAAAAGCGCTGCACAAAAACGCTAACTCAGTCGTACTCGAATTCAATTAAACTTGAGGTTCATGGAGGGAATACAGTTGGTTCGTTCTTTGAAAAAATTATTCGCAAGTTGCTTCATTCTGCTTGTCGTCGGCAGCGCTGCCTGTGCCCAAACGGTTTCTGCCTTGAGGGTCGAAGGAAATAACGAAATTGTCGCTTCTCATATCTTGCGGGCAGTGAAGACAAAGGTCGGCGATGAACTGAATCAGCAGCAGGTCATGGACGATATTCAGGCAATTTACGACCAGGGTTTTTTCTCCTACGTCGACGCGAAAGTTGCCACGGACGCGAACGGGGAGCTTGTTCTTACCTTTGTAGTCACCGAGAATCCCACGATCAAGGAAATTCGTTTTCGAGGCAACACGATCTACAAAGAAGACAAGTTGAAGAAGATGCTTTTCACGCAGCCCGGCATGATCTTCAACCGCGTTTTTTTCAGAAACGACATTCAGCGGCTCAGAGAACGCTTTCAGGCCGACGGCTACGTCATGACCCGCGTGCAGGACGTGCAGGTGGAAGACGGCGTGGTCACCGTGCTGTTCGTCGAGCCGCGCATCAACGACATCGTCATTCAGGGCAACCGGCGCACCAAAACCTATGTTATCCGCCGCAATATCCCCTTGAAAAACGGAGATCTCTTCAATTCGACGCTCCTGCGCCATTCCATCACAAAACTGCGCAACCTCGGCTTTTTCGAGGACGTCAACGTCGGTTTTGAACCGGTCGAAGACAGCGACAACGTCGACGTGATTGTCACCGTCAAGGAGAAGCGAAGCGCCAGCCTGATCTTCTCGGTCAGCTACGGATCGAGCAGCGGGCTGGGCGGCGGCGCTTCCTACCGCGAGAGCAACCTCGGCGGCCGGGCCAGGATTTTCGAAATCGGCTTCGATCAGGGCGACTACAAAAATTACTGGCTGTCGCTGTCCGATCCCTACATGGACAAGAAAACGTTCTCCTGGAAGATCGGCGCCTACAAGCGCGAAGATGACGATCTGACGTACCGTTACAACGGCAAAATCGGCGGCGTTCGTCAGCGCTTCAACGCTTTCGAGTACGAGGAGGATCGAACGGGATTCTATGCCGGTATCGGTCGTAAATTCGGCGGCAGCGAGATGTTCAGTTGGTACCTGACGGCCGACTGGCATAAAAGCAAGATCAATTATAGCGGAGCTGCGGGCGGCTTAAGCGACGCCAACAGTCGTTATTGGTTCGGTCGCATTGTTGACGAGGACTCGCTCAACAGCAAGGTGTTTTCAACGACTCTTGAGCTGACGCGCAACAACGTCGACAAATATCTGAGTTATCCCAAAGGAGACCGCGAGACGATCGGCGTCGAGCACGCCTGGGAAGCTCTCGGCGGCGAATGGGATTACACCAAGTACTGGGCCGAAGCCGTCGCCTACGTGCCCATCAAGGGGCTGGAAGATTACATCGACCTCGGACAGACCGAGGACCGGCCGATCATCCTCGCCCTGCGCGTGCGCGCCGGTTTCTCGGATGGCACGATCCCGCTTTCCGAGCGCTACTCGCTGGGCGGCGCCAACAGTTTGCGCGGCTATGAAAGCGGCGACTTCAAGGGACACGAGATGTTCCTCGGCAACGTCGAGCTGCGCATCCCCATCGACGAAAATTTCTCGATCGTCGCCTTCTACGACATCGGAAACGCATGGAGCAAAACGGAAGGCGAAGGCTTCAGCTTTGACGATCTGGAAGATTCTCCCGGCGTCGGCGTCAGAGTGAAGACGCCGCTCGGCAATATCCGCGTCGACGTCGCCAAGGGCGATGAAACGCAGTTCCACTTTGGCTTTGGGGAGATGTTCTAAAGCTTGAGCTTGGAATAACATGAAAATGAGCTGCTGCAGGAGGAGGGAGGCCGAAAGGAATGTTCCGGAGGAGACCCATTCCCGCGATCGTTTCTGAATGTTTTCGGTGCGTTCTTCTGGCAGCGGCTCTTTTTCTCGGCGTTATTCCCGCGCAAGGCCGGGCGATGCCCGCGCTGCCGCTGCGCTGCAATGCCCCGGCGTGGCTCAAAAGTTCGATCCAGGGGAGCATGAGCGCCGTCTGGCGCGAACTGCAAGGTAGCCGGCTCTCGCGTCAGGCGGCGGTGGAAGCGTTGGCCCTCGTGGGGAGCCGCCTTTTCCCGGGGTTTAAGGTTTCGCTCGTCAATCAGAAATTCGTCTCGATGGAGCCGCCGCACAGATGGAACTGGCGTCTTTCCCTGCAAATGCCGGAAGGGAGCGCTCGTCTGCCGGAGCCCTGTTCCACATGGATAAAGAACGACATCGAACGCGCTTTGCCTTCGCTTCGGGAAATCGTGGAGAATGTGCCGCCGGAAGCCCTGCGCTGGAGCGCGGAGAGCTTTCAGAGCCAGATCGATAAAATCATCGACGAATATATTCCGGGATGGCGCTGCTCGGTGCGCGTTCACGCCGAGGATCTGAATGTGCTGCTCGATCTGAAGCTTTACCTTCAGCCGCCGTTGTTGCTCGCTTTTTCTCCGGAAACGCTGTCGGCTTCGCTTCCGCAGTTGCTGACGGACCGGATGAGCGACAAGACGCTTGAGTATCTTTCGCCGCTGACGGGGCTGCCGCTCAGCTGGATCAGCTTCCACCTTGCGGAGATGGAGCGGTGGCTGGAGGAGAAGCAGCTGCAGAACAAATGGCTGAAAATGCTGCGGGCCTCGTCGGTGAACGACATTGCCGTCAAACCCATCACGAAGGTAACGACTCGCATCGAAAGCACGACCTATTCGTTTCGAGGCTGGTTTTCCGTGCATGCCGGAGGCCCCGCAAGGCTGGAAGCCGGGCTTCATTTGGGCAGGTATTTCCCGTTAGGGCCGAAAATCCCGGCGGAAGCTTACGCCGAGATCGTCATGGGACTTGAGCATTGGCATGTTGACGGCAGAGCGGGGCTGCGCTTCTCGCCGTTGGAATTCATGTGGCTGGGGCTGGAAGGCAGCACGGAAGATTCGTCTCCGCTCTGGTATCGCGTGTGGCTCGGACGGAACCGCCCCGGTCTCTATGGCTGGCTGAGATACAGCGACGATGACGATTTGGAAGCGGCCGTCGGCTACCGTCTGAATCGTTATGTCGCGTTCGAACTGTATTACGATAACCGGCAGGACGATCGCATCAGCCTTCGCGCTTTTAGCAACCTTTAAGGGATAATTTTTTAAGGAGAGATCTGCTATGGAAAATTCGTACAGTCTGCGCGAGTTGTCTGAGCGGATTGGCGCAGCTGTTTGCGGAAATGGCGGACGGATCGTCGCGGGCCTTTCCGAACTGAACGACTGCGCCCCTGAACGCTTGAGTTTTATAGAATCGCTGAAGCTCGCCTGCAACCTTCCGGAAAACATTGCCGTCGTCGCGGATGAAAAGAATTTTCCCAACGGGCGCGACGGCTTGAAGGTAAAGTCGTTCCGCGCGGCAATGGCGGCGCTTTTGGCGATTTTCGAACCGCGCTATCCGCTGCCTGCGGGGATCGCCCGTACGGCGTTTGTCGATCCGTCGGCCGTGGTCGCTCCGTCGGCCTACGTCGGGCCGAACTGCACCGTTTGCGCCGGCGCGCGCATCGGCAACGGCGTCAGACTTATCGCCAACGTATACGTCGGCCCGGATGCGGAAGTCGGCGACGACAGCGTGCTCGAGCCGATGGCCGTTCTCCAGCGCCGCACAAAAGTCGGCGCGAGGTGCCTTATCCATAGCTGCGCGGTTTTGGGGGCCGACGGCTTCGGCATTATCCCCGGCGGTCCTGACGGCGAGAACGTAAAAGTTCCGCAGATCGGGCGGGTCATCGTCGGCGACGACGTGGAGATCGGCGCCGGAACTTGCGTCGATCGGGCGACGATTGCCGATACCGTTGTGCAGAACGGCACAAAAGTGGACAATCAAGTGCAGATCGGCCATAACTGCCGTGTCGGGAAAAACTGCATCATCGCCAGCCAATCGGGCGTGGCCGGCAGCACGACCATCGAGGACGGCGTCGTCATGGGAGCGCGCAGCGGTTTGAACGGCCATATTAAAGTCGCTCGCGGCACCCAGATCGCCGGAATGGGGATCGTCATGAAGAACACCAAGCCGGGGCAGGTCCTCTCGGGACATCCCGCGACCGATCACAGGGAAGACTTTCGTTTCAAGGCTTCGCTGCGCCGAGTTCCCGATCTGCTGAAACGTTTGAAAAAATTGGAAGAGGCCGTTGCCCATGAGCCGCTACACGCTGAAAAAAGAGATTGACTTCGGCGGCGTCGGGCTTCATTCGGGCAAGCCGGTCTCCATGAAGCTGCTGCCGGCCGACAGCGGCGAGGGGTATATGTTTCTTTTCGGCGGCAAGCGTTTCCCGATCCAGTCCGCAAAGTACTCCGGCGACGGGCGCGGCACCGTTCTTGCGTTCGATTCCCATCGGGTGATGACCGTGGAACATCTGCTCGGCGCGCTGCGCGGACTCGGCGTTGACGATGTCGTTCTCTGTCCTGAGGGGATCGAAACGCCGCTGCTCGACGGCAGTGCCGCTCCGTTCTGCGAAGAAATTCTGAAAGCGGGGCTTGAAGAGCTTCCCGGAGAGCCGTCGTACCTGCGCGTCTCTTCCCCGGTGTACGTGACTTCCGAGGATGAGAAAAAGATATGCGCCGTCCTGCCGTCCGATCGGCTCAGCTTCACCTATGTGATCGAATACGGCGACAACGCCATCGGCACTCAGGCTGCGACCGTCGTGCCGACAAAAGACAACTTTGTTGCCGAGCTCGGGCAGTGTCGGACGTTTTGTCTGTACGAAGAAGTGGCGTACATGCGTTCTCTGGGCCTGGGGCTGGGGGGGACGGTGGAGACGGCCCTGATCGTTGATGGTCAAAGAGTTCTGACGCCCGGCGGTTTGAGGCGCCCGGATGAATTTGTCAGGCATAAAATATTGGATATGATGGGCGATCTGACGCTGATAGGCAAGCCGGTTATCGGCCATTTTGTCGGGATACGGGCCGGGCATGCCATGCATCAGAAGCTGGTCGATCGTATCGCGCGCGAGTGTGTCTCGGCTTGAAAATCCGCATCATGAAGTTTTGCCTGTTCACGGCGACGCGTCGGGGAATCATGTGCGCAGCATGGTACAGGTGAGTGACTGTAAGGAGATGGCGTTATGCTGGATATTAAAGAAATCATGTCGTGTGTGCCTCATCGGTACCCCTTTCTTCTCGTCGATCGCATTCAGGAGCTTGTGCCCGGAAAGAGCGTTGTGGCCATTAAAAATGTCACGATCAACGAGCCCTTTTTTCAGGGGCATTTTCCCGGCGAACCCGTGATGCCCGGCGTTTTGATCCTTGAAGCGATGGCTCAGGCCGGGGCCATGATGGTGCTCAACATTCCCGAGCTGCGCGGCACGATCGCTTTCCTGACCACGGTCAACAGAGCGAAGTTCCGGCGTCCGGTCGTGCCGGGGGATCAGCTTGTGATCTATACCGAGATGGGCCGTATCTTCGGTAAAATGGGCAAGGTCAAAGCCCACGCGGAAGTCGAAGGGAAAACGGTCGCCGAGGCCGAATTGGGGTTTATGCTGACCAAGAAACCTGAAGGGGAAAAATAAAATGGGGATTCAAATACATCCGACTGCGATTGTCTCGCCTCAAGCCGAACTGGCTGACGGCGTCGTAATTGGCCCCTTTTCCATTGTGGACGAGAATGTCGTTGTGGGGCGCAATACGATTCTGCGCCCGTTTGTCCACCTCTGCCCCTACACGAAAATCGGCGAGGACGCCGTGATCTTCGAGGACGCCGTGATCGGCCCCGAACCGCAGGACCATGCGTTCAAGGGTGAAACCAGCTGGGTCGCCGTGGGCAACCGGTCGGTCATCAGGGAAAACGTGACGATCCATCGCGCCTCCGGCGAGGGGAATGTGACCTCGGTCGGCGATGACTGCTTGATCATGGAAGGCGTACATTTAGGTCATAACGTGCAGATTTCCGATTCCGTGACGATTTCGAGCAAATCCGGGCTCGCCGGCTATGTAAAAATCGGGCGGGGAACGGTGATCGGCGGCATGTCCGGCTTCCATCAGTTTGTTCGTGTGGGCTCGTTCTGCATGATCGGCGGTGCCTCGCGCGTGGCGCAGGACGTGGCGCCGTTCCTGCTGGTCAACGGGGCGGAAGCTTGCCGTGTGTACAGTTTGAACGTTATCGGCCTGCGGCGCAATAACTTTTCATCCGAGCGCCGTCTGGAAATAAAACGGGCTTACAGAAGAATTTACCATTCGGGGTTGCCCATGCGCGAAGCTCTTGCCGAACTCGAAAAGCAGGACGCAAAATCCGCTGATGTGGAAGAAATTCTCCGTTTCTTCAAGGAGGGCGACAAGAAAAGGGGCTTCTGTCCCTGGCCTGCAAGCAGCGCAGGCAAATCCGAGGACTGATGTTCCGTCTTCTGGCCATGGATGTCGACGGAACGCTGACGGATGGCAGCGTGTTCATCGACGCGGCGGGGAATGAATTCAAGCGCTTCGACATTCAGGATGGAATGGGTATGGCGCTGTTTCGCAAAGCGGGCGGCAAGGTCGCCTGGATCAGCGGACGCTTTTCCGCCGTGACGGAGCTGAGAGCTCGGGAACTGCGCGTCGATTTTCTGGCCAACGGCGTTGCAGAGAAACTGCCCGTCCTTCGGAAAATTGCGGCGGAAGCGGGAGTATCTGCCGAAGCGGTGATTTTTATCGGCGACGACGTCAATGACTGCGAATGCGTCCGTTGGGCGGGGCTGGGAGTCGCCGTGGCGAACGCCGTCCCCGAACTGAAAGCGTCCGCCTCGTATGTGACGCAGCGCGGCGGCGGCAACGGCGCCGTTCGCGAAGTTGTCGATATGGTTCTTGCGGCACAAGCGAAGGAGGTCTAATTTATGAAACCTTTTCGCACGTTGGATCGTTTTATTATGAGAGAGCTCATGGGGCCATTTCTCTTCGGAGTGATGGCCTTTACGCTGATTATGGTCGCCGGCGGGTTACTGTTCAAGCTGGCCGACCTCATCATCGAACAAGGCGTTTCTCTGGGTGTCGCCGGCCGTCTTTTTATCTACGAGCTTCCTTCCGTCGTCGTTCTGACGCTGCCGATGTCGTGCCTTCTGGCTTCGCTCCTGGGCTTCAGTAAAATGTCCACCAACAGCGAGATCGTCGCGTTGAAAGCGGCCGGAATTTCGTTTTCGCGCATCGGCCGTCCCGTTTTGGTCGCGGCGTTCGGCGTCACGATGATCTCTCTTGCCTTGAACGAAACGGTCGTGCCGCTTGGCAAGATCGCCGCGCAGAACGTGATGCGCTACGAAGTCGCCCGCGAAAAACCCGCGCTTTTGAAGGAACAGGTGTTTTTGCGGAGCAGCGATCCTTCGTCCGAGGGGCTGAGAAGGATCGTCTACATCAACAAACTTTACGCCCGTTCGGGTACGATGGACGACGTGGTCGTTCAGGAGTTCAAGGGGGCCGATTTGGTCCGGCTGACGACGGCCCGAAAGGGCACGTGGATTGACGGAGTCTGGTATCTTGACGACGGCGACGTGTTCGAAGTGAAAGGCAGGAACACCGTTGAGCTGACGCTGCATTTCGAACGCCAGGCGCTTCCGATTCGCCTGACCCCGCAGCAGATCTCGCGCTCTACCGCCAAACCCGACGACATGAGCTGCCTGGAGCTGATCAAATATATCGAAATCCTCAAAGCTCAGGGGAAAAGTTTGGAACCGCTGTGGGTCGCCTTTCATCTGCGACTGGCGGTGCCCTGGGCCTGCGTGATCCTGGCGCTTATCGGCGCGGCGCTCGGCGTGCGGCCGATGAGAAAGGGCGGCGCCAGCGTCGGTTTCGGACAAAGCATTTTGATCGTCTTCGTCTATTATGTCGTTATGTCGATGGGGCGCTCTCTGGGGCAGGCGGGGCACATTCCTCCCATCCTCGGAGCGTGGCTGCCCAATATCCTGTTCTTTGCCGGAGCGCTTCTTCTCGCCCGGAGGGCAGACCGATGAACGTCGAGCATTTGGCCCTCGTCGCCGGGGAAGGCGCGCTGCCTCTGGAGATCCTGAAAGCGATGATCAAAAAGAAGGCACCGCCGCCGAAGGTGTACCTGCTGGCGGAGAACGACGCCCCTTATCTGGACGAAGGCATCGCCGTGCAGAAAATCAGCAATCCCATGGCGATCGCGATGATCCTCGCCAAGATGCGCCTGATGGGAATCCGCCGTTTGATGATGGCCGGCGGCGTGCCCAAAAAGAACATCTATTCCGAAGAAAAGCTCGATCGCGGCGCCAAGTCCATCCTTTCCGCCGTGCAGGACCGCAACGATCACAGCTTGCTGGCCGGGGTCGTGAAGTACATCGAAAAATTCGGCATTCAAGTCATGAGCTACGAGGAAGTCATTCCGGAACTTCTGGCGCCCGAGGGGCATATCGCCGGCCCCGTCGCCGACGCGGAACAGCTGCAGGACTGCGAATATGGGCTGAACATTTTGCGGACTCTGCTGCCGCTTTCGTTCGGCCAGTCCGTCGTCGTTTCGAATCGCGCCGTCGTCGCCGTGGAAGCGATGGAAGGCACGGATGAGACCATTCGGCGCGCGGCGTCGTTAAGCGCTCATGGGATCCTGTTGAAAGGGATGCGTGCCGACCAGGACCGGCGTTACGACCTGCCGGTCGTCGGCGTGCAAACGCTGCGAAACATGGCCGATTCCGGCCTGACGGGGCTTTTTATCGAAGCGCACAGCGTCCTTTTGTTGGAAAAAGAAACCTTCCTGCAGGAAGCGGAGCGCTTGGGAATCAGCGTGACGGGAGTTGCCACATGTCGATTTTTATAAGTACCGGGGAGCTTTCCGGCGATATCTATGCGGCCAAACTGAGCGCGGCGCTCCACAAAATCCTTCCCCACGAACGGCTTTGGGGAATGGGCGGCGCGCTTGCAGAAGGGATAAGCACGGAATGGGACAACGCGCTCCTGCACATCATCGGTCTGAGGCGGATCATCAAATCGCTGCCGTCGTTGTTCCGTCTGAGAAAAGAACTGGCGGAGGCCGTCGTGAAGCGAGCGCCGCGCGCCGTCATCGTCGTCGACAGTCCCGATTTTCACATCCCGCTGCTGAGCAAAATCCGCGCCCTCGGCTATAAAGGTCCCGTCGTCTATGTGTGTCCGCCGACGATCTGGGCCTGGCGCAGCGGCCGGGCGAAATATCTGAAACGTTACTGCGATCTCTGCCTGCCGCTGTTCCATTTCGAAGAAAAGGCCCTGCAAGCGTGGAATGTGCGGAGCTATTGGTGCGGAAATCCGCTGATCGACGATCTTGACAACTTCGTCCCGGTCGGAGCTTCTTTGCCGGACGATGCAAGGCGCGTCGCCCTGCTGCCGGGAAGCCGCCGTTCCGAAATAAAAGCGTTGCTTCCCGTTCTTCAGGAGACGGCGCTGAGATTGAAAGGGATGGGGCTTCATCCCGTGTTCTCCATCGCTCCGGGGCTCGACGAGGCCAGCAAGACAATGGTCAGGGACAACAAGGCCGGAATCGAAACGACGGGGATCAGCGGGCGCAATCTGATGCACGCCTCGAAATTCGTCATCGGCGCCAGCGGCACGACGGCCGTCGAAGCGATGTTGCTGAATCGTTACATGATCGTGCTTTACAAAGGAACCTCGTTGGAATGGCGGATTTACAAGATGCTGACGCACACACCCTTCGTTTCCATTCCCAACGTGCTGGCGGAAAAAATGATGTTCCCCGAACTTCTGCAGGACGACGCGCGCGCCGATAGGATTCTGCACTACGTCGATCTGTACCTTCACGACAAGGATTACTGCGACGGCATTCACAAACAGATTGTGTCGAACAGACGACTGATGGGGGAGCCGGGAGCAATTCAACGCTGGGCAGAATCCATTTCCAGGCTGGTGAATTCATGAAGGTCGCTTTTTTGGCCAACGGGCCGGGAGAAGTCTGGGGCTGGTGCCGGCCGCTCATCAAGGAAGCCGTCGGCAGAAATTGGACGGTGGACGTGCATCTTTTGCCCTGCCCTTTCGCTTCAGGCCGGGAGGTCAACGCGCTTTCGCGGCTTCCCGCGACGATATTGAGGCACCGGACGACCGCCGGCGCCCTGCGATGTTTTTTTTCGGCGGAAAAGTATGACGCCGTTTTACAGCTGGGGGGCGACTTGTTTTTCGGCCGCCTTCTGGCATGGAGACAGCGCGCCCCTTTGGCCTGCTATTCTTACGGTCGCAAAAAAGGCATGAAACGCTGTGAAAAAGTGCTGACGTCCCGCCCCGGACTGTTCAGTTCCGAGAGATTGGAAGTTGTCGGGGATCTGGTGCTGGACAGCCTCGATCCGGGCATTCCGGAAAGCTGGCACGCGCCTCGTGGCAAGCGGCTGGCGCTTTTTCCCGGCAGCCGTCCGAACATCCGGCGCAAGGCCTTTTTTTTCCTGAAAGATTTTCGTTCACATTTGCTGGAGATCGATCCCGAGATCGAATTAAGGGTTCTCCTGTCGCCGTTTTCGGAGGAGAGCGAGTCCCGACTCTGGAGCGAGAGCGGCTTTTCAGTCTGGATGGGAACGACGCCTGCGGGCGTTGACGGCGCGGATCTTGCCTTGACGCAGCCCGGGACGAATACCCTGGAGCTGATGTACTGCAAGCAACCACTTGCGGTGGCGGTTCCCTTTTCTTTTCTGCGGCAGATGCCGATCGCCGGGCTGGTTGGCATGCTCGACCGCGTTCCCTGGTTCGGCAGCGCGCTGAGGGAGCGGATCATTCGAAAAGCGATTCCCAAACACATCGGGAAGATGTCGTGGCCCAACCGGCTCGTGAAAGAGAGTTTTGTCCCCGAGTTCATCGGCGAATACAGCGCTTCGCGGCTTGCCGACGAGATCGCCAAGGTTTTGCGGGATCCGGAATCGCTCGAGGCGCAGAGGAAGCGTCTGTACGAGCTTGCCGCCGCAGTCGCGCCCGGCGCTCCGGCGAAGATTTGCAACATTCTCGAAAGGATGGCGGCCGATCATGAAAGAGAAAGGAAGTAAGCCTCTCTATCGTCGACTGGCGGCACTCCTTTTGCCTTACAGGGCAAAATTGGGATGCGCTTTCGTCTGTATGGTCGGCGCCGGGCTCTGCGCGGCGATCCCCGCCTGGCTGATGAAGAACGTCGTCGACGGCGTGCTGATACGCAAGGATTACGCGATGCTGAACGTGTTGGTCGTCTCGCTGGTGGTCCTTTTTGTCTTCAAGGCCGTATTTACTTACGGCCAAAAGTATCTGATGGGCTGGGTCGGGCAAAAGGTCGTCATGGATATGCGAGTGGCCGCTTACGCTCATCTGCAAACTTTGTCGCTGAAGTTCATCAACGACAAACGCGTGGGCGAGCTCTTGTCGCGAGTCACCAACGACGCCAACATGCTGCAGATGACCGTCACGAACGTCGCCGTGGATCTTGTCGTTCAGGGCGTCTCATGCGCGGCGATGCTTTCCTATTGCCTCTATCTGAACTGGAAGCTGATGCTCTATACGCTTTTGATCCTGCCGCTCGTCGTCCTCGTGTTGAAGAGCGCTGCGGAGATTCTCCGCAAGGTCGGACGCCGTATGCAGCAGTGTGTCGCCGATCTCTCCGCGGTAGCCGAGGAAGCTCTTTCGGCGATTCGCATCGTGCGGGCTTTTGCGACAGAGGATCTGGAACTTTCCCGTTTCAAGGAAAGCAACCGGCAGAATTTTGACGTCATCATTCAGGGCGTCAAGATCAACGCGGCTCTGAACGGCGCCGTCGAGGTCCTTCTCATTGTGGCGCTCGCTCTGATCCTCTGGCTGGGAGGCCGCCAGGTTCTCGACGATATCATGTCACCCGGCGAATTGATCGCCTTTCTCGGGTCGTTGGGCTTTCTGGCCTCGCCGATCAACAATTTTACGCGCGCCGTCAGTCAGCTCCAGTTCGGTTTCGCGGCGGCGGAGCGGATCTTCAGCCTTCTCGACAACGACGACCGGGTCGTGACACCGCCCGGTGCGGTCGTTTTGAAGCGCCTGCGAGGCGAAGTGCGTTTTGAAAACGTATGGTTCAGCTACGAGCCGGAACAATGGATCTTGAAAGATTTGAATCTGACGGTTCGTCCCGGAGAAAAGATCGCCGTCGTCGGGGCCACGGGCGCCGGCAAGTCGACGCTCGTCGATCTGGTGCAGCGCTTTTACGATCCGCAGAAGGGAACGGTTTTCATCGACGGGCACGACGTCAAGAACGTCGACCTCCAAAGCCTGCGCACTCAGATCGGCGTGGTGCCGCAGGATCCGGTTCTGATGAAAGGCTCCATCGCCTTCAACATCGCCTACGGATATGAAGCGAAAAAAAGCGAGATCGAAGAAGCGGCCGTCATCGCCGGCATCTCCGAATTTATCGATTCTCTCCCCGACAAATACGACACGGAAGTGGGGATCCGCGGCGTTACCGTGAGCGGCGGCCAGCGGCAGAGGATCGCCATCGCGCGGGCGATCGTCCGCAATCCCCGCATCATCATTCTCGACGAAGCCACCTCGTCGCTGGACGCCGCCGTGGAGCGACAGATCCAGGAGGCGATGGACCGCGCCATGGAAGGGCGTACGTCGTTTATCATCGCTCATCGGCTTTCGACGATCATCAACGCGGATCGCATCCTTTACCTCGAGAACGGGCATATCATCGAAGAGGGGACTCACGAGGAGCTCCTTCGCAAGAACGGGGCCTATCAAAAACTCTTTTCGCTCCAGTACGGAGCCGGGCATCCATGAACTTTCTCACGAAGTCCTATCTTGCCTATTCTCACGGAGAGAAGACCGTGTCGCCGTGGGTGATTTTGAAACCGCTGGGATGGCTGGGCTCCGTCATTGTCAGAACACGGCGGGCGTTTTACGATCACGGCGTTTACGCTTCGGAAGAACCGCCGCTGCCCGTCATCAGCGTCGGAAATCTCACCACGGGTGGAACGAACAAAACGCCTTTCGTCGAATTCATCGCCGAGCAGTTGTCCCGCTGGGGGCTGAAGCCTGGGATCGTCAGCCGAGGCTACGGCGGCACAACGTCCGAGCCGGTCGTCGTTTTGAACGGCAATGGCGACAGAAGCGTCGTCGGGGACGAGCCGCTTTTGCTCTCGTCGCGGCTGACGGACGTCCCGGTGGCGGTTTCGAGCGACCGCATGGCGGACGTGGCGGCGCTTTTGAACCACGACATCGATATCGTCGTCGCCGACGATGCGTTTCAGCATCGCAGAATGGTCCGCGACGTCGACATCGTTCTCGTCGACGCCACCTGTCCGTTCGGCAATGGAACCTCTCTGCCCAACGGCATTTTGCGCGAGCTCCCCAGTTCTTTGTCGCGGGCTCACGCCGTCGTCATTTCCAAATCGGATCAGACATCGCCGGAGGCTCTGCGACGCCTGAAAGAGCGGATCTCCCGCTGGGTCTCGCAAGAGCGCATATTCTATTCGCGGCTGGCTGATCCTCTGTGGGAGCGATGGGATGGAGAGCGGTTCGTTCCCGTCGGAGAAAGCATGACGGCCTTCTCTCTGATAGTTTTTTCCGCGATCGGCAATCCGCACAGCTTTCGAAACACGATCCTCAAAAGCGGCGCGGCCATACTCCATGAATTCGAATTCAAGGATCATCATCACTATGATGTGAACGATTTGCAAAAGATCGAAGATGCGGCCCGGAAATCGGGCGGCAAGGCCATATGCTGCACGGAAAAAGACATCTTCAATCTGCCGCGCGGATACGTTCCCCGCGTTCCGCTCTACGTGCCGAGAATAAGCGCGCTCGTCGAAGAGCCCGACAGATTCTGGAACGTCGTCGTTCAGGCGCTTCGTCCTCAGATTGTCGTCGCGTCGAACGGGTACGGCGAAGACGCCATCGGGGCCAAGCTTGCGCGCAAAGCCGCACAGAGATTTCCGCAGGCGGAGGTCTGCGCTTTTCCGCTTGTGGGATCTGGGATCCCTTACAAGAAGATCGGCGTCAGAATCCTGCCGCCCCTTTCGAAATCGCCGACGGGCGGGATCATAAAATATCATCTGCATGATCTTTATCGAGAGATCAAGGCCGGGCTTTTTCGGCAGATTTCCCGTCAGCTGTCCGCATGGGATCAGCTGCGCAGCAGTTGTCGTACGGTTCTTTGCGTTGGCGATGCGTATCTCCTCTGTCACACTTTATGGGGGCAGGGGAAAAAGGCCCTCATGGTGGCGACGGCGAAAACGAAATTTATCAGCGGCCATTGGAAGCTGGAAAGTTTTTTGTACCGAAAAGGCTGCAAGAAGGTCTGGACCCGTGACGAAGAGACGGCGGTCGAATTACGCCAAAACGGCGTTACCGCCGTCTTCGAAGGAAATCCAATCATGGACCTTTCTTGTGATAATACTAAAGAGACCGTTCCGTGGGGCGAAGGGCGCCGGCTTCTCGTGCTGCCCGGCAGCCGAGAGCGGGCGTACAAAGATCTGGGCCTGTTGCTGCGCGCTCTCAGCAAAATTTCCGAACGCTGCGCGATTGCGGCCGTGATGGTGCCCGCACCCAGCATCGATATCGACACGCTGGCGAAAACGGCGGTCGGCTGGGAGTTCGACGGCCTTCATCTTCGCCGCGGCATGCTGGACATCGTTATTTACCGCGGCGAGGTCGCGGAAGCGGCGCAGGGAGCCGAGCTTCTGCTGGGACTGGCCGGAACGGCCAATCAGGTCTGTGCCGGTTTGGGCGTTCCCGTTTTGTCGGTCATTGAAAAAGGAAAGTTGGTGCAGAAAAAACTTCTCGGAGACTCCGAACTTTTGGTGGAAGCCGATGCGGACGTCCTCGCGGAGGCGGCGCTCGATCTTTTGGCCGACGCCGGGCGACTGGCTTATATGAGTTCGGAAGGGCGCCTGCGCTTAGGCCAATCGGGAGCGCTCGACGCCGTTTTGAATTATGCTGCGGAGCATTTAGGCTGGAAGAAAAGGACTTTTGTTTATGACGAATTGAGCAAGCGAGTGAAATTCGATGGATGACAGCGCTTTGCTCCAAGGGAGGGAAGGGCGATGAAGAAGATAGAAATTGGAGATTTTGTGGTCGGAGGCGACCGGCTCACCTTGATTGCAGGCCCCTGCGCCTTGGAAAGCCTGGAACTCGGACTGGAAGTCGGCAGAAAAACTCAGGCTCTGTGCAAGAAACTTGGGCTCAATTATATTTTCAAGGCCTCGTACGACAAGGCGAACCGCACTTCGATTTCCAGCCCGCGCGGCCCCGGCCTCGAGAAAGGGCTCCAATGGCTGGCGCGGATCAAGTCCGAGCTGGGGGCGCCCATCCTGACGGACATCCACGAGTCGTGGCAGGCCGCTCCCGTCGCTGAAGTCGCCGACGTGCTGCAGATCCCGGCTTTCTTGTGCCGTCAGACCGATCTTCTGGTGGCCGCCGCCAAAACCGGACGGGCGGTCAACGTCAAAAAAGCGCAGTTTCTTTCCGCCTGGGACATGAAATCCGTGCTGGGCAAGCTGACGGAAGCCGGCAACGATCGCGTCATGCTGTGCGAGCGGGGCACGACGATGGGCTACAATCAGCTGGTCGTCGACATGCGCTCTCTCGTGATCATGCGCTCTCTGGGCGCGCCCGTCGTTTTCGACGCCACTCACAGCGTGCAGATGCCCGGCGGCATGGGAAACAGCTCCGGCGGCGACCGGCGCTTCGCTTTGCCGCTGGCCCGCGCGGCCGTCGGCATCGGCGTGGACGCTTTGTTCCTTGAAGTCCATCCGCAGCCGGAAAAAGCGATGAGCGACGGGCCGAACATGGTGCCGCTGGATCTTTTGGAGAAATTCCTCGAACCGGTCTGCGCCATCGACCGCCTTGTCAGAAGCGGCATCGGCCCTGTCTCCCTGGACTGGTGCGAACGATGAATCCGGCCATGACGCTGCCGTCGGATCGGCAGCCGGAAAAGCTCTCGGACGAAGAACTGCTCGAAGCGGGCTGCCAAGTGCTGCGGCACGAGGCGGAAGAACTTGTCCGCGCGGCCGATCGTTTCGGGCCGGAGCTCGTACAGGCCGCCCGTCTGCTGGAAGCCTGCAAGGGGAGGATCGTCGTCTCCGGCATCGGCAAAGCGGGGCACATCGGGCGCAAGATCGCGGCGACTCTTTCGTCGCTGGGAACGCCTTCTTTCTTTCTCCAGTCCAGCGAGGCGGCGCACGGCGATCTCGGCATGGTCCGCCACGAAGACGTGGCGCTGCTGATCAGCAACAGCGGCAAGACGGCGGAAGTCGTCGCCCTGCTGCCGTTTTTCCGCCGCATCGGCGCGCCGGTCATCGCCATTTCGGGTGACGCCGATTCGCCGCTGGCGCTGGGGGCGGATATTTTTCTGGACTCTTCGATCGAACGCGAGGCGGATCCTCTCAATCTGGCGCCGACCAGCAGCACGACCCTGCAGCTGGCCATCGGCGACGCGCTGGGAGCGATGGTGACGCTGCTGCGCGGCCTGAAAAAAGAGGACTTCGCCCTGTTTCATCCGGCCGGCTCGCTGGGGAAAAAGCTTTTGCTGCGCGTGTGCGACGTGATGAACACGAGCGGTTCCCTGCCGGTCGTCTCGCACGAAACTCTGGTCAAGGACGCCTTGTTCGAGATCACCAGCAAAAATTACGGCGCTACCAGCGTCGTCGACGACGAGGGCTTTCTCGTTGGCATCTTCACCGACGGCGATCTGAGGCGGCTGATCGCCAAAGAGGGGATCCGTTGTCTGGACCGCAGAGTCGAAGACGTGATGATCTGCTCGCCGCGCATCATCGCTCCCGAAGCGCTTGCCGCGGAGGCGGTGCACGTCATGGAAAAACTCGAGATCTCCGTTCTGATCGTCGTCGACAAGGACCGCCGTCCCGTGGGAATGGTGCACATTCACGAGCTGCTTCAAAGCGGCGTCGCCTGACCATGTCGTTTTATGGCTGTGTTGCCGAGCTCCTGTTTTTTGCCGCGCGCCCTTTCCTGAATCGGAAATACGACGAAGGCAACGAACAGAGATACGGCCGCTATCCCGACGATCTGCCCAAGGGCGCTCTGTGGATCCACGCGGTTTCGGTCGGCGAGGTGCAGTCGGCCTATCCTTTCGTCAGAGAAATCAAACGGCAGAATCCGGATACGCCCGTTCTGCTTTCGACAATCACGAAAACCGGCCGGGCCATGGCGGAACGGTTGATGGGGACACTCGTCCAGCACATTTATTATCCTTGGGATTCCCCCAGCGTTTTGAAACGGGCGCTGACGGCTCTGCGCCCCGCCGCCTACATCACGATCGAAACGGAGATCTGGCCGGAGATGCTTTTTCAGCTTCGGAAACGACGGATCCCGGCCTTTCTCGTTAACGGCCGGCTGTCGGAATCGAGCTTTCAAAAATACCGGCGCCTGCGCTTTTTCTGGAAACGGGTCATTCGCCGTTATTCTCTGATCATGACTCGTTCCGAGCGGGATCGGCAGCGCTTTATCGCCTTGGGCGCGGAACCGGAGCGGGTGAAGACGACCGGGGACTGCAAAGTGGACGCGCTGATCGACCGCAAAAACTCGGCCGACGGCGCCGGCCTGGGGGAGATTTTTGCCGGCAAAGAGCCGCTGATCCTTGCCGGAAGTACCCACGAAGGAGAAGAAGAGGTCGTCTTCGACGCCTACGCGGAGCTGCTGAAAGTCTATCCCGGCCTGAAACTCGTCGTCGTGCCGCGGCATCCCGAACGCGGCCGCGGGCTGCTGGACGAAGCGTCGGCGAGAAAGCTCGGCCAAGTTGAGCTGATGTCGGAGGCGCGCGGTGACTGGAACGTTCTCATTGTCGACCGCATCGGCGTGCTTTTCCCGATGTATCGGTACGTGAAAGCGGCGTTTCTCGGCGGTTCGCTCGTTCCCAAAGGCGGTCAGAACATCATGGAGCCGGCGATCTGGGGCATCCCATTCTGTCAGGGGCCTGACTACCGCGATTTTTCGGACGCCACGGAAGCCCTCAAAAAAACGGGACTGTGCACCATTGTGTGCGACGCGCGGGAGATGAGGGATTTTTTTGACGGCGTGCTGTCAAACGGTAATTCCGACTTCGGCCGGGAGCGTCAAGAATTTTTCGCCGCCCTGAGCGGTGCGTCCCGGCGAAGCTGGGATTTGATCAACGATTTTCGTAGCGGGAATTCTCCGGAAAAACGTCTGTAAACGTTAAGGAAGAAGGGGCATTATGGCATCGATTCACAGAGAACTGTTGAAAACTTTTTTTGAGCGTCAGGACGAGCGCACGCAGGCCGGCATCAAAAAGGCCACGGAAAAGATGGTCGAGGTCAAGAAGAACGGCGGCAAGATCGTCGTTGCTTGCGGCAGCGGTCCAAATATCCACGAAGGCGTGACGACGCTGATCGCGGAACTGATGGACAAGGGAATTATCGACGGCGTCACCACAAGCTCGGCGGTCGTCGGCCACGAAATGGCGGGGGCTCTCGACCGGGTGAAAATGGTCAGTTCCGACGAGCTGGGCTTCGATCCCGATGACATGCCGCGCGGCAACGTCTTCGAGTTCACCTGCATGACGCCCGACGAACTGGCGGCGTTGAAAAAGCAGATCGTCCTGGACGACGCGCTTCTTGCCAAAAAAGACCGGATCGCCGGACACGAAGTCATCAAAGCGGCCGGCAACATGGCCTATCCGATGGGGTACTGGAACGAGCACGTCGCTTCCGAAATCTGCGACATCGCCCGTACCTACGCGCTTCCGTTCGAAGTCGTCGCGGGCTGGGGCTGCGACCGTCGCACGATGCTGGGCGTCGGCGCGGCGAAAAACCTTCCCGTGCTGGTCAGCCTGCCGCAGATGGTAGGCGGCGGCAACATCGGCTCGTGCATCGGCGACAGCATCCCGATCCGCCAGCGCTGCATGCGCGTCGCGCGCATGCTCGAGGACGCGGACGTCATCATCGAGTCGGCCATCGCCCTTTCGCAGGAACTTCACGACGGTCCGTTCGAGAAGTACACGGGGCATGGCATCTGGGCCTGGTGGAACGGCATGCACACCTACAACCTGCGCGGCAAGACGCTGATCCGCCTTGACCTCGACGAAAATCTGCGCCGGGCCTGCGATTCCCAGGCGCAGATGCAGGAAGCGATCGCCAAGGGGCTGCCGAAAACGAAAATTTCCGGCATTCCTTTCCGCATGGAAATGTCGGCCTTTGCGCGCCACGAGGGGAGCATTCCGCTGATCGGCGACATCGGCGAAGTCTGGCCGGTTCTGGCCATCGGCGTCGCCGACGCGCTCGGCGTTGAACTCGATTTCATGAGCTACAAGCAGGAAACCGCCGAGGGCAAAGCCATGCGCGAATGGATCGTCGACAACGTCAAACCGCTGGACATTGGGGCAATCAGAGCCAAAGCTCTGACGTTCAGGCTGTAAAATGAAAACGATCGGAATCATTCCGGCCCGATGGGGCTCCAGCCGCCTGCCCGGCAAGCCGCTTGCCGATCTCTGCGGCAAGCCAGTCATTCAGCACGTCTATGAGCAGTGCCTGAAAGCCCGCTCTCTGGCGCGGGTGATCGTCGCCACCGACGACGAGAGGATCCTGAACGCCGTTGTCGCGTTCGGCGGAGAAGCCGAGATGACGGCTTCCGACCATCCCAACGGCACCAGCCGCGTCGCCGAGGTCGCCGCGCGCGTGGAGTGCGACTACGTCATCAACATTCAGGGCGACGAACCGATGCTCGACCCGCGCGTGATCGACCAGCTTGCCGACGTTCTGATCCATGCCGGCGAGCCGATGGCGACGCTCTCCGTTCCTTTTGCCTCCGCGGCGGAGGCGGCCGATCCGAACAATGTCAAAGTCGTCGTCGATCAAAAAGGGCGAGCTTTGTATTTCAGCCGTAGCGTCATTCCCTTCGCGCGCTGCGGGACGCCCGTCGTCTCCAAACACATCGGCATTTACGGCTACCGCAAAGATTTTCTGCCCGTTTATCTGCGCCTTACGGAAACGCCGCTTGCCGAAGCGGAAAGCCTCGAACAGCTTCGCGCCCTGGAACACGGCTACGACATCGTCGTCGCCGTTTCCGCGTATCCCGACCGCGGCGTGGGAATCAACACGCCTCATGATTTGGAGCTGGCGCGAAAGCTGATGAGCGAAAAAAGCTGAACAAAATCCGCGATAATCGGATATAATAAAAGCCAGTCTGCGTTTATTCAGACTGGCTTTTTTCGTATCGATATCCCCGTTCGAGGAGAAAAAATGAAAACTCTGTACATCGACTGCACAGCGGGCATCTCCGGCAACAGATTGATCGGGGCTCTGCTTGATTTGAAAGGAGAAAATGCCGACGAATTCGATCGGCGGATGTCATGGCTTCGTCGCTATGGCTGCACGTGGACCGTCAGGTCCGCAGGCCCGAACGGCTGGGGCGGCATCGAGGCGAAACCGGTTTCTTCCGGCTGCGAGACCTTTGAATTCGCGGAAATAGAGGCGCTTCTCGACGAGTCGAAGCTTTCGTCGGAGATGAAGCAACGCGCGTTCTCGGCCTTCAACGCTTTAAAAACGGCGGGGTGCGTTTTCCGCAGCGACGAAAGCGGGGCCTTTCTCCTTGACGCCTGCCTCGTGTTCGAAATTGTCGGAGCGCTCGCGCTCTTGGATACGCTCCGAGTCGATTCCGTCTATGCCTCGCCGGTCAATGTCGGCGGCCGTATGAACGCCCCTGAACGGAGCGTCGTGTCCGCGCCGGTTTCGTTTTTTTTGAAGGGGATGACCGTTTTCGCCCGCGAAGGGGAACATGAACGAACGACGTTAAGCGGCGCCCTGCTGCTCAAAGCCCTCTCCGCATCCAGCGAGTCTCTTCCGGCAGGCAGGCTGCTTGCCGGCGGCTGCGGGGGAACCGCGCCGCAGGGAAGCTCCGAGGCGCTGCACGTCATGGTGCTCGAGCGCAATGACGAAGCTTCCCTTCCGTATCTGACGGGAAAAATCGTCGTGATGGAGACGAATATCGACGACATGAACCCCCAGGATTATCAGAACCTGGAAGAGCGCCTCTTCGCGTGCGGCGCGCTGGACGTTTTTTTTACTCCCATATTGATGAAAAAAATGCGTCCGGCGGTGAGGCTGACGTGCGTTTCCCGCGCCGCCGACAGAGAAAAACTGGGCGAAATCATTCTGAGATACAGCACGACGATCGGCCTGCGCTGGAGCGAAGTCAACCGCATGACGCTGAAGCGCCGGATCCAGAAATTCGAGAGTTCCGTCGGTCCGGTGTCGGTGAAACTGTCACGCTGGGGCGATGAAATCGTCCGCGTCACGGCGGAGTACGAAGATTTAAAACGCATTTCCCGGGAGACGGGGCACCCCTTGGAACAGCTTCGTCCTCTTGTCGTCAGCGAATTCCGTCAAAAGGAAGATTTATAAAAATGGATTTGAGACCGCTTTTGATACTTCTTAACGAAAGTACCCGAGGACATATCGTCCAGAGCCGGGGAATACGCGACCGCATGCAAAAGCTCGCCGATTTCGAAGCGGTGGAATTCGACGTTCCTCGTTTACACGGAGCGGCGAGGATCAAAGCGCTCAAACTGCTTGCCCGCCGTCTTCCCAAAGCGACGCCGCAGGGCGCGGAGCGTTGGCTTTTGAGAGCCGGAGGCAAGGAGCTTCTTGACCGCATGGCCCTGGTGAATCCGGAGCGGCGTTCGCTTCTTTTCCTCTCCGCGGGAAGTACAGCCGCGCCGTATTGTTTGGCTCTCGCCAAAAGATTCAGCGGGAAAAGCTGCGTGGTGATGACGCCCTCCGTCTTGGGCACGAAACCTTTCGATATGGCGGTCGTGCCCAAACATGACGGGCGGCGCGGCGACAACGTTCTGGTCACGCTCGGCGCCCCCAATTCCATTTCTCCGGAGCTTTTGGAGAGCCAAAGCCGGGAACTGCTGAGCGATTATCCTCCGCATCAGAAAGACGCCTGGGGGGTCCTCATCGGCGGCGACGATCTGAACTATTCGATCGCTCCCCTCTGGGTGAACAAAGTCCTGCCGACGCTGCTCAACGCCGCGGCCGACGCCAACGTCGACCTGTATATCACGACCTCGCGCCGCACGCAGGCGGCGACGGAGATGGAGATCGCCAAACTCTGCGGGGACACCAGCGTGGTGCGGATGTTGCTGCTGGCCTCGCAGGATTCCCGCAATCCCGTTCCCGGCATCCTCGGCCATTGCTCGCGCGTCTTCTGCACCGAAGACTCCGTTTCGATGATCTCCGAAGCGGTCACCGCGGGCGTACAGACGGCGGTCATCACCGTCGGCCATCATCACGGCGTCAAACGGCTTCTGCAGGAGGTGACGGAATGGCTCGTGGACGCCCGTCTGCTCTCCACCAAACGTCTGTGGGGCGTACCGCGCTTCAACAGAATGATCGAGGATTTCGAAAACCAGAATTATCTGTGCTTGGTCACCCCCCGCAATCTGGACGACGATCTTCGTCATTTCCTCGAACGGCCGCTTGACGGGATGAAAGGCTTCAACGAAGCCGAAAAAGCCGCGAGGTGGATCCTGAACAGGTGGCTGCCATGAAAATCATTCACATCCTCCCCGAGCTTCAGATCGGCGGCGTCGAACGGCACGTGATCGACCTGTCGAACGAACTTGTCGGAAGGGGCCACGAGATCATGGTGATCTCGGCCGGCGGCCAGATGGAACGCCAGCTCGATTCCAAAGTGCTCGTGCGTCATCTTCCCGTGCACAAAAAAAATCCCCTGACGGGATTTTACAGCGCGGTGAAAATCGCCCGCTGGATCCGGCATGAGCGCTGGCAGCTCATTCACGCGCACTCCCGCGTGCCGGCGTGGATCGCCAGCTGGGCCAGCTCTTTGGCCCGTGTCCCGTGGCTGTATACCGCTCATGCGGTATACAGCCACAATTTAGGACTGTATCCGTTGAAAAGAGCTGACAAGGTCATCTGCGTCAGTCGAGCGGTAAAGGACGATCTCAGCGAATATATTCCTGCAAACAGCCAGGTTATTTACAATGGCTTGCCCGAAAGCGTGCCGCACTGGCGTCCGCTTGGCGGAGACACAGCGGTGATCCTTGCCGTTGGCCGTCTGACTCGTTTGAAGGGAATCGACACTGTTTTGCGGGCTTTGGCGCTGTTGAAACAAGAAGGAATATGCCGCTGGAAATTTGTAATCGTCGGAGACGGCCCGCAGAAAAGAGCGCTTGAAGAACGCGCCGCCGGTTTAGACATTGCGTCTCAGGTTGAATTTACGGGATACAGAGAGGATATTATCGAAAAGCTCCTGAATTGCAGCTGTTATGTTTTGCCGTCTATTTCCGAAGGGATGGGGCTGACGCTGATGCTTGCCGCGAAAATGGGCGTGCCGGTGCTTGCCTCGGATCTGCCGGCAATTTGTGAGCTGACCCTTGAGAGGGAAAAGCTGTTACCGCCTGCGGAGATATCGGCATGGACGCGCAGTTTGCGGCAAATCTTGAGCGGTTGTCTCGAGGTTGCGCCAAAATTTGATGAAAGCGTTCTTTTGACGGAGGCGCAGATGGCCGGGAAGTTGCTTGCGATATATCAAAATTTAAACGATACCTATGCCGAGAAATGAACAGGCAGTCGACGTGAATCCCCGTTCTCTCTCGCGAACCGTTTCGTAGATTTCTTACGACAGGTCCAAACGCATGACTGAGAGGGGATAATATGTTATGAGAGTATTACACTACGTTGACGAAAACCGTCTGGCCTGGATGGTGCCGTGGATTCAACTGCTGAAGGAGCTGGAGAAACACGGCGTCGAAAACCACGTGATCTGCCGAAGCGGCGGCACTTTATCGGCCGGATTGGCGCGGGAGAACATCGCACATTCCACGTACGTTCCTGTTGCGCAGTGGCTGCCCGTAATCGCTTATGGCATGGAGCGTCTCATCGATCGCGTGAAGCCGGCGCTGATCCACACGAGACTTTCAGCGGCCGCGGCGATCGGCGGCTATTGGGGACGGAAGAAAAACGTCCCCGTCGTTTCGACGTTCGACAAATATCCGAAAGCGAAATACTATCACCACTCCGACGTCGTGATCGGCTGCTCGTCCGCCGTCACGGCGCATATCAGAAGCTTGAAACTCAACCGGGCGTTTCTTACGGAGACGATTCTCAATCCCGTCTTATCCGAAAATTACGTTCGCAATGCCGAGACACGCCGACAGTTTCGCCGGCAACTTTCCGTTCACGGCGATGAAACCGTGATTTTGGGAATGGGACGTCTTGTCGGTTGGAAAGCGTGGGACGATTATCTTCGCGCTGTGGCGCTGCTGCCAAAGAAATTGAAGGCGCATTTTTGGCTTGTCGGCAGCGGCGATGAAGAGAAGAAATTAAGGGACTTGGCGGCGAAGCTCGACATCCAGAACCGCGTCCGCTTCTTCCCCTTCGCCGCGGACGTCAGGCCATGGCTTTGGGCGGCCGATCTTTTCGTACAAAGCTCCAAAGAGCCCGAAGGCTTCAGCCTGATGCTCATCGAGGCGATGGCGGCCGGTGTCGTGCCGATTGCCACGAATATCGGGGGCACGCTGGACATTGTCAAAGACGGGGAAAACGGCCTGTTGTTCCGCCCGTCCGACGTGAAGTTTTTAAGCGGTCTGATGATGCGTGGGATGGATGCTGCTTTGCGCCAAAAGTTGTCGGAGAACGCGTCGAAGAGCGCGGCGGAAGTGAGCGTGAGCAGGATCGCGGTTCAGACCGTGGCGCTCTACAAAAGAACGCTGCAGACTGCAGATGAGCGGGCCCTTTGCACCGGAAAGAAGAGTTGAAATGATAAAAGAGAGTTCCAAAGCGGACGCTATCGAAAATATCTTCGTAAATGTGTATGCGGCCTCCGCGTGCCTGTCGCCTTTAGGACCGATCGTCCACTACGTGTTGTGGCCGCTGTGTCTGGTTCTGATGACGGTCGGCAGAGTGAAATATCATGTTCCTTTCCGAGTGAAAAATCTGGATCGAACGGGGAAAATCGTCCTTGGATGCTGGCTGGCGTTATGCCTCTGGAGCGCTGTCGCGGGGCTTTTGACGTTCCATGATGTGGACAGCTACGGCAGAAATGTCACCATTTTTGTGGAGGTCTTTCTCGGCATGTATTTTGCGGCGCGTCTCCTGGCTCGCGAGACGATCCGCCAGAAGATGATGCGTTTTTTCGTCTGGGCAAGCGTGTTTATTCTCTTTGGAAATCTGCTGCGGGAATTGGGCTTTATCGACTATTTCCCCAATCGTTCTTTGGAGAACGGAAATAATCTGGGGCTGCTCGGCGTCCTGCTGCTGCCGCCCCTCGTCTGTTATGCGTTCTGGTGCGCCAAGGGACTTGTTCAGCGCGTGCTTATCGTCGTTCCTGTCTGTCTTGTCGTTTTTTTGTCTTTTTCTTCGGGGGCGTGGATGGCCGCGGCGATCGGCGGATGTTTTCTGTTTTATTGGACCTTCAAATTCAAGAAGATCGGGATTTCGTTTCTTGTGAGCGGAGCAGTATTGCTCGTATTGGTCTGCGTCGCGATCAATGTTCGTTCGGGAGGCGCCCTGTGGAGAAAAATCGCGACGGAATACCAGCAGATTACGTCGATGCAGGACATGGGAACGTTTACGACGTATCGCAACGAGATCTGGAGCGCTTCGGCTTATTTGATCCGGAAGCGCCCCTTCACAGGATGGGGTGGAGAAAAATTTCTACGCCTGTACCATGAACTTTTTCGAACGAAAGCCGACGAGTTGGGGCTGAAGTATCAAGCGAACGGCATGCATCCGCATTCGACGTTTCTGAATGTCGCCTATCTTGCCGGGATTCCCGGTTTGGCGCTCTTTCTGGCGGCGTATGCCGTTTCTTTGAAAAAGGCTTTCCGGCTGGCGCAGATGGAGAATGGAAGCCTCTTTCCGTGGGGAATCGTCCTTTTTGTCCTGTTGTTGGTCGTTCTGGTCTACGCATTGACCGCCGACGTTCTCATGGGACGCCGCGATACGTCGGTGATGTTCTGGTGTTTTTGGGGAATTTTGTTGATTTTGCCGGATGGGCGCGGTTCGCCTTGTGAGAAATCATAACCGCGCTCAACGTGATTTTTACCGATATGATGAAAGAGGCATGGCAATGAGCCGTTTTATGGAATTGGATCCGACCAAGGCAAAAACGTATCAGGCAAGAGAGCGCCCATCTCTCGTCACTGCGGCGATCGAAGGGAAAGCCTACCGCCACGGCATGAGCGTGGGGGAATTTTTTCTCGGCCTTCCGAACGTCCTGAAGGCCAAAGACCTCCTCGAGGTCGCCGCGGCGATCGCGCAGGCGAAAAAGGACGGCCGCGCCGTGATCGCCATGTTCGGCGGCCACGTCGTCAAATGCGGGTGTGTGCCATTGCTGCTGGATCTGGCGAAAGACGGATTCGTCACGCATTTCGCGTCGAACGGCGCCGCCGCCATCCACGATACCGAACTGGCGTTGTGCGGACACACCTCGGAAGATGTGGCCGCGCAAATTGAAGACGGTTCATTCGGCATGGCGGCGGATACGGCGGATGCGTTGAACCACGCCGCCTCTCGCGCTCACCTCAGAAAAGAAGGTTTCGGCGAGGCGCTTGGCGCTCTGCTGGCGGAAAAGCAGGCCCCTTACGACCGCCTCTGCCTCTCGGTGCAGGCGGCCCGGCTGAATATCCCTTATACGGTTCACGTCGCTTTGGGAACGGATATCGTACATCAGCATCCCAGCGCCGTCGGCGCGGACATCGGCGATGCGTCGCTGAGGGATTTCCGCATCTTTGCCGCTTCCGTTTCCCGGCTCGAAGGCGGGGTAGTTTTGAACTTGGGAAGTGCCGTGATCATGCCCGAAGTTTTTCTCAAGGCACTTTCTCTCGCCAGAAATTTAGGCTTCAAGATCAAAAACTTTACCACGGCCAATATGGACATGATCCAGCATTATCGTCCCCGCATGAACGTCGTTACCCGTCCGGTGCAAAATTCCGGGAGAGGGTACGCCATCACCGGGCATCACGAGATCATGATTCCGCTGCTTGGCGCCGCCGTCAGGGAGTTTGAGGCGGGAACTTTGCATTTGCCGAGAGACGAGGCGCGTTGCGATGAGGATTGAGCCGTCCGAAATCGAGCGAGTCTTCGTCGTCGGGCTCTCGTGCATCGGCGATATGCTGCTGAGCAGCGCGGCCCTGTATAATTTGAGGGCGTATCTGCCTCATGCTCATTTCACGATCGGCGCGAACGCTCAAGTTGCCGCCATGTTGGCCGATGATCCGTTATGGGATGAAATCAAGCTCTATGACCGCGGCAAGCCGAATTCCCCGTACAATGGATGGCGAGGGCGCATTCGCGCGATCCGCGAGTTCCGCGCCGGAAAATACGATCTTATCGTCGATCTGCGCAGCACGTTGATTCCGCTGTTCATGAACTGTCGGTACCGGCCGCTCTGGGAGTGGAGAGAACTTTTTCTTCCTCGTCGAATGCATGAAGCGGAGAGGAATCTCTATTGTATGGGATCGCTTGGCGTGCCGCTGAGAAGTCGAAGCATGAGGCTTTACGTACCCGAAAATATTTCCCGCGATGTTCGGCGCGAGCTGGCTCCCTATCGGAACAAACTGGTGATTTTGAATCCGGGAGGGCGCGCCTTCAAGCGCTGGCCGGCCGAAAACTTTGCGGCATTGGGACGTCGTTTGAGCGAAGAGGGGTACAAAATCGCCGTGATGGGCTACTCTGCTGAGGAGCAGGCCGCGGCAGCGCCGGTTCTGGCTTCATTGCCGGAAGCGCTCGATTTTTCGGGACAGGTTCCCATGCCGATCAGCGCTTCGCGCCTGGCCGCGGCGCGTCTGTGCGTCACGAATGACTGCGGCGCCCTTCACATGGCCAGCGCCGTGGGAACGCCGACGATCGGTATTTTCGGCACGACGGATCCCTGGCGGTATGGCCCGTGGGGGAACAGGCATGAAATTGTTTTTCCCAAGACGTGCCCGAAATCTTTTTGCCGCGACGAGGGCGCGGATTGTCCGATCGGACGCGACAATTGCTTACAGCAGATCCCGGTGGACGACGTGTGGGCGGCCGCGAAAAAGATCCTTGCGGAGTCCTCAATTGACTGCAATGGGGAGCGAAAATGAATTTTCCGCGGGTGGCTCTGGATAACAATGTCAAAGCAAAAGTTGTGCTGATCCGTTTTTCGGCTTTGGGCGATATCGTTCTCACGGCTCATATCGGCAAAAAATTAAAAGAACTGTTCCCGTCTTTCGAGATTACGTGGCTGACGGAGAAAGGCTACGCTCCACTGGCACAATGTATGCCTTGGATCGACAACGTGATGCCGTGGGACCGGCAGGAAGGGCAAAAGGGCTTTCTCAAACTTGTTTCCCGCATCCGCAAGGAAAAGTTTGACATCCTCGTGAACCTGCAGGACAATGACCGCACGGCCCTGCTGACCCTGCTCACCTCCATTCCTTTGAAGATCGGCTTCCATCGGCATTTTCAGTTTGTTTACCATCAGGATATCTATGCCGTGCTCGGTCAGTTGGGCATTTCACCGTGTCTGGAAAAGCGGATTCATAGTTCCTTGGTGCGTCCTGCGGGGGATTCTCCTCTGAGCTCCTGCAGTGAAATGGAGAACGTTCGAGGCTGCGCCGCCCTGGCCATCGGCGCCAGCATGGCACGAAAGCGCTGGCCAGCCGCGTATTGGGCTCGGCTCATCGATTATTTGTCACGGGAAAATTGCATGGCAGTTCTCGTTGGCGCCGGAGTCGAAGAGCTGAGAATGTCGGAGGAAATTATGGCGCTGTGCCCCGGCAAAAAAATTCTCAATCTCGTCGACGCGCTTTCCTTGCTCGATTTGCTCCGCGTGCTGGCCGACGCCTCTTTTGTCGTCGCTGCCGACACCGGGCCTCTCCACATGGCACGTGCGTTGGGCAGTAAAGTGATTGCGCTGTTTGGGCCGACGTCGCTTTCGATCGCCTATACGCAAAGCTTTGATAAAGTTGTTTATACATCCTGCGAAAAGATGGGATGTTGGGATTGGAAATGCTCTTTGCCCTGTATGGAGCGCATTTCGCCGCAAAAAGTCGTCGAAGCCGCCGGCGAGATTTTGAAAGACCTTTTTCCGTCAAAGGAGTGAATCCGCTTTGTCTGAAGCTACTCTTGTAAAGATCGTAGAACGAGTCGAGCGGCTTTCTCCATGTACAGTCGCCGTCATCGGCGACCTCATGCTTGACCGGTATCTTTACGGCAGCGTGGAGCGGATCTCTCCCGAAGCGCCGATTCCGGTCGTGAAGTTTCAGAGTGAGAGAAGCGTTCTCGGCGGGGCGGGCAACGTCGTCGCCAATCTTTGCGGGCTTGGCGCGGACGTCAAGTTCTTCGCTCAGCTCGGCGGCGACCCGGAGGCGCGGGAAGTCTTGGGGCTTTTGGGCGCTTTGAATGATCGGCGCCGGGGAAGCGTCGAACTGTTCCCGTCCCATAAGGAGACGACGACCGTGAAAACGCGCGTCATCGGCAACGGGCGTCAGCAGATGATGCGGCTGGATCATGAGGATATTCTCCCGTTGGGCCCGGAATTGGAGGGCGAACTTCTTTCCCGACTGTCGGGACTTGGCGCGGGCCGTCTGGACGCGGTCATCCTTTCCGACTACGGCAAGGGCATGTGTTCGCCTTCGGTGTGCCGCAGAGTCATCGAGATGTGCCGGACACGGCACATTCCGGTCTTTGTCGATCCCAAGGGAGCGGATTGGGGGCGCTATGCCGGAGCCGAGCTGGTCACGCCCAACGTGAAAGAGCTTTCGGACGCGGCCGGAGTGAGCATATCGAACGACGAAGACGAAGCGCTTGCGGCGCAGGCTCGAAAGGTTCGTTCTTCCTTTGGGCTGAACAATTTGCTGGTCACCCGCTCCGAAAAGGGCAGCACGTTCGTCGGCGAACAAGAATGTTTTGACGAACCGTCTCAGGCGGTCGACGTTTACGACGTTTCCGGCGCCGGCGATACGGTTATTGCCACAGTCGCCTTTTTTCGCGCCTACGGCGTCGACTGGCGGAACTGCTGTCGGCTGTCGAATGCGGCGGCCCAGGTGGTCATCGGCAGGGCGGGAACGTATCCGATTTCCTATCGAGAGTTGAAGGATCTGTGCCTCTCCAGAATGGAAGCGTCGTCTCCGTTCTCCGCAGGGCAGAAGATTTTCGATGCGGCCGCTGCGGTACGGCTGGTGAAGGAATGGAAAGAACAAGGGAAAAAGGTGGTTTTCACGAACGGCTGCTTCGACGTCTTTCACGCCGGTCACGTCGACTCGCTGACGCGCGCCAGAGCTTTGGGCGATCGACTGCTCGTCGGCCTCAACTCCGACCGTTCGGTAAGAAATCTGAAAGGCGATACTCGTCCGATCAACAGCGAGCAGAACCGAGCCGCCGTTCTGGCGGCCCTTGAATGTGTGGACGCGGTGGTCATTTTTGACGAGAATACGCCGGAGCGGCTTCTTTCTCTGATCAGGCCGGATGTTCTGGTCAAGGGCGGCGACTACCGGCCGGAGCGGATCGCCGGCGCCGCGCATGCCGGCAGAGTGGAGATTCTGCCGTTGCTTCCGGGGCTTTCCAGCACGTCGATCATTGACAAACTGCGCGAAAATGAATAAAAAAAAGTGGGTGATTCTCGATCGCGACGGGACGATCATCGAGGAAAAAAACTATCTTCATCGTCCCGAACAGGTGGTTCTCCTGCCCGGCGCGGCCGAAGGACTGAGACTTTTGTGTGAGCGCGGGTACGTGCTGACGGTTGTCACCAATCAGTCGGGAGTCGGCCGCGGTTACTTTTCGATGGCTGACGTTGACCGCGTGCACTGCCGCTTGACGGAGCTGCTGGCGGACCGGGGAGTCACGCTGCAGGGAATCTACGTCTGCCCGCATCGGGCGAATCAGCGTTGTGCGTGCCGCAAACCGGCCGTCGGGCTCATTTCACGGGCAAGCGCCGATTGCGGTTTGACCAGCGATACTATTGCCGCCGTGATCGGCGACAAAGAATCCGACATGCAGTTTGGCAAAAATCTCGCCAGCCCTGTGATACTATTAATGTCGGGCTACGGTCGCAGAGAGCGGGCGCGCGGCGTAAGCGCCGATTTCTACGCCGAGAACTTGCTGCAGGCGGCCCGTTGGCTTTTGGAACGTCAAAAATAAGGTGGAATCCATGGACAGGCACACGATAGAAGCGATCATTGCGGGAAATCTGGAACGCCACCGTCAGGTCTGCGAACGTCTGGCCGGTATGATGCCGCTGGTCGAGCGCGCTGCGGCGCTGATGATTCAGTCGCTGAAAAACGACGGGCGCGTTCTTTTCTGCGGCAACGGCGGCTCGGCCGCCGACGCTCAGCATCTCGCCGCGGAACTTTCCGGACGATATCTTTTCAACCGGCCGGCGCTCGACGCCGAAGCATTGCATGTCAACACGTCGGCGCTCACCGCGATCGCCAATGATTTCGGTTACGAGACGGTTTTTTCGCGGCACGTCGAGGCGCATGGGCGCCCCGGAGACACGCTGGTGGCGATTTCGACCAGCGGCGGCAGCGCCAACGTCGTGAAAGCGGCCGAAGCCGCGCGCCGCAAAAAAATGCGCGTCATTGCCATGACGGGGGAAAAAGACTCGCTTCTGTCCGGCATGGCGGACGTCGTGCTGGCGGTGCCGACGGCCGAGACGCCTCGGATTCAGGAAATGCACATTCTGATCGGACACACGCTGTGTGAAATCATTGAAAAAAACCTTTTTGAAGAGAAGTGATTTTCCGGTGGGCTTTTTTCTGATTGGGGAACGCGTTTTTATCATCAAGGAGGGACTCGAATGAGTGTCAAAAGAAGAGGATTTTATTTTGCGCTGATGGTATGTGTGCTGAGCGTTTCGACCGCCTCTGCCGCGGAGTGGCGCCAAAAGAAGGAATATCGCGACGATTTCGGCGCCAGCGTCGAGATTCAGGCGACGTACTATGCGGCGGAATACGTGGAACGCTCGACTCAGGATCAGGCGCAGAAAAATCTGTGGACGGCCGACGAGGCGGAGGATTACCGTTACAATTTGCTGCAGCAGCTGAAACTTGATGATACGATCCCCGTGTTTATCAGATTCACGAACCGCGGGCCGGCGATCCGCATGGCTCCTTTCGAGAGTCAGGTTACCCTGACCGTGGGCAAACATCGTCTTTCCCCTGTCGATTACGACAAACGCTTCAACTTCAAAATCACCGATGAACGTGAAGGCTTCGTCTACTTTCCCCGTTACGATTCCAAGGGAAAGCCCTATCTGACGCCGAAAGTCAAAACGGTCAAGTTCACCATCGACGGCGCCATCACGCCCGTGACGCTCGGCAAGACCATTGATTTCTTCTGGGACGTCAAAGACGACGACCCCAACAAGCTGCTGCAAGGCAAATCGGGCGCCCGCATGGAAATGGATCGTCTGAACAAACGCGTCGGCAACCTGACAAAGGAAGGCAAGGAGCTTCAGGACCGCCTGAACGAAATCCAGGAGGAACTGAGCAAGCTCAACAAACGCATGATGGAACTGCAAAAAGAAATTTAATTGGCGGAAAACGAAAAGGGACTCAACTCGCGCGGAGTTGGGCCCCTTTATTTGTCTCGATGGTTCCGGTCGAAGAGAAAAGTGTATAATTGGAAAAACAGCGCGCAAGGAGGATAAAAAATGAAACGTATTGCAGTGTTGACCAGCGGCGGCGACGCGCCGGGGATGAACGCGGCCATCCGGGCCGTCGTCAGGTGCGCGGCCTATCACGATATAAAATGTCTGGGCGTGGCGCAGGGATATGAAGGCCTCATCGACGGCATCTTCCGCAAGATCGAAGTGCGGGACGTGGGGTCGATCATCCAGCGCGGCGGAACGGTGCTGCGAACCTCGCGCAGCGAACGTTTCCTGACGGAGGAAGGCAGAAAAAAAGCGCGCCAGCAGTGCGACGACCGCAACATCGACGGCCTGATCGTCATCGGCGGCGACGGTTCGTTCCGCGGCGCCTGGGAACTGCAGAAAATGGGGCTGCCCGTCGTGGGGATCCCCGCGACGATCGACAACGACGTCAACGGCACCGACATGACGATCGGCTTCGATACGGCGCTCAATACGGCTCTGGACGCCGTGCGGCGGCTGCGCGATACGGCCCACAGTCACGACAAGCTTTTCATCGTCGAGGTGATGGGGCGTCACTGCGGCTTTATCGCGCTGCAAACCGCCGTGGCCGGCGGCGCGGAATTTGCGGTACTGCCCGAGATCCCCTTCGACATCGGCGCTCTGTGCAAAAAGCTCAAAGCGTCGCGCCTCAGCGGGAAAAATTATTCTCTCATCATTCTTGCGGAAGGCGTCATGTCCGGCTACGAACTGCAGAAAAAGCTTGCCGAACAGGCTCCCGGTTACAAAGCGACGGTAACGGTGCTCGGCCATATCCAGCGCGGCGGCGCGCCATCCAGTTACGACGCGACGATCGCCACCCGCATGGGGGCCTACGCGGTCAACTGTCTGCTGGAGGGAAAGCACGGCGTCATGACCGGACTGGTCAACGGGCACATGACGCCGGTTCCTCTGCCGAACACGTGGGAGGTAAAAAAGCGACTGAACCCCGAGCTGCTCGAGCTGGTGAAAGAACTCAGCATCTAACTTTCGTTCCGCCGCAGGCCGCCGATATAGGCCTGACCGACGGAGAGGCACTCGTCGTTCGGAGAAAGCAGTTTGTGAGTGAGCGGCGTCAGCCCCCGAGCGCGGAGCAGAGGCAGCGTCTCTTTCAAGAGCAGGCCGTTCTGCCAGCAGCCGCCGGAAAGGGCGACCAGACGGATACCCGTTTGACCGGCAACGTTCGCTGCGCACTGGGCCAGCGCCTGCGCCAGCCGCGTGTGAAAAGCCCCGGCCGCAAAAAGGACGTTGTGCGGGGGCCGCGCCAGAGCGGCGACGAAAGGGCGCCAGTCGATGACGCTGTTTTCAACGTCAAAGGGCAAACCGGTACCGAGCGCGGGATGTGTCTCCGCAAAAGCCTGCAGTTCCATGGCCGCTTCGCCGTCATAGCTGACGGTTTCTTTTTTCAGAACGATCGCGGCCAGACCGTCGAAAAGGCGTCCACAGGAACTTGTGAGCGGAAACGCCTCCCAGGCATTCAGAAGCTGCCGGGCGGCGGCGGTTCGTCCGGGCCAGAGGCCCTGGCACAGTTCAAGCGCCTCGTGAGCGCCGCAGCCTTCCACCAACAGGCTCAGGCCGCAGCGCCAGGGTTCCATGACGGCGCGGTCGCCTCCGGGCAGACGGAATTCCTTGAGATGACCGCAGCGTTCGAAGCTTTCCGCGTCGCCGCAGAGGATCTCTCCGCCCCAGATCGAGCCGTCGCCGCCATATCCCGTGCCATCCATGATGATGCCAAGGGCGGGAGAATCGACGCGGTTTTCCGCGAGACAGGCCATCATGTGGGCATAGTGATGCTGCACGGCAAGCGCCGGCAGCCGGGAGAAAATTCTCTTCGCCACGGCGGTGGAGAGGTAAAGCGGATGCAGATCGGTGACGAGCCGCTCGGGAGCGAAGTTGTAGAGGCCGAGAAAGTGCCGCAGGGCTTTTTCGTAGAACTGCGCGGTTCCCATCTCCTTCATGTCGCCCAGGTATTGGCTGGAAAAGATCATGGCGTCCTGGCTGAACGCGAAAGTCCCTTTCATCTCCGCGCCGGCGGCGAGCACCGGCGCCAGCTCGCGTGCGGCGATAATGGGATTGGGAACGTAGCCGCGCGCCCGTCGGATCAGGACGGGGCCGCTGTCGTGATGGAGCAGGACGGAGTCGTCGATCTTCATGTGGATCGGGCGGTTGTGGACGAGGAACCCGTCGCAAATCCCGGCGAGGCGCCGATACGCTTCCTCGTTTTCGGAGACGAGCGGCTCGCCGCTCAGATTGGCGCTCGTCATCACGAGGGCGTCGAATTCTTCCATGATCATATGATGAAGCGGGGTATAGGGGAGCATCACGCCCAGACGATTCAAGCCGGGCGCGACCGACGGAGCGAGAAAGTTGGAATCGTTCCGTTCCAGCAGTATAATAGGAGCTCGTGCGCCCATCAGCAGCTTTGTGTCGGCGGCGCTCAGCTTCACGATCTTTTCGGCGACGGCGACGTTTTTGACCATGACCGCAAAGGGACGGCGCGGACGGCGCTTGCGTCGGCGCAGCAGGGAGACTGCCTCTTCCCGGGTCGCGTCGCAGGCCAGATGGAAGCCCCCCAGCCCCTTGACGGCGATGATTTGGCCGTTCGCAAGTGCAGCGATCGTCAGCCCGAAGGCTTTTTCATCCCGCGCTATCTCTTGCCCTTGAGCGTCGCAATACGCCAGGCGAGGGCCGCAAACGGGACAGGCGTTCGGCTGGGCGTGAAAGCGGCGGTCGTTTTCGTCGGCGTATTCCTGTCGGCACGCTGGGCACATCGGAAAGGCCGACATGGTCGTCTTGGGGCGGTCGTAGGGGAGTTCCCTGACGATCGAAAAGCGCGGGCCGCAGTTCGTGCAGTTCGTGAAGGCGTAACGGTAACGCCTGTTGGCGGGGGCACTGATGTCGGCCAGGCAGTCCCGGCACGTCGCCATGTCGGGCGGAAGCAGGACTCTCTGCCGAAGCGAACGTACGCTTTTGAGTATGATAAAATCGTCATCGGTCTGTTCCACGTTCTTTTGTTCGAGCAGTTTGAGATCCACGATCAGCGCCACGTCAGGGCAGTCGCGTTTCAGTTCCGCCATGTACCGTGCGATTGCGTCCTCCGTCCCCTGCAGGCGAAGCAGAACGCCGTCGGAAGTGTTTGCCACGGAGCCGCGGATCCCGTTGCGATGCGCGATTCTTACGCACAGCGGGCGGAAGCCGACGCCCTGGACGATGCCGCTGACGCTGTATGTTTTTTCGATCAGCATGAGTTTCACCTCGAATACGAAAACGCTCCGATTATTTTAATCGGTTGAAGACTTGCCCACAAGCGGCGCGGAGAGAGCATGAGCGAAAAAATTCTTGTCGGAGTCAGCGGCGGCGTTGACAGCACTGTGTCCGCACTGCGGCTCAGAGACCTCGGCTACGACGTGACGGCGGCGCATTTGATTTTGAAAGACGGCGAGGATCCGACCGACCGCCTGCGGCTGGAATGCTTGGCGCAGCATGTGCCAGTGCATCGCCTGGATTGTCGGGAGCAATTTGACGACCGCGTCGTCCGTCCCTTCCTCGACGCTTACAGAAAAGGTCTTACGCCCAATCCCTGCGTGATCTGCAACGCCGCCCTGAAGTTCAGGGCGTTGTTCGAGCTGGCCGACCGGCTGGGCATCGAGAAGGTCGCCTCGGGGCATTACGCGCGCGTTCTCAAGCGCGGGGACCGTTGGGCTATCGCCCGGACGACCTCGCCGAAAGATCAGACGTACATGCTGTGCCGGTTGCCGTACGAATGGCTGCCGCGGCTCTGTTTCCCGCTTTCGGAAGAGCGGGATAAAACAGGCGTGAAAGACGAGCTCGCGTCCAGAGTGGGCGAACGGCTGGCGCAGGGCGACAGCCAGGGCATCTGTTTTCTTGAAGGCGGCTCGCTGGAACGTTTTCTCGAAGATCACATTGCGCTGGAAGAACGCCACATCGGCCGCATGGTCGATCATGACGGCAAAGATTTAGGCCCGCACAAAGGCCTGATCTTCTATACCGAAGGACAGCGCCGCGGACTGGGGCTGTCGCGCGGCCCGTGGTTCGTGGAGCGGCGGGATTTTACGGGCAATCGCCTGCTGCTGTCGCACGGAGCGGAAGCCGCGGTCGGGACGATTTATTTTGAAAACGCCCGCTGGCAGCAGGAAGTCCGCGCCGGGCAGGACTGTCTCGTTCAGTTCTGCTATCGCGCCCGGCCGGTTCCCGGCCGGCTGGCGGACTGTCGTGACGGCTGCGGGACGGTCAAACTGCAAAAAACCGCCGGGAGCGTTTCGATCGGACAGGCGCTTGCTCTTTATGACGTCACGGAGCGCGTTCTCCTCGGCGGCGGATTTATCAAATACATGGAATGACTGGGGGAAAGGCCATGAAAATACGGGCCCGAAAATTAACGGCGGCGCAGGCGCGAAGAAAGACGGATCCCAAGGTGCTGCGCTGTTCTTCTTCTGCTGAGCTGGAGGGATTGACTCGTTTCATCGGGCAGGAACGGGCTGTCAAATCGATCGATTTCGGCCTTGCCGTCAAGAGCACCGGCTACAACGTCTTTATCGTCGGGCCGCAGGGCAGCGGGCGCACGAGCTACGCGCTGAAAAGCGTGCGCGAAAAAGCGGCTCGCATGCCGGCGCCTCACGACTGGATCTACGTCAACAATTTCGACGAGCCCGCGGCGCCTCTGGCCATCGACCTGCCGGCCGGGCAGGCGAAAAAAGCCGAGGAAGACTTCACCAAGCTGATTGAAGAGCTGAAGTCCGTGATCAGCGGCGCCTTCGAGAAAAGCAGCTACGAAGACGCCAAGGCGCAGGAAATCAGCTCGTTTCAGGATCAGATCTCAAAGATGATGAATCACGTCCGCGAAGAGGCCGAAAAGGACGGTTTCCTCGTCAAGCGCACGCCGCAGGGTTTTGTCAACATTCCTCTCAAAACCGTCAAGAACGGCAAAGGCAAAAAGGAGTTCAAGGAACTTCAGACCGACGAATTCGAAGCGTTGCCGCGGAAGGAGCAAAAGCGCCTCAAGAGCGTCTCCGACGCCTTGACCTCGAAAACTCTTGAGGTCCTGCGGCAGATCCGGGAGAAGGAACGCGCGCTCAAGGCCAAGCTTTCGGATATGGAAGCCGAGATCTGCCGCACAGCGATCAGCCCTTACCTGGACGAGATCCGGGAAAAATACGGCCAGACGGAGAAATTCGCTCAGTGGATCGATTCGCTGGAACGCCAGATCGTCGCCAATTACGCCCTGTTCATTGCCGCCGCCCGCGACGAGAGCGGCGAAGTGGATTTCACGCCGTACAAGATCAACGTCTTCGTCGGCAACGATCCCAAGGGCGGCGCGCCGGCCGTGTGGGAGACCAACCCGACTTTTTACAACATTGCCGGCAAGATGGAATACGAGAGCCGTCAGGGATATTATTATACCGACTTCACGAGGATCGTGAGCGGTGCGCTGCATCGGGCCAACGGCGGCTATCTGGTCCTCGACGCGGAAGAGCTGCTGCGCAATTTCATGTCCTACGATCTGTTGAAGCGCGTGCTGCGCTCCGGCCTGCTCACGGTCGAGAACCTCAGCGACCAGTACAGCGTCATGCCGATCACGACGCCGCGCCCGGAAGCGATCCCCATCAAAACCAAAGTGATCCTCGTCGGCAGCTACTGCATTTATTATCTGCTGCGCGAGTACGACCCCGACTTTCCCAAATTCTTCAAGACCGTCGCGGAGTTCGACTACGAAATGCCGCGCACGCCGGAAAACGAGTGGGATATGGCGCGCTTCGTCAAAACGACGGCCGAACAGGACGGCTGCCTGCCGTTCAACAAAAAAGCGCTGGCCGAACTGATCGAATGGGCTTCGCGCCTCGCCGACGATCAGAACAAACTCTCGACTCAGTTCAACAGGCTGAAAGAATACGTCGTCGAATCGTCCGCATGGGCCCTGTCCGAAGGCGCCAAAGCGGTGGACCGCAAGCACGTGCTGCGGGCGATCCAGGAGAAGCGCTACCGCTCGAGCCAGACGGAAGAAAAGATCCGCGCCGCCTTCGCCGAAGATATCATCCGCATCGACACGGACGGCGCCGTCGTTGGGCAGATCAACGGGCTGGCCGTCGTCAGCTTTGCCGAAGTCTCCTTCGGGCACCCTTCGCGCATCACGGCCAACACGTTCATGGGGCAGGAGGGCGTCATCAACATCGAACGCGAGATTTTAATGGCAGGGCCTATTCACAACAAAGGTCTGCTGACTTTGAGCAGCTACCTCGGGCGCGTTTACGCCCAGGACATGCCGCTGACGCTTTCCGCCCGTCTCTCGTTCGAGCAGAATTACGGCGGCATCGACGGCGACAGCGCCTCGTCCACCGAGCTGTACTGCCTGCTTTCCTCGCTGGCCGACGTGCCGATCGCGCAGAACATCGCCGTGACCGGATCGGTCGATCAGTTCGGCAACATCCAGCCGATCGGCGGCGTCAACGAGAAGATCGAGGGCTTTTTCAGCTATTGCCTTGCGCGCGGTCTGACCGGCTCGCAGGGCGTGCTGATCCCCTGGCAGAACGAGCGGCATCTGATGCTGAACCACGACGTGGTCGAAGCGGTCCGCCGCAAACAGTTCCACATCTGGTCCGTGAAGACGATCGACGAAGGCATCGAGCTCCTGACCGGCTGCCCGGCCGGAAAGCGCCGAGCCGACGGAACGTATCCCGAGGATTCGGTCCATGGCCGGGCGATGGCGAAGCTGAAACGCTGGATCGAAAAAAGCGCCGCCCTGAGCAGGGGCCAAAAGGGGAACGCGCCTGCCGCCGCATCGCGGGAGCGAAAACAATGAGCCGGGTCGACATCGGCAAAAAGGTCGCGCCCGGACGGATCGAAGCGCCGTCGATCACGGCCGTGCTGGAGATCCTGGAGCAACTCTGGAAACAGGGGACGGACTCGGCCAAAATCGTCTATGAAGAACCGCTCGACGGGCTGATCGAGACGGTGCTGTCGCAAAACACCAACGACCGCAACCGCGACATGGCTTTCGAGCGCCTGAAATCCTGGTACGGCAGCTGGGAGCGCGTCGTCGCGCTGCCGCAGGATCGGATCGCCGAGGCGATCAAGCCGGCGGGAATCTGCAACAACAAGGCGGCGACGATCCTGCGCGTGCTGAAAACCGTGAAAGAACGCTTCGGCGAGTATTCGCTCAAGCGCCTGAAAAGCGGTACGCCTGCCGCGGCTTGGGATTTTATGACGCACATCCAAGGCGTCGGCCCGAAAACGGCCGCCTGCGTGCTCGCTTTCGATCTTGGCTTTCCGGCCTTTCCCGTGGACACTCATGTGGCGCGTATCTCGAAACGGCTCGGCTGGGCCGACTCCAAAGAAACGCCCGCGGAGATTCAGGCCCGCCTCGAACGGCTCGTTCCCGACGAGATGAAGTGCGCCGGGCACCTGAACGTGATCCAGCATGGAAAAAACATCTGCAAGGCTCGAGCGCCGAAGTGCGGCGAGTGTCCCCTCAGGGGCATCTGTCCTTCCAGCGAAGCCTGACAAAAAAGGAGTTTCCCGGTATTTTGCGGGGAACTCCTTTTTCTGTCTGTGCGTAAGCCTTGGAGCGTGATAGAATATTTTCAGTCAGTCGTCAACGTTTCCCGTCCCGACGCTGAACCGCGGGGAATCGTTTGCGCAAAGGGGGAGTGATCCATGGAAGAGCTCAGCTTGTTTGAAAGCGGGCAAACGCAGCCTCTTGCCGCCCGGCTGCGGCCGCAGAACCTGGACGAGTTCGTCGGGCAGACCCATCTGCTGGGGCCGGATAAAATCCTGCGCCGCCTGATCGTCAACGACACGATTTCCTCGATGATCTTCTGGGGGCCGCCGGGCGTCGGCAAAACCACGCTGGCCCGTATCATCGCCAACCAGACCAAGGCGGAGTTCATCAACTTTTCGGCGGTGACCAGCGGCATCAAAGAGATCCGCACGGTCATGCAGCAGGCCGAGAGCAACCGCACCTTCGGCGGCAAAACCATCGTCTTCGTCGACGAGATCCACCGCTTCAACAAAGCCCAGCAGGACGCCTTTCTGCCGTTCGTCGAGAAAGGGAGCATCATCCTTATCGGCGCGACCACGGAAAATCCTTCCTTCGAAGTGAACGGCGCGCTTTTGTCTCGCTGCAAGGTGTTCGTGCTGCAGGCGCTCGCAACGGAGGAACTGGTTGCGCTGCTGCAGCGGGCGCTCGCCGATCCGCGCGGCTTCGGCGGACAAAACGTCCGCATCGCGCCCGGGCTGCTGGAAGCGATCGCCAACTTCGCCAACGGCGACGCCCGTTCGGCCCTCTCGACGCTGGAAATGGTCGTGCTGAACGGCAATCGTGCCGGCGGCGAGATCGTCGTCACGCCGGAAGTGCTGGAACAGTGCATCTCCAAGAAATCGCTGCTTTACGACAAGAAAGGCGAGGAACATTACAACCTCATCTCGGCGCTGCACAAATCGATGCGCAACTCGGACCCTGACGCCGCGGTTTACTGGCTGGCGCGGATGCTCGAGGCTGGCGAGGATCCGCTCTACGTGGCGCGTCGGATCGTGCGCTTTGCCAGCGAGGACGTTGGTCTGGCCGATCCGAGAGCGCTGGAACTGGCGGTGGCGGCCTATCAGGCCTGCCATTTCATCGGCATGCCCGAGTGTTCCGTCCACCTGACGCAGGCGGCCGTTTACCTCTCGCTGGCGCCCAAGTCGAACGCCCTTTACCGCGCCTATGAGTCGGCCCGGCGCGACGCGATCTCTCAATTGGCCGAGCCCGTCCCGCTCGCGATCCGCAACGCTCCGACCAGACTGATGAAAGAACTGGACTATGGCAAAGGCTACCAGTACGCGCACGACGCCGCGGAAAAACTGACGGGCATGCAGTGCCTGCCGGATTCGCTGCTGGGAAAGATCTACTACGAACCGACGGAGCAGGGGCTTGAAGCGAAATACAAGGCGCGCCTCGAGTTCATCAAAGACTGGAAAGCCAAGCACGGCAGTTGACGCGTTTTCTTAAAAAATCCCGTTGTGCGGCGCGTTCGGCGCCTTGCACGACGGGATCGGCATCTCGGCGGTGGTGCTCAGAGCGGGACTCGAACCCGCACGGCGCAATGCCAGGGGATTTTAAGTCCCCAGTGTCTACCGATTCCACCATCTGAGCCTTTGCAATTACCCAAAAATAATACCATAGGTTGGGTGACGTCTCAAGATATTTTTGCTTCCGTGGCACACACTTCCGCTCGCAAATTTGGCCGGGATGGGGATACGAAAATCTGTGCGAATTCTTGAAGGCGCGGGGCTGATTGTGTTTTGCGCTTCTGTGTGCTAAAGTGAGAATGAAATGGAGTTTTTACAGTTATCTCTATTAATACCAGCCGGGAGGCGCGATCACATGGAAAAATGGAAGGACGAACTGACAGAGCAGCTTGCCTCTGCGTTTCTTTCTTTGAACACGGTGGAAGAAGTTTATAATTTTCTCGAAGATGTGGCGACTATCGGCGAGATCAAGGCGCTTTCTCAACGATTGGAAGTAGCGCGCTTGCTGCGCCAGAATCACACCTATCCGCAGATAGCGCAGCTGACCGGCGCCAGCACGGCGACGATCAGCCGCGTACGCAAATTTCTCGACTATGGCGCCGACGGTTATGGGATGGTGTTGAGCAGGCTCGAAGAGAACGGGAAAAAACGTCACGAAAAAAAATGACCTTCAATACGTCAGGGCGTCGGCAACATGGATGGCCCTGGCGTATGTTAGTACTGTTTCTCAATTAAAAAGCTGAATACAAGGGTGCTGTGAGGGAGATTCACAAAGCGAGCTGCGCAGCAGTCGAGGTAGTTCTGAGTGACTGAACGCCCTCTAAAAACATTATAGGACTTTTTTGAAAAAAAATTTATCCTTACAGAATATGCCGAAGAGGCAAGCTGGGAAGACGCTGTGGCAATGGGCATACAAGATTGTAATCCACGCGGACTGTGCTAGAATAGGCGTGCTACGTAAAAAATAAAAGGTAGCGTTTTTACTCTTTGAATCGGGGGTTATGAATATGGCATCGTTGAAAATTCCACCGGAATTAACGCCCGTCGTCGCTTTTCACGGGCATCTGTGTCCCGGTCTGTTGATCGGCTGGCGCGCTTCTCGAATGGCAATGAAGCTGCTGGGCCTGTCCCGCGACGTGGATGAAGAGATTGTGGCGGTTGTGGAAAATGACGCCTGCGGCGTGGATGCGATCCAAGCGGTTCTTGGCTGCACTTTTGGAAAAGGAAATTTCATTTTCCGCGATTACGGCAAGCATGCTTTCACCGTTTTCCGCCATTCTGACGGACGCGGCGTGAGGCTCGTTTATCGCTCTCCCGAAAACGAACTTTCTCGGGATGAACATACGCGCCGTCTTTTGACGGAACCGGATGAAGCTTTGTTCGACGTGAAGACGCCCGAAGAGGCGATCCCGCAGAAAGCGCGCATTCATGACTCGGAAAACTGTTCCGTCTGCGGCGAGAAAGTCATGGTCACCCGCCTCGAGACGCGCGCGGACGGGCGAAAAGTCTGCGTGCCGTGCGCGGCGAAGCTTCGGAGGATGGCGCAATGAAAATTCGAACGAAATATCTTGCGTTCCTTGCGGCGCTCATACTGTGCGCCTCTGCGGCCTGCGGCGCGGAAATGACGGTGACCGACTGCCTCGGACGTTCCGTAACCGTGCCCGCCGCGCCGAAACGGATCATTGGCTCCGGCTCCGGCGCCTTGAGGTTGCTGACCTACCTTCAGGCCACCGATCGCGTGGTCGCGGTGGATTCCATCGAAAAGCGCGACGATCCGCCGCAGAGCAAGGCATCGCGTCCTTATGCCTTGGCTCGTCCTGAGTTTGCCGGTCTGCCTCTTTTCGGCGAGTTTCGCGGCAAAGACAATCCGGAACTGATCGCCGGACTTTCTCCGCAGCCGCAGGTGATTTTCAAAGTGTCGCCTCTTTCCGGCCCTCATCCCGACCAGCTGACGGCCAAAACGGGGATTCCCGTGATCGGCCTGGAATACGGAAATCTGAGCGACGAAAAGGAACAGTTCTACGCGACGCTGCGGCTGATGGGAAAAGTTCTTGACAAGGAACAGAGGGCGGAAGAAGTGGTGGCTTTCTTCGAAAAGCACTTGGCGGAACTGCGCCGGAGGACTGCCGGCGTTCCCGAAGAAGAACGCAAAAGCTGCTATATCGGCGGCGTATCCATGCGCGGCACTCATGGGTTCACCTCGACGGAGACGGGATATCCGCCGTTCCTCTACACCGGCGCGAAAAACGTGGCCTCCGACGGTTCCGGCAGATCGGAAACGGTCAACGTCGCCAAGGAAAAGATCTTGCAGTGGGATCCCCAAGTCGTCTTTCTGGATGTCAACACGCTCCGGGCGAAAGGGGAGGCCAGCGGCTTCCGGCAGCTCAGTTCCGATCCTGTCTACGCCGAACTGTCGGCCGTCGAAAACGGCGAAATCTGGAGCGTGCTTCCCTACAACTCGTACACGATCAATTACGGCTCCGTGTTGGTGAACAGTTACTTCGTAGGAAAGATTCTCTACCCGTCCCGCTTTGCCGACGTCGACATCGCTTCCGTCGCCGACGAGATCTATTCTTTTTTGGTCGGGAAACCTCTCTACGCTCAAATCAGCGAGGCCCTTTCCGGCAAAATTTTCTGCCGCCTGAACCTTGAAGGGAAATAAACCGTGCTTCGGCAGGAATGTCTTCCTTCGTTGGAGTACAAAGCCTACGTCGGCCGTAAAAAGCTTTTTCTCCTTGGACTGGGAGGGCTGTGTCTGCTCCTCGGCCTGCTGTCCGTGGCCTGGGGCGCCGTAAGGATCCCCATATCCGACGTGCTCGAAGTCCTTTTCGGTCGAGGCGGAGGGCGAGCCAAAGTGATCGTCATGAACATCCGTCTGCCTCAAACTCTGGCCGCCATGCTGGCGGGAGGCGGACTGTCGCTTGCGGGGCTGGTCATGCAGGCGGTGCTGCGCAATCCCCTGGGCTCCCCGTTCACCTTGGGGATCTCCAACGCGGCCGCTTTCGGCGCGGCCTTCTCGATCATCGTCCTCGGCTCGGGAACGATGCAGAGCTCCGCGGCGGACGCGGTGACGATCATGAACCACTGGCTCGCGACGGGAGCGGCCTTCGCGGCCGCGCTGGCCTGCATGGGCATCGTGCTTTTCATCGTCTCCGTGACCGGCGGCGCGGGCGAAGTCATGGTGCTGGCGGGCGTCGCGCTGAGTTCGCTGTTTACCGCGGGGACCATGTTTCTTCAGTATTTCGCCGACGACGCCCAGCTGGCGGCTACCGTCTTCTGGACCTTCGGCGACGTTTCGCGCGCGTCGTGGCGCGAGATCCCCATGATGTCGGCGCTGTTGGCCCTTTCTTCGGCGCTGTTCTTTTACAGGCGCTTCGATCTGAACGCTTTGTGCTGCGGCGATGAGACCGCCTTGTCGCTGGGCGTCTCGGCCTCGTGGATCCGTCTCGAAGCCATGGTGGCAGCGTCGCTGCTTTCAGCCGTCATGGTGGCGTTTCTCGGCGTGATCGGTTTTGTCGGACTTGTCTGTCCTCATATGCTGCGTCGTTTTCTTGGAACCGACCATCGTTTTCTGATTCCCGGCTCGGTCCTGCTGGGAGCCATTCTTCTGACGGGCGCCGACATGGGAGCGCGGCTTCTGCTCGCGCCGCGCCTTCTTCCCGTTTCCGTCTTTACGGCGTTTATGGGCGCGCCGGTGTTCGTAGCGCTTCTGATGAAAAGGAGAAGCCGAAAATGACGCTGTCGATATCGGGACTTTCCTTCGCCTATGAGCACAATGATATCTTGAAGGACGTGAGTTTTTCTCTGGAGCAGGGGCAGATCGTCGTGCTGCTCGGTCCTAACGGCACGGGAAAGACCACTCTGCTGCGAGCCATTAACGGGATCCTGCGTCCTGCGATGGGGACAGTCCTTCTTGATGGGCGTTCGCTCGCCTCGTGTCCGCGGCGCGACCGGGCCAAGATTTTCGGCTACGTCCCTCAACGGGACGAACCGCAGCATCTGACCGTTTTCGACGCGGTCCTGCTCGGCCGCCGTCCGCACATCGCGTGGACCGTAAAGAAAGAAGACGTCGAAAAAGTGGGAACGGTCCTGCGCGCCCTGTCTCTCGAAAAATTTTCTCTGCGCTTTCTCGACGAGCTGAGCGGCGGCGAGTTCCAAAAGGTCGTTCTTGCCCGCGCTCTCGTGCAGGAACCCAAAGTGCTGCTGTTGGACGAACCGACGAGCAGCCTTGACCTCAAAAATCAGATCGACATGCTGCGGACGCTGCGGCAGATCGTTCAGGAACGAAACGTGGCGATTCTGATGTCGATCCACGATTTAAACACGTCTTTGCGCGTCGCCGACCGTCTGATCTTTTTGCGCGACGGCGTTGTTTGCGCCGCCTGCCGGCCGGCGGAGGCGACTGCCGATCTGATCGGCGACGTTTACGGACTCCCCGTAGACGTGATCGCGCACGACGGCGCGCCTTTGGTGATTCCGCGCCTGCAAAGCGGTCCCGCTCTCCGCGCGTAAGGCAATTTTTGCTTTGTTGAAGAAATGGTACGGAACAAAAAAATGGCGTTGGAAGGGCGAGCTTCCAACGCCATTTTCTGTTCCGCGACGCTTTTCCCCTTTTCCCTTGCGCGTGCCGTGTTGCGAAGTTCTAAATGTAGCTGGCCGCGGCAAGGATCTTGCGGGCTTCTTCTTCTTTGCTCTTGTTCAGCTTGACGACGGGGCCGGTGCAGCCCATGGAGCTTTCGGCGTAAATGCCGTGCTTCCACAGCTCGCGGACGGCGTCTTCGATAGCAAGCACGTCGACGCCGTGGATTTCTTCGTCGGTCGGCTCGGCCGCCGGGGCCTTGACCTCTTCTTCGGCCGCGGCGGGTTTGGGCATGAAGCTGGCGATGATTTCCTCGAGGCCGCAGCCCTTGGCCGCTTCGACTTCCTTGGCGACGAGTTCGGGAAGCTTGCCTGCCGCCGCGGCGCCGCAATAGGCGACGGCGTTGGCGATCACGGGAGCGCCCGAAGCGCGCGAGATGATGTTGACGACGTGCTTCCAGCCTTCGCCGGCGGAAGGGCCGTAGCCCCAGCCCAGCGCCTCGTAGGAACCGCCCGTGCTGAACGAGGAGAACATCTTCATCAGCACGTTGCCGGTCAGCGTATCGCAGACGCACACGTCGACGACGCCCTGAAGAATGTCGTTGCCGCGCAGGACGGAACCGCCGTCGGCGCGTTTGCTCTCGCCGAAAGCGATGTCGTAGCCGTTTTCCTTGAGCTTGCGCAGCGCCTTGAAAACCACCTGAGCGCCTTCGACGTTGAGAATGCCCACGGTGGGGTTCTGCTTGCCGATGGACTTGGCGACGGCGATGCCGTAGACGGCGTTGCGGATCATGGCCTCGACGCGGTTGATGGCGCTGGTCCCGGTGGTGGAGGCGACGATCATGTCGCGCCCGCAGGCTGGCGTAAAGACGCGGCCGATCGTGGTCACGCCCATGGGGAAGGGGTGATGCATGGCGACGATGCCGGCGACCTTGCCGCTGTCCATGGCGTCGTCCATGGCTTTTTCAAGGTCGATCTCGCAATCGTTGGTTTCGATCCATTCGAGGTCGTCGAAACCTTCGACTTTCTTGGGACCGATCATCACGACCTGGATGCTGGGATTCTGGCGCTGGGCGAGGCGTGCGGCGTTGGCGATTTCTTCGGAGCCGTGCTCGCTGCCATTCGCCTGCAGGCCGACGCGGACGCGGGGGCCGCCGTGAGCGGCGGAATCGATGATCTCGGAAAGAGCTTCACCGATGAGCTTGCGAACGTCAGACATACGGAGGCCTCCTTACTTCTTGAGGTCTGCTGCGATTTCGGAAAGAGACTCCAACAGCAGGCTCTTGATGTCGTCCTTGCTGACCGCCGCGGCCACGGGCGCGGGCTTTTCAAGCAGGAACGAAGCGCCGTCGGCGAGGTTGGTCAGGCGGGCGAGGAACAGGCTGCCCTTGCCGATGATCATGGCGCGGTTGATCTTGCCTTCCTTGATCCAGTCGGCGGCGGGGCCGATGAAAGGAGCGCCGGCGGGGATGTGTCCCTGAGTGTGAGCGAAGCCGTGCAGCCCTTTCTCCTTGACGAAGGTCATCATGTCCTTCTTCTCGATGCTCTTCTTCATGACGGCCAGCGCGGCGATCATCTTGATGTTGGCGAGCGGCACGTTGCCGGCGCCGGCGGGTTCGGTGATTTCGGGGATATGAAGCTCGGCGCCGAACTTGTCGACGTCGGCGAAGGTCAGTCCGGCCTTCTGAAGCGGCTCCCAGGTCAGGGCCTGCGTGACGGCCTGAGGAGAGGCGCCCGCGCCGACGGAGTGCTTGCCGAGGACGTCCAGACGCATTTCGGCGCTGACGCCGTCGCAGGGCGTGATCAGGATTGCGAACGAGCCGAGGCAGTCTTCGAGAGCGGGCATATCCTTTTTGACGTGATCGCGGCTGTTCATGTAAAGCTTGGGGATCGCCCCGCCGGCCAGGACGACGACGTTCTTGCGGGCGCCCGCGGCGACCTGGGAAGCGCCGTTGATCATGGCGTTGACGGGGCCGGCGCAGAAACCGCGCACGTCGCAGCCGCTGGCGTTCACGCAGCCGGCGATCTCGGCGATGGCCTTGGCGAAGTTGCCGCCGGCGCGCTGGCAGGCGTCGCCTGCGCCTTCCTCGGAGCACTCGATCACGAAATCGACCTCTTCGGGTTTCAGGCCAGTGTTGCGGAGCAGGTGGAGCAAGGCGAGGACGGAGCCGGCCTTGCTGGCAAGGTTCTCGAGCAGAACGTGGGCAAACAGATTGTCGTCCACGGCGTGCGCCGCACGGGCCATGCCCACGACCTTGCCGTCAAAATAAAGCGGCAGAACTTGCGTATGATCGCCGCTCTTGAGGTGCTCCTCGATCTCGGCACGATCGTGTCCGGCTTCGAGGCGGGCGAGGATGGATTCGGTGATCAGCTCGTGCTTGGAGAGTTTTTCGCGGACGGAGGCGGCAAAGTCCTTTTCGAGCCAGATCAGGTCGAAGACGTCGCAGATGTCGAGCAGGCCGAGGAACTCGTCCTCGGGCATGATCTCGCCGTATTTGCCGAAACGGGGCGCTTCGAGATTGTAGTTCTGGTACATGGGCGTCGGCTGCGCGTCAAGATCCTCAAGGGGCAGGGCTCCGATGTACGTCATGTTGGGAGCGTATCCCTTCGCTTGTTCGTAGGTCTGAAGATGCTTGGGAAGAGCCTGGAGATACTCTTTCTCGCCTTCGCCGGCCGTGTAGGGCGTGTTGCCGTAGTGAAGCCCCAGCTGGGGAACATGCTCAAGGCAGTAAGCGGAACCTTTGATTGCAACTCTGGACATTACTGAAAATACCTCCTCAGGGATTTTGTGGAGCGAAAATTTATTGCAAGGACTTTGCCTTGTAACCGACGCTATTATAATACAAGATGTCGCAATAAAAACCAAGATCCTTGATTTCTCAAGTGATGATGAAAGTTTTTATGTTTTTTGCTGAAATCGCCTCTTTCTCTTTCGCGACGAACATTCACAGTTTTTATAATTGCAGTGATATTCCAGTGAGAAGAGATTTTTTTGCCATGAAATGAGGCCTGCGAAAATACGATGGACGACAAAATCAAGTAAATATGAAAAGAGGCGGCGTCGAGCCGCCTCTCTTTAAAACATCGTCTCTGAATTATTTGACGAAGACAAGTCTGTTCGATTGATCAGGCTGAATATCGTTTGTCTTGAGCCGATATCCCTGGTTTGTCATGAAACGGGCAACGTTCGTGATTGACGTCGGGTTATCGAGAAAAATCTCGATCTCCTTTTCTCCCGTCGCCGCCGCTTTTTTGGCTTCGACGACAGGCTGGGGACAGGAAAGTCCGCGTGCATCAACAACCATTTTTCTCCTCCTTAAGCCTTCCTGCGCATCGCGAAACCGACGCAGAGACAGAAAATCATGCCGATGACGAAAGCGGTCGGGGCATGAGCGCCGATCCCGGCGCCGCTGCTGGCAAGACCGAAGTTATGAGCCACTGCCGCGCCCGCGATCATGCCAAAGACGAAAACAGCCGCATCGCCGTCGCCCTCGCCGGCCATGACCAGCTGACGGCCGGGACATCCTCCGGCGAGCGTGAAGCACAGGCCGGACAGGACCATGCCGAGGAAATTCCAGAGCGAGTCGGTATGAGCCACGGGCTGTCCCGCGAACCCGGACTTGAAGCTCCCCAGCACGAAGTTCATGCCGAACGCGGCGACGAGCAGGGCGACAATGCCCCAGAACAGGTAGCCGTCGCAGGCGAGAACGAGATCCCTGAGCGCTCCGATCGTGCAGAACCGGCTGCGCTGCGCAAGCCAGCCGACCAAAAGCATCACGGCCAGGCTGACATACCACGGCGCGTGCATCGAGCCGGGGCCTTTTTCGGAGAAGAAAATCGGCCCCGTCCCCTCGGCTCCCAGCTTGGGGGCGATCAGCAGCAGCGCCAGCAGCCCCAGCGCGAACAGCGGCATCATCAAACCGGATAATTTCGCTTCGGCCGGAGCGGGATAGGCTCTACCCAAATTGTAGTTGGAACTGATAAAATAAATGCCGATCAAAATCCCCGCCAAAAGTCCGGCGATGCCGTAAAGGGCGTTGAAATCGCCGCCCGCCAGACGGAGATACGCTCTCCAGGGGCAGCCCAAAAAGATCAGCGCGCCGATGGAAGCGAAAATGCCGAGCAGAAAGCGCACGGCGGGGGCCGATCCCGCGCGCGGCTTGAACTCCTTGAACGCCAGCGCGGAGCCGAAAGCGCCGAGAATCAGACCGATGATCTCCGGGCGGATATACTGGACCACCGCCGCCCTGTGAAAGCCCAGAGCACCGGCAATATCGCGCTCGAAGCAGGCAACGCATATCCCCATATTGCCCGGGTTCCCCAGAAGCACGAGAATCGGCGCGAGTATGCCCACGGCAAGGCCCGCGATAACGGGACCCAACCGTGACACCATGAGAGAATCAAAGTTTTTCAATGACAACCGCCTCCTGCGATGAAATGAAGTTTGAACAAGGCGCATTATAAATAACTATCATTGACCTTATTCTTGTTCTTTAGTATATTCGAAAAAAGCCGGAAGTCAAATTATCAAAACGCATGAATAAAACCTTTGCATAAATTCATAATCTATAAGGAGTTCTGTATAATGAAATGTCTTGCGACCTTCGACGTCACCAGTATGGCCCTGATGTTCGAGAAACAATGCCGCAGCGCCGGCTTCGACGTGAGGATCATCCCCGTGCCGCGCCAGATTTCCGCAAGCTGCGGACTGGCCTGTTCTTATCCCTGCGACCGTGAGAACGAGATCGCGCAGCTCTGCGAAAAGAACAATATCGAAATTTCCGAAACGCACCACATGACAGACTGACGGTTTCACGGAAAATCCGCCTTGAGAGAAAATGTGCGGTGCATTATACTGCAAGCGTGTGAAACACGTTCCCGCGTTTTCATATGGTTAAAGTCTGGAGAAGAGAGAATGCTTGACAGAAAATTGATCGAAGCGATGTACGATACGGCTGTTAAGAGCGAACTGCAGGGCGCTCGTTCGGCGGCGGCGGTTTACCGGCGGATGCTGGAGATGCCGCTGGGGTCGCAGATGACGGTCCGGTTTCAGGAAGGCGAAGATTTTATCGTCACACGCCGCGAGGAAGGTTACGAAGTTGCGTAGTTCCAAAAAGAAAATCGACACGGACAGGCTGGACTCCGAACTCTTTACGATCGCCGACGCCATGGGGCTGCCGCGGGAACCGGCCCGCCCATCCGCAAAAGAGACGCCTTGCGCCGGCGCCGAACCGGCGGCGGTCAGCGCGCTTGAGACGGCGTCGTTAAGACTTTTCCTGGAACGCAAGGGCAGGAGCGGAAAAACCGTCACGCGGCTTGCCGGACTGCCGCCGGGAGAACGGAGCGCCCGCCTCGTGAAGGAGCTTAAGCAGAGATTGGGCTGCGGCGCCGCGCTTGAAGAGAGCGCCGTTTTCTTTCAGGGGGATCAGCGGGCGCGCTTGCTGATACTCCTGAAGGAGTTTGGCGCGCGGAATGTGAAAATCGTGTGAGGCGACGGAAAATTTTGTCTTATAATGATTTTATAAAACGATGATCGAAAAATTTCATGCGGAGGCGTAAAAACGATGGTGTTCGATAAGGCTGTTAAAATGAATTCTTTTCAATGGAAGAAACTGCCGCCGGCGGAAGAGCGACAGCTGGACAAAGCCGCGCAAGTCTGCAAGGGGCTCGCGGTGGCGATGGTCGCCCGCGCCAACAGCGGGCACCCCGCGGGGGCGCTTTCCAGCATGAAAATGTACATGGCCGCTTACGGCGCCGCGAACGTGACGCCCCAAAACTGCGACTCGCTCGACCGCGATTTTGTCGTAATCAGCCACGGTCACACCTCGGCCGCGGCGTATGCGACCCTGGCGTATTACGGTTTTGTGGACGCGTTCGACGCCGTGAACGAATTTCGCCGGACCGGCAGCCGTTTTCAGGGGCACGTCGAGCGCATGGTCCCCGGCGTCGACTGGGGATCGGGCTGTCTCGGCCAGGGGCTGTCCGCCGGAGCGGGATTCGCTCTGGCGCAAAAGGCACGCGGCTACGACGGCCGCGTCTACGTTCTGATGGGGGACGGAGAGCAGCCGAAGGGGCAGATCGCCGAGGCTCGCCGCTTGATCGCGGCCCGCAAACTGACCAACGTGACGGCGCTGATCGACGTGAACGACATCCAGATCTCCGGGCGCTGCGGCGACGTCATGCCTGCGCACATCAAGGAGCTCTGGGAAGCCGACGGCTGGCAGACGATCCTGTGCGACGGCGATTCGTTCGCGGCGCTTTATGCCGCTTTGAAGACGGCGCGCGCCGCCGGGCGGCCGGTCGCAGTGCTCTGCCGGACGACCATGGGAAAGGGAGTCTCCTTCATGGAGGACAAGCCCGACTATCACGGCAAAGCCGCTTCGGGCGACCTCTACCGGCAAGCGATGAAAGAGCTGGGACAGCCGGATCTCGTCGCGTTGGCCGCGGAACACAAAAAAGCGAAGTTCAGCGCCGCGCGCGCCCTCGAACCGCTTGGAGCGGCGCTCGATCTGGGCGCGCCGAAGGTCTACGGCCCAGCCGACACGACGGACAACCGTTCGGCCTTCGGCTCGGCGCTGGCCGAAGTCGGGCAGCTCAACTACAAAAAGGCCGGGCGCACTCCCGTGCTCGTTTTCGACTGCGATCTCGCCGGTTCCGTCAAGACCGGCGAATTCGCGAAAAAATGCCCGGACAGCTTCATCCAGTGCGGCATTCAGGAGAACAACACGGCCACGGCCGCCGGCGCGGCGTCCGCCGGCGGCGTTGTGTCCGTCTGGGCGGACTTCGGCGTTTTCGGCCTGGCGGAAGCCTACAACCAGCAGCGCATGAACGACGTCAACCACGCGAACGAAAAGCTCGTCCTCACCCACGTGGGACTCGACGTCGGCGAAGACGGCATGACGCATCAGTGCATCGATTACGTTTCGCTGATGTCGAACTTCTTCAACTGGAAGCTGGTTGTCCCCGCCGACCCGAATCAGACGGACCGCGCGACGCGCTGGGCGCTGAAAACGCCGGGAAACATCTGCCTGGCGATGGGGCGCAGCAAGCTGCCGACGCTCTGCGCGAACGGCAAGCCGCTGCTGGCACGCGATTTCACGTACGGCGAAGCCGTCAAGGTCCGCGAGGGCAAAGACGCCGCCATCCTGGCGCTGGGAGCGATGGCCGGGCGCGCCGTTCAGGCCGCGGGGCTGCTTGCCGAGAAAGGCGTCGAAACGTCGGTGTACGCCGTCTCCTGTCCGCTGGAGATCGACGAGAGCGCGCTGACCGAGGCGTTCCAGACCGGAACCGTCCTCACAGTGGAGGACCACAACGTCAACAGCGGCATGGGCAGTCTCTGGCTGGCCCGCGCCGAAGAGCTTGGCCTGCGCGCCGCCGCGCGCCGTTTGGGGGTGCATCGCTACGGCGATTCCGGCCCAAGCGAAGAAGTGTACGCCGCCATGGGGCTTTCTGCGGACGCCATCGCAGCGGCTCTTGAAGATCTGAAAAAAGTCGCGCGCTAAGAGCTCTCGATGGAAGGAAAATTACTGTTCCACGCCTGCTGCGGTCCCTGCGCGACGACCGGTGTCCACGCTCTGACCGCGGAAAAGTGGAACGTTGCGCTTTATTTTTACGGCGGCAACATCCATCCCTACGATGAATGGCAGCGGCGGCTGGAAGCTTTGCAAAAACTGGCGGCGGCGTATTGCGTCCCGCTGATCGTCCGCCCTTACGACACTTCCGAATGGGACCGCCGTACGGACGGCCTTGAGAATGAAAGCGAAGGCGGACGCCGCTGCGAGCGCTGCATGCGCCTGCAGCTGGAAAGCGCCGCGAAAAAGGCGGCCGAGCTTTCCTTGTCGACGCTTTGCACCAGCCTGACGCTGAGCCCGCAGAAACACCCCGACCTGATCAACCTCTGGGGCGCGGAACTTGCCGGCCGTTACGCGCTGAACTGGGAAGGGCGAATCTGGAGGAAGAAGAACGGGCAGCTCTTCTCCGTTCAAGAATGCAAGCGGCTGGGGCTTTACCGGCAAAATTACTGCGGGTGCCGTTACAGCATGGGGCGCCCTCACCGTTTTTAGGAGTGTGAAGATCGTATGCCTCTTGAGAGTTACATGGAGAACCGTCTGGTCGGTCTGAGAAAGAAATTGCTGGAAGAAAAACTCGACGCTTTGCTTTTGATCGATTCCGAGTCGAGCGGCTGGGAGAATCTGTTTTATTACAGCGGCTTTCACGGCTCGTCCGCCGTCGTCGCGGTGACGCAGGAGCGGGCGGTCCTTGCCACGGATTCGCGCTATCTGACGCAGGCCGCGCAGCAGTCGCCTTTCGAGATCCGCGCGGTGAAGACGGGGGAGAGCCAGGTCGCGACGGCCGGACGCCTTCTCGACGAACTGAAAATCCGCCGCTGCGGCTACGACGGCGCCATGCTCTGCGCGCAGACCTATCTGGCATTGAGCGAGTTCTCCGTCGAATGGCGCGATTTTTCGGCGGCCATGGCCGAGCAGCGCCGCCACAAAGACGCTCGTGAAATCGAATTGATCGCCAGGGCGGCCGACATCGCCTCCGCCGCGTATCTGGAAACGCTGCCGCTGGTCAGGCCGGGCATGAGAGAAAAAGAATTCGCCAAGTTGCTCGAATTGAACATCGCCCGGCACGACGGCGAAGGAGTGTGGCACAAAAGCGACATGATCGTCGCTTCCGGCGTTCGCAGCGCCATGCCGCACGGCGTGGCCAGCTCGAAAAAAATGGAGCTGGGCGATCAGGTCACCGTCGATTACGGCGCGATCTTCGGCGCCTATATGTCGGACCTGACGCGGAACTTTTCTCTGGGCGCGCCCAAAGACGCCGAGTTTCTGGAGATTCATGAAGTTCTCCTGAAAGCCCACCGGGATTCCGCGGCGCTGCTGAAGCCGGGCGCGCGCGGGTGCGACGTGCATGCGGCCGCCGCCAAGGTCATCGCCGACGCCGGCTACGGAGCGTATTTCGGGCATGGGCTGGGACACAGCTTCGGCCTGGAAATCCATGAAGCGCCGCGCCTTTCGCCGCTGTACCAGGGAACGCTCCGGTGCGGCGACGTGATCACGGTCGAGCCGGGGATTTACATTCCCGATCGGGGCGGCCTGCGCATCGAAGACGATTACCTGATTACGGAAGACGGGGCGCGCCGCCTTTCCGCCAATTTACCGCAGGAGTTCGTTCGCCTGCCGCTGTGATTAACAAACTTGAATCATCGTCGTCGCGGTGGCGGACGGAAAATTTATATGATAGAATTTCGGTAGTGTTTTACAGATACGATATGGGGGAGGAAAAAACATGAAAAAGTATGTGTGTTCTGTGTGTGGGTGGGAATACGATCCGGCGGCGGGCGATCCCGATAACGGCATCGCGCCCGGCACGGCCTTCGAAGATCTTCCCGAGGACTTCGTCTGCCCCGTCTGCGGCGTAGGCAAGGATCAGTTCGAAGCGGCCGAATGATTTCAGGTTCGTCGTAAGATAATAAAGAGACTCTCGAGTTCATCTCCCTCGAGAGTCTCTTTTTTGTGCCGTTCTGTTCGCCGGTCGGACGAGGCGCGGCGGAAAAACGCCGTTCTTTTCGTATGGCGCTTTATTTCGTGCCCCGTTCGGGTATAATTGACAAAGAATTATTCTGAAATGTGCTCGTGGAGGTTTTTTCAGTGTACGGTTTTGCGATGAAAGTTTACGGGTGTCAAATGAATCAGTACGACGCCGACAAAATCAGGACGGCGCTCGTCGCGCGCGGAGCTTACGAAACTGCGGAAGAAGGCGCCGACGCGATCGTCTTCGTCGGCTGCAGCATCCGCGACAAGGCCGAGCATAAAGTCTGGAGCGAATTGGGCCATTACGAAGAACGCTGGCGCAAAGAGGGGCGTCCCGTCGTCGCCATGACGGGCTGCATCGCCCAAAACGTGGGCGTCGATATGTCCAGACGTTATCCGTGGGTCCGGGTCGTTTCCGGTCCCCGGCACATCGGCCTGGTGCCCGACGCTTTGGAAACGGCCTTGTCGGGCGACGAGAAAGTCGTTTTGCTCGACGACGATCCCCGCGAACTGCACGAACTGCGCTTTGCCCCGCTGGAGCGCCAATTTCCCTGGAAAGCTTCGGTGATGATCTCGCACGGCTGCGACAATTTCTGCACCTACTGCATCGTCCCTTACGTGCGCGGGCGATTCGCTTCCCGCAGTCCCCGGGAGATCATGGACGAAGTGAAGCAGCTTGTCGAAGGGGGAGTCAAAGAAATCTGCCTGCTCGGGCAAAACGTCGACACCTACGGAAGAGATCTCGACCGTTACAGCTTCGCCGATTTGCTGAACGACGTCGCCCATATCGCGGGCCTGGAGCGTCTGCGCTTCATGACTTCTTATCCGACGGATTTCACGAAAGACGTGGTCGACGCGATCGCGGGAAACTCCAATATCTGCCCCGCGATCAATCTGCCGATCCAGGCGGGCAGCGACCGGATCCTGAAAGCGATGAACCGGCGCTACACGGTGGAGGAGTATGCCGAAGTCGTCGACTGCATCCGCCGCGGCCTGCCCGAAGTCGGTCTGACGTCCGATCTGATCGTGGGTTTTCCCGGCGAGACGGACGAGGACTTCGCCTGTTCCGTGGCGGCGCTGAAGCGGTTCCGCTTCGATCAGGTCCACACGGCGGCCTATTCGCGCCGGCAGGGGACGCCGGCGGCCGCGATGAGGGAACAGATCCCCGAAAGCGTGAAAAATCGGCGCTTGAACGAGGTCAATCGACTGCAGACGGAAATCGCCAGAGACATCAACGAAAAACTGATCGGGCGGCGCTACCGCGTACTGGTCGACGGCAAGGCGCTGAAAGGGAATCTCCTGCAGGGGCGGAATCCGGCCGACAAAGTGATCCTTTTCGAAGGCGCCGAAAGCGTGATCGGGACGTTCGCCGACGTGGAAGTGACCGCCGCCGACAGCTGGTCGCTGAAGGGGAGAATTCTTTAGAATCAGGGAGGGGAGCCGCCTGTGGAGAGTCGGACGAAAATTTCTTTGTGCGTCGCCGGAGCCATATTCTGCATAGGCTGCGCCGGCGCCGCGGTGCAAATTTTCAAGGGAAGCTGGCGGGACGAAGCGCCGACGACGGTCGCGGGGCCCGCCCTGTGGCTTCAGTCGCCGTCTTACAAGCTGCCCGCTTCGTCTTCCTCCGAGCACTACGCTTATATCACCGGCGCCGTTTCCCGTCCGGGCGTTTATCCCATCTCATCGGACGCGCGGGTCTTCCAGCTCGTGGAAGCGGCCGGCGGTTTCCGCTTCGACGCCGATCAGTCGCAGGTCAATTTGGCCGCTCCGGTACGCGACGGCGCGCATGTTCACGTCAAAGCCGCCGCGCTCGCGCCTCAGCCCCGCGCAAAAAGCAACTCTTCTCAAAACAGGGGACGGGAAAACGAAACGCAGTACGTTTACGTCAACACGGCGACGGAGGAAGATCTGTGCGCGCTTCCCGGCGTCGGCCCGTCCACGGCCCGGAAAATCATAGAATACCGCCAGACCCACGGGCCTTTTCATTCCGCCGAGGCGCTGCTGGAAGTTTCCGGCATCGGCAAAGGCAAACTGAGCCACATGCAGACGCTGCTTCGGTTTTGATGCCGCATGGATTCCCTGTTGAACGAGATTCCCGCGCTTCTGCTGCTGCAAAGCTGCGCGCTCTCGCTGGCGGCGGCGGAACGCGGGCTCCCTTTATGGCTGGCGATTTTCCTTTCCGCCTGCGCGCTCGGCGCGGAAATGCTGCTTTCGGAAGAGCGCTGGTACGCGCGCAAGTTTTCTTTCGCGCTGGCGTTCGTTGCGCTGTCGGGCGTTTTCTCCGTGTTCCTGCAGTCGCGGCTCGAAGAAGGAACAACGCCCGTAAAAGCCGTTTCCGGCCGTTTCCTTGTGGCGGAGCGGCGGCAGTGGGGAGAGCGCGAAGTGCTTCGGGTGACCGACGAGCGCGGCGCCGGCTGGCTTCTCGCCGTCGGCAAAGGACTGCAGGACGTCGAAGAAGGCGACGAACTTTCGCTGGAAGCTTCCGTCGTTCCGCTCCGGAACGGCTCTTTGAGAAGTTCCTTTTCCCCGCGGCAGTACTGGATGGCCCGCGGCGTGCAGGGCGAACTGCGCCGGGCCGCGCGCGTCGAAAAACGGGGCAAAAGCCTTTCGAGTCACAGCTTCCGCCAGTATTTAAGGACGCAGCTCGAAACGCTGCCGCGCAACACGCGCGCTCTGGCGGCCGCCATCCTTCTCGGCGATCGGGACGCCGACCTCCGCGAAGACTACAGACGATGGGGAATCAGCCACATCTTGGCCGTTTCGGGATGGCACGTCGGGCTGGCCCTGATACTCGGCTGTCTGATCTTCGGCAGCGGGCGGCGCGGGCTTTTTTGGTGCTCTTTGCTCCTGTGGGGATATTGCCTCACCAGCGGAGCGTCGATGAGCGCCGTGCGCGCCTCTTTGATGGTGCAGATCGGCATGCTCGGGCTTTACTGGGGGCACCCCTCCCATGCCCTGAATGCGATCGGCGTCGCCGGGATCGCTATGCTCCTGTGGAATCCGTGGTGCTTCTTCGATCTCGGCTGGCGATTGTCCGTTATCGCCGCGATCGCCGTGACGGCTTTGGAAAAATCCAGATCGTCGCTGCTCGTCTTTTTTTCTCCGCTTGTCATGTGGATCTTGACGTCGCCGCTGATCGCGCCGCTGGCCGGAGGCATTTACCTGTCGTCCCTGCCGATCAACGCCATGGCTTCCGCGCTGTTTGCCGTGATCCTTTTCGCCGTGCTCGTCGCGGCGATCCCTTGTATTTTGGGGATCCATCTTTTATGGCTGGCTTGGCCGGCGGAAAAGCTGATGCAGATCTGGGCGCTGGCGGCCGATCAATGGGTCGAATGGCTGCCGCAGGCGCTTCCGGTCCATTTTTTCTCCGCCTGGCTGTGCACGGGCGTTTTGTTTTTTCTCGTCGCTCTGGCGGGAAAAGTTTCCCTCCGGCGGGCCGTCCTGCTGGGAGGCTGCGGAGCGTTGATCGCCGTCATCTTTTAGAAAAATTGCCTGAGAGGACTTTATGGAAACGAAACTCACGATCGGCGGGGTGGAAGTCGAGAACCCCGTGTTTTTTGCGCCTTTGGCTGGCGTCAGCATTGCGGCGGTGCGGCGGCTTTTCCGCCGCCTGGGGGCCGCTGTGACCCATACGGAGATGATCAGCAGCGCGGGGCTCCTTTACGCCGGAACGAAGACCTGGCGGATGACGGAATGTACCGACGATGAAAAGCCGCTCGTACTGCAGCTTTTTACGGGCGACGCGGACAGTCTGTGCCGCTCGGCGGAGCGGTGTTTGCAAAGTCGCTCGTACGCCGCGTTCAGCATCAACATGGCTTGTCCGATGCCGAAGGTACACAAAAAGGGCGCCGGCAGCCGTCTGCTGCAAAATCCCGACGTCGCCTTCGCGATGGTGCGCGCGCTGAAAAAATTCGGCCTGCCCGTCTGGCCCAAGATCCGCAAGATCGTTCCGGACGGCCGCGAATATCGTTTGGATACGCTGCAGTTCGCCGAGGGTTTGCTTGCGGCCGGGGCCGACAACGTGACGATCCATGGACGCACGCCCCAGCAGCGGTACGAGGGGAAAGCCGATAAACGCGAAGTCGTCCGCGCGGCGCGGCGCTTCGAAGGCAAAATCACCGCTTCGGGGGACGTTTACGCCCCCGCCGACGTCGCGTTCTATCTCGACAACGGCTGCGCGGCGGTGCTCTGCGCCCGCGGCGCGATCGCGGATCCTTTTATGGTCGTGCACGCTTTGCAGGTTTTGGGTTATAATGTTCGAATGTCACACGGCGATCCTTCGCTGGAAGAACGCGCGGAAATCCTTATTGGCTTTGCGGACGATCTCTGTCGGCTTCATGGCGAGCGCGCGGCTCTTGTGCTCTTGAGGCGTTTTCTTTCCGGATTTTTCAGGGGCAGGGCGGGGACCGCGGAGTTCAAACGCGCGCTGGCCAGCGCGAAAGACTGGGATTCTGCGTACGGGCTCCTCCGCGGCTGGCGCTCATATTTTGAAAGGGGATTCATGTAAAATGGCGGAAATTGCAGCCGGCACTCAGGAAACGGAAATTCTCAGACAACGCGTCGACAAGCTGAGACGACTTCGCGAAGAGGAAGGCTATAATCCTTTCGAAAACGAAAAGTGGAACGTCGATCACACCGTCGCGCAGGTGCGGAAAGATTTCGATTATCTCAAGGCGGAAGAAGCCGTCCCCGAGACGAAATTTTCCATGGCCGGACGCCTGATGACGCTGCGCCGCCAAGGCAAGGCAGCGTTTGTCAACATGCAGGACGAGACGGGAACGATTCAGCTTTATTTCCGCTACGACACGCTGGGCGAGAAAGACTACACTTTCTTCAAGAAGTGGCTCGATTCCGGCGACATCATCGGCCTCGTCGGACATCCGTTCCGCACGCAGCGCGGCGAGCTGACGGTCGCCGTCGAGCGGTTCCGCCTGCTGACCAAGGCGCTCCGTCCCCTGCCCGAGAAGTGGCACGGCCTGACGGATCTCGAGATTCGTTACCGCAAGCGGTATCTCGATCTGATCGTCAATCCGGAAGCGCGCGAAGTTTTCAGAAAAAGGGCGAAGATCATCTCCACCTTCCGTGCCGTCCTCGAGAAGCACGGCACGCTGGAAGTCGAGACGCCGGTGCTTTCTTACCTTGCCGGCGGCGCCAACGCGCGTCCTTTCATCACCTATCACAACGCGCTGGGCGCCAACATGTACCTGCGCATCGCCACGGAGCTCTACCTGAAGCGGCTCGTCGTCGGCATGATGGGGCGCGTGTACGAGATCAGCAAGGACTTCCGCAACGAAGGCATGGACCTGACGCACAATCCGGAATTCACGATGATGGAAGTTTACTGGCCCTATGCGGATTACGTCGACATGATGGATCTGACCGAAGAACTGATCCGCGAGTCCTGCATCGCCGCCAACGGCACGCCGGTCATCGAACGAAACGGCGTCGCGCTGGATTTTGCCAAGCCGTTCCGCCGCGCCACGATGGTGGAGTTGGTGAAAGAGACCTGCGGCGTCGATTTCGCCGCCATCACCGACGAAGAAGCCCGCGACGCCGCCCGCCAGAACAAGATCGAGATCACGGGGCACGAATCGCGCTTCAAGATCCTCACCATGTTCATGGAGGAGTTTGTCGAAGAGAAGCTCGTGCAGCCGACGTTCGTGATGGGACATCCCGTCGAGATCTCGCCGCTGTCGAAGAAGGACCCCGAGCACCCCGACTACACCCACCGCTTCGAGCTGTTCTGCTGCGGCAAGGAACTCAGCAACGGCTACAGCGAGCTGAACGACCCCATCGACCAGAAAAACCGTTTTCTCGATCAGGCGCAGAAAAAGACCGAAGGAGAGGACGAAACGCATCCTTTCGACGAGGATTTTGTCGAAGCGCTGGAACAGGGGCTGCCGCCGACCGGCGGGCTGGGGATCGGCATGGACCGCGTCGTCATGTTCCTCACCAACTGCCGATCGATCCGCGACGTCATCTTCTTCCCGACGATGAAACCCGTGGAGAATCAGCAGCCGTCCAAGGATTCTGAGAATAAAGGATAACACGACAGATACGCGAAGGGGCAGGCAGCACATGCACCTTCGCGTATCTGTCGGCATGCATTTCGAAGAACCGTTTCGATCGTAAACTTAAGATAAAAACTCATCACAGGCAAAGAAGGGAAACATTAATGCTGGCAATTAAAATGAAAGAAGCCGAACGTGCGAATATGTCATCGGCAGAGATAGAAAAAGCGGTGTCAAGGAATCGCATCATCGTGCGTACCAGCATCATCGGAATTCTTGCGAATGTCGTGTTGGCCGCATTCAAGGCGGTGATCGCTGTGATGACCGGCTCGATTGCCATCACGATGGATGCCGTCAATAATATCAGCGATGCGGCCTCTTCGCTGATCACGATCATCGGCACAAAATTGGCGGCAAAGCCGGCAGACCGCAAGCATCCGTTTGGATACGGACGGATCGAATATCTGAGCGCCATGATCATTTCCATCATCGTCTTCTACGCCGGCATCACCTCTTTTGCGGAATCGGCAAAGAAAATCGTGCACCCGGAAACACCGGAATATTCTGCGACATCTTTGGTGATTGTCGCGGTAGGCGTCCTTGTCAAAATCGTGCTTGGACATTTTGTCAAGAAGACCGGCCGGAAGGTGAACTCGGATTCGCTTGTCAACTCCGGAGAGGATGCCAGGCTGGATTCCGTCATTTCCGCTTCGACGCTGGCGGCGGCAGTCGTTTTTATGACCTTTCGCGTGTCGTTGGAATCCTGGCTTGGAGCAATCATCTCTATTGTCATTATCAAGTCCGGCTTGGAGATGTTGAGGAACACGGTGTCCGAAACTCTTGGCGAACGGGTGGATGCCGAACTTGCAAAAGGAGTCAAAGAGACGGTCTCGTCTTTTCCGGAAGTTCGTGGAGCTTATGATCTGGTCCTGAATAATTACGGGCCAAGCGCCTACAGCGGCTCCGTCCATATCGAGGTCCCCGACACGCTGACCGCCGCTGAGTTGGATGTTTTGACGCGGAAAATCACAGCTGAAGTCTTCGCGAAAAATCATGTATACCTTACGGCAATCGATGTTTATTCCTACAACACAAAAGATCTGGAAGCCGCCGCAATGCGGGACAAAATCAGAAAGAAAGTCATGGCGCATGAACATGTTATGCAGATGCATGCATTTTACGCAGACAGGGAACGGAGGGTGATCCGTTTCGATATGGTCGTAAGTTTTGACGCAAAAGACAGAGCGGCGCTTTATCGCGAGATTACCGACGAGGTTCGAGAAATGTATCCGGAATATACAGTCATTACTGCTCTCGACACAGATTTTTCGGAGAGTTAAATTGAAGGGGCGTCTCTTTGTTCATTATGATGCAGAGATCAGCAACGGAGAAACGAGATTCCTATCAGAAAAGGTACCGGCCCACAGGGAATCGGCGCATAAAATCCCAGGGACAACGCAGACCGTCGGAGCTCGCAGCTCCGGCGGTTTCTTTTATACTCATTCTTGATGATTTATCATCCTCCGCATTCGAACGGCGGGGCTCCCTTGCTGGAAAAGCATTTTGGGGTTAGAATTTATAAATGTTCTGCATACATAATGAGCGTCTGTCCCGCTTCGCTTCATGAAGTCAGGAAGATCGCTCGGGCAGTGGCTTTTTTCGCCGCTGGCAATGTTACAGGGGTGGTGTTCTGCGTGGAACAGGAAAAACTGGACCGCTATCATTGGCTCGTCGACGAATTGAATCGTCATGGACGCCTCTATTACGTTCTGGACGCTCCGGAAATCGAGGACGACGAATACGACGCGCTGATGCGCGAGATGCTTCAGTTCGAAAAAGAACATCCCGACCTGATCCGCGACGACTCTCCGTCGAAGCGCGTCGGCGGCGCGGTGCTGGAGGCGTTCGAAAAAGTTGCGCACGCCAAACCGATGCTCAGCCTCGAAGACGTTTTCTCGAAGGAAGAGCTTCACGACTGGCTGCAGCGGGCGGCGGAAGGCGTCGGTCAGCCGTGGATCCCCTGGTGCTGCGAATTGAAGATCGACGGCCTGGCGGTGTCTTTGATCTTTGAGGACGGCAAATTCGTTCAGGCGTCCACCCGCGGCGACGGTATCGTCGGCGAGAACGTCACGGAAAATCTGAAAACGGTCAAAGACCTGCCGCTTCGCCTCCTCGGCGATGTCCCCGGGCGTCTGGAGCTGCGCGGCGAAGTGTACATGAGCAAAGAGGGATTCGCCCAACTGAACGCCGCAAGGGAAGAAGCGGGGCTACCGCTTTTCGCCAATCCCCGCAACGCGGCGGCGGGCAGCCTGCGACAGCTTGACACGGCGGTCGCCGCTAAACGGAATCTGCGCCTTTTCACCTACTACGTGCAGGATGCGGAATCCTACGGCCTGCACAGCCAATCGGAAGTCCTCGAATGGCTGAAAGTCCGCGGGCTTCCCGTGCAGAAAGCCTGGAGCCGGGCCGGGACGGAAGCCGAGGTCCTCGATTTCCTGGAGCGATGGAGCGGCGAACGTTTCAGTCTGCCCTACGCGACGGACGGCGCCGTGTTCAAGGCCGATCCGACGGAATACTGGAAGATCCTGGGAAACAACGTCAAAACGCCTCGCTGGGCCGTGGCCTACAAATATCCGCCGGAAGAGCGAAAAACGAAGCTCGAGAGCATAGAGATTTCCCTCGGCCGCACGGGCGTGCTCACGCCGGTGGCGAATCTGACTCCTGTCTTGATCTCGGGAACGGTCGTGAAGCGCGCCAGCCTCCACAACGACGAGGAGATCCAGCGCAAGGACATCCGCGTCGGCGATCAGGTATGGGTTCGCAAAGCCGGCGAGATCATTCCCGAGATCGTCCGCGTCGACACCGCCAGCCGCACGGGCACAGAGGAATCTTTCACAATGCCCGCAGCGTGTCCCGTGTGCGGAGCGGCCGTGGCCAGGCTTCCCGGCGAAGTGGCGCTGCGCTGTCCCAACAGGTCCTGTCCGGCGCAGCTGACCCAAGGGCTGATCCATTTCGCCTCCCGGCAGGGCATGGACATCCGGGGAATCGGCGACCGTCTGGCGGAGCAGCTCGTCCAGAGCGGGCTGGTCAAGAGTTTCGGCGATCTGTACGCCTTGCGCGTCGAGCCGCTTGTCCGTCTGGACCGCATGGGAGAAAAATCCGCGGGGAAACTGATCCAGGCCATCGCAAAATCCAAAGAGCGGCCGCTGAAATTTTTGATCACGGCGCTGGGGATCCGGGAAGTCGGCGCGGGAGTCGCGGCGGAGCTGGCGAAACGCTTTTCGTCGCTCGATGAGATCGCCGCCGCCGACGAAGAACGGCTCGCCGCCGTCGAGGGCGTGGGGCCGGTGATTGCCCGTTCGATCAAAACTTTTTTCGGCGAAGAGCATAACCGGCGCCTTATCGACGGACTGCGCGAAGCCGGAGTATCCATGCGGAGCGAAACGGCGCCCGAAGCGCCAATAGGGCCGCTGGCCGGCAAGACGTTCGTCTTTACGGGGGAGCTTTCGCGTATGTCCAGGACGCAGGCGCAGGAACTCGTGGCGCAGCGCGGGGGGAAAAGCGTCGCTTCCGTGAGCAAAAAAACGTCTTATGTCGTCGTCGGCGAAGCGCCGGGCGGCAAGGCCGAAAAAGCGCTCCGCCTGAACGTGCCGACCCTGAACGAAGAGGAATTTTTCGCAATGATCGATAATTTATCGCAGCACATGCCTGGAGGAACAAACGATGCCTAGACTGTCCAAAGAAGAAGTCCTGAAGATCGGCAAGCTTGCCCGCCTGGAGATCGCCCCTGAAGAGCTCGATTCGCTGTCGGAGCACTTCAACGGCATTCTCGATTACTTTTCCAAACTCGAGGAGCTCGATCTTCGCGCCGTCGATCCGTTCACGATGGAAGATACCCGGCCGGTCCGCCTTCGCGACGACGAGGTGGAGGAGAACGACCGGAGAGAAGCGATCCTGAACCAGTCGCCATCGCGCGAGGGCGACTTCATCAGAGTCCCCCGCATTGGAGGCGACAAGTGATGGAACTGTACAGACTGAGCGCCGCGGAAATCGTCGCGGGACTGAAAGCGCGCCGGTTCAAGTGTGGAGATGTCGTGCGGTCGTGCCTGGAGCGCATGCGGAAAATGGAACCCCACATTCACGCCATGCTTCATATCGCGACGGATTCCGCGCTCGAATCGGCCGCCGCCGTCGACGCCGCCATTGAGAAAGGCCGCGTTCCGGGGTGCCTGATGGGCGTGCCCGTCGTTCTCAAAGACAACATCTGCACCAGCGACATGCCGACCACCTGCGCCAGCAAAATCCTCGCCGGCTGGACGCCGCCTTACGACGCCACCGTCGTGAAGATGCTCAAGGCCGAAGGAGCCGTCATTCTCGGCAAAACCAACTGCGACGAGTTCGCCATGGGAGGTTCCACGGAGAACTCTGCTTTCGGCCCGACGATGAACCCCTGGGACGTCGGCCGCGTTCCGGGCGGCAGTTCCGGCGGCAGCGCCGCCGCCGTCGCCGCCGGCTATGCGCCGTTGTCCCTCGGCAGCGACACCGGCGGTTCGATCCGCCAGCCCGCTTCGTTCTGCGGGATCTACGGCATGAAGCCGACTTACGGGCAGGTGAGCCGTTACGGGCTGGTCGCTTTCGCCTCGTCGCTCGACCAGATCGGCCCTTTTGCGCGAACCGCCGAAGACCTCAGACTGATCCTCTCGGCGATCTGCGCGTTCGATCCCTGCGACTCGACCAGCGAAGACCGGCCCGCGCCCCGTTTCGATCTCAGCGACGCGCCGTTGCGCGGGAAGAAGATCGGCGTGCTTGCGAAACTTGTCGACAGCAAGCTGACGGCCGATCTGCAGGCGGCACTGGACGGACAAATCGCAGAGTGCCGCCGCCTGGGGGCGGAAATCGTCGAAGTCGCTCTGCCGAAAGCGCTTGAGTACGGATTGGCCTGCTATTATATCCTCGCCCCCGCGGAGGCAAGCTCCAATCTCGCCCGTTACGACGGCGTGCGCTACGGCGCCGCTCATAAAGAGGCCAAGTCGCTGCTCGAGCTCTACGTCAAAACGCGCGGCGAAGGTTTCGGCCCGGAAGTGAAGCGCCGCATCCTGACCGGCACCTACGTGCTCAGTTCAGGATTTTACGACGCCTATTATCTGACGGCGCAAAAGGTCCGCAAAGTCGTCAAGCAGGAATTCGCCGCAGCTTTTGAGCGAGTTGACGCCATCCTGCTGCCGACTGCGCCGACGCCCGCCTTCAAGCTGGGCGAGATGAGCGCGCCGCTGACGATGTACATGGCGGATATTTTTACGATCCCCGTCAATCTGGCCGGCCTGCCCGGCATTTCTTTCAACGCCGGCTTTTCGTCCGCGGGACTGCCGCTGGGGATGCAGCTGATCGGCCCGCGCTGGTCCGATGCGATGATTCTCGACATGGCCGCCGCGCTCGGCAAAAAATCGGAAGGCAGCATCGCCGAGGGAGGTGTCCGCTAATGGCTCTTGAGTTTACGACCGTCATCGGGCTGGAAATCCATATCCAGCTCAACACGAAGACGAAGATTTTCTGCAATTGCTCGACCGATTACATCGGCGCGACGCCGAACTCACACATCTGTCCGGTCTGCACCGGACAGCCGGGCGCTCTGCCGGTTCTCAACGGGAAAGTCGTCGAGTTCGGCGTGCGCGGCGGTTTGGCGCTGCACTGCAAGATCAACAAACTGACGCGCTTCGATCGCAAGAACTATTTCTACGCCGACCTTCCCAAGGCGTATCAGATCACCGAATACTACGTGCCGCTCGCCGAAAACGGTTATCTGACCATCACCGGCGACGACGGACAGCTTCGCCGCATCGGCATCACGCGGCTCCACCTTGAAGAAGACGCCGGCAAACTCGTTCACGTCGCAGCCGACGGACGGATTGTCGGCTCCAGCCAGTCTTTCGTCGATTACAACCGCGGCGGCGTGCCGCTTGCCGAAGTGGTGTCCGAGCCCGACATCGCTTCGCCGCGCGAAGCCCGCGAGTACGTGTCGGCGATGCGCCAGCTGGTGCGCTATCTGGGCATTTCCGACGGCGACATGGAAAAGGGATCCATGCGCGTCGACGCGAACATCTCGCAGAAAGTTTCCGACGGCCGCTGGGGCAGCCGCGTCGAAGTCAAAAACATGAACTCTCTCAAGGCGCTGGAACGGGCCCTGGAATACGAGACGCTGCGCCAGCGCGACCTGCTCGCCCGCAGCGAACGGATCGCTCAGGAGACCCGCAACTGGGACGACGCCGACGGCATCACGACGCCGTCGCGCAGCAAGGAAGAGTCCAACGACTACCGTTATTTCCCTGAGCCGGATCTGCCGCCGCTGCTGCTTGACGACGAGTATATCGAAGGCGTCAAAGCCGCCATGCCGGAGCTTCCCGACGCCAAGCGCGAGCGGTTCCTCGCGCAGTACAAACTGCCTGCGGAAGATGTGCTGGTGCTGACGGAGACGCCCGAAGTCGCCGCGTATTACGAGGACGTCGTGAAGGCCGGCGGCGAGCCGGTCAGATCTTCGAACTGGGTGCGGACCGACCTGATGAGAGCGCTGAAAGAGCGGGGTCGGGAGATCTCCGACGCCCCGGTGAGCGCCGAAACTTTGGCCGAGCTGATCAAGCTTGTCGACGGCACAAAGATCTCCACGACGGCCGCGAAAGACGTTTTCGAGAAACTCGCCGGCAGCGAAATGACGCTCGAACAGGCCATCCAGGCCTGCGGCATCCAGATCGGCGCGGTAGGCGGCGACAGGCTGCGGGAAATCGTCGCCGCGGTCGCCGGCGCCAACGCCGACGTTGTCGGGGTGATCCGTTCCGGCCAAGACAAGAAAGACAAGAAGCTCAAGTTCCTCATGGGGCTGGTCATGAAGGAGAGCCGCGGACAGGCGAAACCGGACGAAGTTTTGAAAGCTTTGAACGAGTTTCTTGCGGGGAAGTAGTGTTATGTTTGAATAAATCTGTTAAAATACGGGAGTATAGAAAAACTTAAACAAGAGTCTGCGTCATCGTCGAAATCATCGAGGAGGTTGGCAAGAGATATGGGAATGAAAACGGAAGACATCAGAAGTATCGCGATTGTTGCTCACGGAAGCGCAGGCAAAACTTCGCTTGCGGAAGCGTTGCTCTTTGACGCCGGCGTCACGACCCGCCGCGGCAGCGTGGAAAACGGGAACACCGTTTCGGATTACACGCCCGAAGAACAGAAACGCCAAATTTCCATAAGCACCTCCCTCCTGAATTACGACTACAAGGGCAAAAAAGTCTTTGTTCTTGACGTTCCCGGCTATGCCGACTTCATTGGCGACCTGCGCGGTTCGCTGCGCGTCGCCGGCTCCGCCGTGATGGTCGTGAGCGCGGTCGACGGCATTGAAGTGCAGACGGAAAAAGCATGGGAGTTCGCGCAGGAATTCGAAACGTCGACCATTTTCTTCATCAATAAAATGGACCGCGAAAACGCCGATTATAACGGCGTTTACGAACAGATCCGCGCCAATCTGACCAAGGGTGCCTACCGCTTCATGCTTCCGATCGGCAGCGAAGATTCCTTTAAAGGCGTCGTCGACGTCCTCAAGGATATCGCCTACGTTTACAACGACGACTCGGGAAAATTCGAAGAGCAGGGGATTCCCGAGGAGATGATCAGCGACGCGCATCGCGCCCGCGGCTATCTCGTGGAAGCCATTGTCGAAGAAGACGAAGAGATGATGATGCGCTACCTCGACGGCGAAGACATCCCCATCGACGAACTGCTTCCCGTCCTGCAGCGCTGCATTTACAAGTGCAAGATCTTCCCGGTCATGCCCGGTTCCGCGCTGAAAAACATCGGCGTCCGCCAGCTCATGGATCTGATCGTCGATTATCTCCCCAGCCCGCTGGAGATGCGCGAGCGTCCGGCAGTCAAGGGAGGGGAGACGGAGATCACGATCAAACCGGACGACGACGCCACGTTCAGCGGCCTGTGCTTCAAAGTCCTGGTCGATCCCTACGTGGGCAAACTTTCCTATATCCGCGTCAATTCCGGCAAACTGACCACCGACGAACCGATCTTCAACGTCAGCACCGGACAGGAGGAACGCGTCAGCACCTTCAAGATCATGCAGGGCAAGGACAGCGTCGACGTCAAGGAAGTCACGACCGGCATGATCGTCGCCATTCCCAAGCTGCAGAGCACTAGGGCCGGCGACACGATGGGCAAGGCCGGCAGCACCGTGCTCTATCCGGCCATCAAATTCCCGCGTCCGGTGTATTCGGTCGCCGTCGATCCCGAGAGCCGGGGCGACGAGGACAAGCTGGGAACGGCGGTGCGCCGTATTACCGAAGAAGATCCCACCGTCAGCTTCGAGAAGAACGCGGAAACGAACGACAACATCCTTTCCGGCATGGGCAATCTCCACCTCGACATCGTTCTCGCCAAGCTGAAGGATCGCTTCGGCGTCAACCTGAAGACCCGCGTGCCGCAGGTCGCGTATCGCGAAACGATCCGCAAGTCGGCCAAGGCGCAGGGCAAGCACAAAAAGCAGACCGGCGGCCACGGCCAGTACGGCGACGTTTATATCGAGTTCAGCCCCCTCGAGCGGGGAGAGGGGTTCGTCTTCGAAGACAAGATCACCGGCGGCACCGTGCCGAGACAGTACATCCCCGCCGTCGAAAAAGGGCTGCGCGAGTGCCTGAACAAGGGCGTGCTGGCGGCGTTCCCGACGGTGGACTTCAAAGCGTCGCTGTATTTCGGCTCGTATCACGACGTCGATTCTTCGGAAATGGCCTTCAAGACGGCGGCGCATCTGGCCTTCAAGAAGGGGATGGCCGAAGCTTCACCGATCCTGCTCGAGCCGATCATGGACGTGAAAGTCATCGTTCCCGATCAGTATCTCGGCGAGATCATGGGCGATTTCAACACCCGTCGCGGCCGTATCATGGGCGTCGACACGCTGGGGCACCTCCAGGTCGTCAACGCGCAGGTGCCTCAGGCGGAGATGTTCCAGTACGCCATCAATCTGCGTTCCATGACTTCCGGGCGCGGAACTTACGAAATGGCTTTCTCGCATTACGATCCCGTTCCCGAAGAGATCACGAAGAAGATCGTCTCCGAGCGCCAGGGTCTGCTGACCGAGGAAGAGGAATAGTTTTCGATTTGACAGAAGCCTGCTTTCCGCATTGCATTCACTCGAAAAGCAGGCTTTTTGACACTCATCAGCGCAGACAAAGCGAGGTCAGGCATGAAAAAAATCTTCTTGTTCGGCAATTGGAAAATGAATCAGAGTCTTCGCGCCACAGAGAATTTTGCCGCTGAGAGCGCCGCGTTCTTTTCAGAACGGCCGGGCTTGAAAGCCGAAACGGAGATTTGCATTTTTCCGCCCTTTGTCCTGATCCCCGAAGCGGTGAAAAACTTCACGAATCTCGGCGTCACCGTGGGGGCGCAAAACGCCAGCGATCATGGCGAAGGCGCTTATACCGGCGAGGTCGCGCCGTCGATGCTGAAGGAAGCCGGCTGTCGGTATGTGATCGTCGGGCACAGCGAGCGACGCCATATCTACGGCGAATCCTCGGAGCTGGTCAACAAAAAAGCGTTGAATTGCCTGACGTCCGGTCTGATCCCGGTGCTGTGCGTCGGTGAAACGCTCGAAGAGCGCGACGCCGGACGAACGACCGACGTCATTTCCGATCAGCTTCGAAAAGGCGTGAAAGACTTTCCCGCCGGCGCGGCGTATGTCGTCGCTTACGAACCCGTCTGGGCCATCGGCACCGGCCGCGCGGCCAGCGCCGAGGACGCCGAGAAAGTTTGCCGCCTCATCAAAGATTCGGTTCGCGTTCCGGTTCTGTACGGCGGCTCGGTCAAACCGTCGAACGCGGCGGAACTCTTCAGCCGGCCGTCGATCGACGGCGGCCTGATCGGCGGCGCTTCATTGAAAGCGCGGGATTTTTTCGCGATCCTGAAGAATTTCCGCGCCGCGGAGCTGGAGGCTGTACTTTAGTCGAAAACCGACACAAGCTCTTCTATAAGCAACATAAGATACATTATAGGACACGATGAAAAATGAAATGACTGGAACAAAATTTCAAGGAGGCATATATAATGGAAGAAAAAACGAAGATCGCCGAATACATCAAAAGTTTGGGTGTAAAGAAAATTGTTCTGATCGTTCTTGGCGTTGTTCTGCTCCTGAACATTTTGGCTACGGTGACGAACAGCCGTTTCGACTCTCTGAAGGCCGAGCTGGATCAGATCAAGACGTCAGCCGTCGGACAGATGCCGAGCGACGAGATCGCCCAGGTCAAAAAAGACCTGGCGTCGATGCAGAAATCCGTCGACGAGCTCAAAGCCTTCACCCAAAATCTTGCCCGCGCCGAATACGACGCCTTCAAAGCCCAGCTTGAGCAGATGAACAAGCATCTTGACGAAATGGGCAAAGTGATCGGCAAATAACACTATTTCTCAATTAAAATGCCGAACACGGAGGCACTGCGGGGAGATTCACACAGCGAGCTGCGCAGACTGCGCAGCGGTCGAGGCAGTCCTGAACGACATTAGTGCTTTCTATCGAGAAATAGTATAAGGTATCTGGCTCAAAGACGAATCCCCGGAAAAGAGACGCTTCTCTTCTGGGGATTCTCTTTATAATGAGCAGGCGAAAGGAATTTTTCAGACATGAAGCCACGTGTGACAGTCATCGAGCCGGAAGGACCCGAAGCATGGTTCGCCGCTTTGAGCGAGATCGCCGAGGTCGAATTTTTCAATCCCCGCGGCCCCGTGCAGCCGGCGGAAATCGACGGTATCCTCGCCCATTCCGCGGCGGTCGTGATTACCTCCGCGACGGCGATATCCAACGATCAGCTGCTGGCGGCGAGCGGACTCAAACTCATCGCCAAGTGCGGCGGGGCCCCCTCCAATATCGACGTCAAATATGCCGCCCGCTGCGGCGTTGCCGTCTCGTGCGTTCCCGGCGCTAACACGACGACGATCGCCGAATATACCGTCATGCTGATTATCGCCGCGCTGCGGCGTTTCGACCTGCAGCTGCCGGTCATCCGCCAGGGCGGCTGGCGCAGCCCTGACTTTCTGCTGGGGCATGACCTGCGCGGCGCGACGATCGGGATCGTCGGGCTGGGAGCCATCGGACGAGAAGTCCTCGACCGACTCGTCCCCTTCGGCTGCCGCCTGCTCGTCTACTCCCCTCATGCCCGGAAGAGCTGCGCGGACGACGCCAGGTTCTCCTTCGTCGAGACTTTGGAAGAGATGCTGCCTCGATGTGACGCCGTGACGCTTCACTGCCGGGTGGACGAAGCCACGCGGGGATTTTTCGACGAGCGCCTTTTCAAAATGATGAAGCCCGGTTCCGTCTTCGTCAACACGGCCCGCGGCGCGCTCGTCGACGAACCGGCGCTCGCCCGGGCGCTCGAAAACGGCCCCTTGTCCGCCGCGGCGGTTGACGTCTTTCAGGTCGAGCCGCCGCAGTCCGGAAATCCGCTTCTTCGCTGCGGCAACGCCCTGCTTGCGCCCCATTCCGCCGGCTGGACCGGCGAAGCGCTGCGGCGCGAGTGCCGCGGAGCCGTTCGCTCTGTTCTCGCCTATTTCCGGCACGAACGAATTCCCGGTTTGCTGAACGAAGAATATATTCGACATCTCCGCTGAAAGGACAACTCTCCACGCCGGCTCCTCCGAGCCTGGGTGTAGAGTGTTGTCCTTTTTGTCTTATAATTATTTTACAAGGCCGGCACGTCGCGTCGAGCCGACAGGAATCGAGCGGCAATGGCGCGTTCCAGCGGTTCTTTCTCCAGAATCCAGGCGGGCGCGACGAGCCGAGAGGGGCGCACTCCCGCCGTCAATCTCTGCAGAACGACGCCGTCGGGCAAACGGCAAAGGGCGTCGACGAGCCGGTCGACGTATTCTTCCCTGCTCAGCGGCGCGAATCGTCCCGACCGATACAGTTCTTCCAGCGCGGTCCCCCGCAGGACGCATAACGGATGGAATTTGAGCGCCTGCACTCCCCTGTCTGTAAGCCACAACGCCGAGCGTGCCAGTTGGTCTTCGAATTCTCCGGGGATGCCCGCGATCAGGTGCGCGCAGACCTGCACGCGCGTTTTGCCGAGGCGGGCAAGAGCCCGCTCCACGACGTCCAGCCCATGCCCGCGGCGCAGCCACTGCAAACCACGCGGATCCGCCGTCTGCACGCCGAGCTCCAGCCAGACTTGACACAGCTCCGTCAGCTCCTGCAGATAATCCAGAACCGGCTCGGGCAGCAGGTCGGGGCGCGTGCTCACGGAAATGGCGCGTACGTTCGCGCCCAAAGCGGCCGCGGCGTCGAGCGCTTCATTGAGCGCCGCGGCGAAGCGTTCCAGCGGCAGATTGGTGGCCGAATAGCTCTGAAAGTACAGAATGATGGAACGAGTGCCGTAATGTTTCCAGGCTCCGGCGATTCCCTTTCTGACCTGTTCCCGCAGAGATATGCCCCGAATGAAGGCGCCGCTGCCGCCTCCCCTTTCGTCGCAGAAAATGCATCCGCCGCCGTGGAGCCCCTGTCGATGGGGGCAGCCGGCTCCGATATCCAGAGAAACTTTCTGGACCCGTTCGCCGAATTGCCGGCGCAAAACGGCCGACCATCGTAACAGCTGTTTCATGAATTTTGCGCTCCTCTGCCGCGCGGAAAAATCGTTTTTTTTCCGGATTCGGCCGCTCTGATCGCATGATCGTCGCGGATTTTGCCGAACGTTAAGCTCTAATTGTCATAATCTACATTGTGTGCGCGTTCAAAATAGAGATATAATTCAAAATCGGAGCCATTATAACTCAAGCAGGGCGAAATTTGCGCGTCTTCGGTCGGGGCGCCGTTCGATGGCGGGAAAGGACGGATAAGATGAAAATTGTCGAAGGTTCGATGCGCCGGCCTGTCGGCGTGATCATCGGCACGCTGGCGCTGATCGTCTTCGGACTGTACGGGCTGTATCAGATCGGCATCGAGCGGATGCCCAACGTCGATATCCCCGTCGTCATGGTGCGCACGACGCTCGAGGGCGCCAGTCCCGCCATCGTCGACAACGACGTGACCGACGTCCTGGAAGCGCGCATCAACACCATCGAAGGCATCAAAAACATCTCGTCGAGCAGCTACGAGGGCCGCTCTTTCATTATCGTCGAGTTCGTCCTCGAGCGCGACATCGACAACGCTGCCGCCGACGTCCGCGGCAAAGCGAGCATGGTGCAGAGCAGCCTTCCCGACGACGCCGAAAGCCCGCAGATCGACAAATTCAACATGGACGACCGCCCCGTCATGTTCATTGCCGTCGAAAATCGAGGACAGACCAACAAACGCGACCTTTCCCGATTCGTCGACAAAGTCGCCCTCGAACGTCTGCAAACGGTTCAGGGGGTCGGCGGCGCCGAAAGCGGCGGTTTTCAGGAACGGCAGATCCGCGTCTGGGTCGATCCGGACAAACTGGAATCGCGCAACCTCACGGCTCTCGAAGTGAAAAACGCGATCCAGAACAAGCATGTGGAGCTGCCCGCCGGTCGGGTCGAGACCGGCGCGCAGGAGTACGGAATCCGTCTTAACGGCGAATATGCCAGCGTCGATGAACTGGCCAATCTGCCGATCAAAAACGTCAACGGCGCCATCATTCGCCTTCGCGACATCGCCCGCATCGAAGACGGCTTTGAAGACGTCAGGAACGTCGCGATCTACAACGGCAAAGACACAATCCTGATTTCCATCCGCAAACAGCGCGGCGCCAACGAGGTCGATCTCGCCGCAGGCGTGAAAAAGCGCCTCGAAGAGCTGAACGCCATCGCGCCGCCGGGCGTGACGCTGAAAGTCGTTCAGGACAACTCCGTCTACATCCTCAACTCCATGCACGGCGTGCGCGACGACATCATCATGGGAATCCTGCTGACCTCCCTGATCATGTTCCTGTTCCTGCGCACCTTCAGGGCGACCGTGGTCACGGTCATCACGATCCCCGTCTGCCTTTTGGGAAGCGTCATCGTCCTTTGGGGCATGGGGCTGACGCTGAACAACATGAGCGCCATGGGATTGTCGCTGGCCGTCGGCATGGTCGTCGACGCGACCACCGTCGTGATCGAAAACGTGCAGCGCCACCGTGAGATGGGCAAGACGGCCCTGCGGGCGGCGCTCGACGGCACCGGCGAAGTAGGCGCTTCGGTCATTGCCGGCGCGGCGACGACGATCGCCGTGTTCCTGCCCGTCGCGCTGATGCCCGGCATGATCGGTCGTTTCTTCAGCTCCTTCGGCACCACGGTGACGGTGACAATCGCCATCTCGCTGCTCCTTTCGGTGACCCTGACGCCGTTTCTGTGCGCCAATCTGTTGGGGCGCATGAAAAAGCCGGCTCGCTGGCAGAACTGGATGGAGAAACCGCTGATCTGGCTCGAGCGCGGCTACGGGCGCGTCCTGAAAGCGGCAGTCCGCCATCGTCTCGTTACGCTGACAATCGCCGTCGGCGCTTTCAGCGCAGGCATTTTCATCGCCGGGAAGCTGGGCAGCGAATTTTTCCCCAACGAAGATCAGGGCCGCTTCAATATCAGCATCGAAATGGCGGCCGACGCTTCGATCGAGAGCACGCTCGCCTTCATGAAGGAGCTTTCCGAAACGGTCCAACAGGACCCGCGGGTTCTGTACACCTACGGCAACGCCGGCGGCGGCGCCGGTTCGGCCGTGTACAAAGGGACGCTGCATGTCCATCTCGTCGACCGCAAGCTCAGGCCCTCGTCCGGCGCGATCATGCGCGAATGGCGCGAAAAGCTCGCCGCTTACAAGGACGTGGACATCAAGCTCGGCAACTGGGGCGGCAGCGATCTGACGCTGGTCATCCAAGGGCCGACCACGGAAGATCTGGCCAAGCTCGGCGACGAGATCAAAGCCGATCTGCAGCGCGAAAAACGCGGTCTCACGGATATCGTCACCGACCTGCAGATGAACAAGCCGCGCATCAACCTTGAACTCAACCGCGCCCTGGCGGACGACCTCGGCGTCAACGTGAGGACGCTTTCGTCCGAGCTCGACGCCTGGTTCGGCGGCACGACTGCCGGCACGTTCAACGACGAAGGGTATCGCTACGACATCCGCATCCGCGCCGACGAACCCGGACGCAACACGCCGGACAAAGTTCTCAACACGCTCGTGCGCACGAACGGCGGCGAGCTGATCCGCGCCGACGGGCTGGTTTCGCCCGTCATGGACATGGCCCCGAACGTCATCAAGCGCTACAACCGGCAGCGTTCCATCCAGATCCAGGCTAATACCGAAGGGATCTCGCCCGGCGAAGGCATTCGGATCATGGAAGAGGTCTTCCATCGCCACGCCCCGCAGAACGGGCTCTTCACGATGACGCCGGCCGGAGATTCGGAAAACATGCGGGAGAGCTTCGGCTACATCCTCACGGGCATCGTTTTCGCCATCGTGCTGGTATACATGGTCATGGCCGTACAGTTCGAATCGTTCCTGCACCCCCTGACGGTGATGTTCTCCCTGCCGCTCATGACCAGCGGCGCGTTCGGCTTCCTCTACCTGATGGGACTGCGCTTAAGCGTCATGAGCCTGATGGGGATCATCCTCCTGATCGGCATCGTCGTCAACAACGCCATCATGCTCGTCGACTTTGCCAACAAGGAACGCGCCAAGGGGCTGGACAAAGTCACGGCGATGTTGAACGCCGGGCCGCTGCGCCTGCGGGCCATCCTGATGACGACGGTCTCGACGATGATCAGCACGCTGCCGATCGCCCTCGGCCTCAGCCTTGGCGGCGAAGTGCGCCAGCCCATGTCGGCGGCCGTGATCGGCGGCCTTTTCACTTCCACGCTTTTAACGCTGCTCGTCATCCCCGTCGTGTATCTGCTGATGGACGATTTCGCCGATTACGTCAAAGGCACAGTGCGCCACGCAAGGGCCGTGCGCCGCGGGCGCGAGATGAAAAAAGCGGCGCTTTCCCAGACGAAAGGAGCGTAACATGAAACGGATTGTGCGGGCGGTTCTTCTTGCGGGCGCTCTCTTCTGTCCCGCCGGGCTGCGCGCCCAGGATCTTTCCATCGAAGAAGCGATCGCCACGGCCTTGAAACAGAGCCCGACGCTCAACGCCCGGCGGCAGGAGCTCAACAAGGCCAAAGGCAGCATCGTGCAGGCCCAGGGAAATTTTCTGCCGCGGCTGAGCCTGACCGGCCAGTACAGCGACAACCGCTCCCCCACCGTCAGCGGCGGTTCGCGAACCGACAGCGTCAGCGGCGGCATCGCGCTGACGCAGAGTCTTTACGCCGGCGGCAGATACACAGCCCAGCAGCGTCAGGCGCAGGCGACGCTGTCGCAGGCGGAGCTCGGCGTGCGGGAGGCGGAAGAGGCGCTGGCCGTAAACGTTTACGACGCCTTTTACGGCGTCATCCTCGCGCGCGAGAAAGTGGCCGCGGCGCAGGACGCCGTGGAAACGTCCCGCACTCACCTGCGGGAAGTCCGGCAGATGCTCGGGGTCGGCCTGGCCAATCAGCTCGAAGTGATCCGCGCCGAGCAGCAGCTCAGCGCCAACGAGGCGGCGCTGGCTTCCAGCCGCGGCGCCTTCGACGCCGAGCGCATCACGCTGCTGAACTTGATGGGGCTGGCGCCTTCCAGCGCGCTGCTCCCCAAGGGCCCCCTCGAACTCGCCGCCCCCCGGGGCACGGCGCAGCAGTCCGTCGCGCTGGCGCAAAAACAGCGCGCCGATGTCGCCATGCTGGAAAAACAGATCGCGATCCAATCGGAACAGATCAAAATCGTCCGCAGCGCCGCCAAGCCCTCTTTCGACCTCAGCGCGACCGCCGACTACTCCGACCCATATCATAACCGGGACGCCGGCGACGACTCCTGGAAAGCGACGCTGACCCTCGAAATCCCGCTCTACGACCGCGGCCAGACCCGCGGTGAGGTCATGAAGGCGAAGGCCGTTCAGGAGCAGAACAAACAGGCGCTGCGGCAGAAAGAGCTGGACGTCCTTTCGGAGATCGAGCTGGCCTGGGTCGAGATCGGCGACAGCGCCGTCCAGGTCGAAGCGCACCGCAAATCGCTGGCATTGGCCCGGGAGACGCTGCGCCTCTCTCAGGTCGGTTTTCGCGAGGGGGTGACGCCGCAGCTCGACCTGCTGGAAGCCCAGTCGAACCTGACGGCGGCGCGCAAGGATTACAGCCAGTCGCTCTTCGACCATCTGATGAAAGTCGTCGCGTTGAAACGCGCCGAGGGAGCCTTGATTGCCTGGACGCTGGAAGGGGAAAAAAGATGAAAAAGCGTTTCTGTCTGATACCGCTGCTGACGCTGGCAATGCCTCTTTTTCGGCCGGCCCCGCTTGCGGCCGCCCCCGCCGGGCCGGCTTATGTGCGGACCAAAGTGCTGCACGCCGACGCGACGATCCGCGAGGGCTTCACGCAAAACACCTCGCTCGAGGCGCTTCAGCGCGTCGTCCTCTATCCGCGCGTCACGGGACGGCTGGAAAAACTGACCGTCGCCAAGGGCGCCGTCGTCGAAAAAGGCCAGCAGATCGCCGTCCTCGCCCACGCCGAGCAGGACGCCCAGATCGCCGCGGCCCGGGCCGCGGTCGCCCGCACTCGCGCCGAGTGGGCCAACGCGCAGATCGAGCTGCAGCGGTACCAACGTCTGAAAAAGGAAGGCTTCAGCACGCAGCAGCTGCTCGACAGCAAAGACACGGCCTACCGAAGTGCCCGCGCGCAGTACGATGCCGCTAAATCCGATCTGGACCGCCTCACGGTCACCCGCGACGAATACATCATCACCGCCTCGATCGCCGGCACCGTGCTGAACGATTACGCCCTCGCCCCCGGCGCCATGCTCTCCCCCAACACGCCCGTGGCGGAACTGGCCGACCTGAACGTTATCAAGGCGACCTTCCGCGTGCCGGAAAAGCGCTTTTATTCCGTCCGTCCGGGCATGTCCGTGCTTCTCTCTCTCGACGCCCTCCCCAGGGAAGAGTTCAGGGCGCAGATCGTTAAAGTCGACGATTACATCGATCCGCAGTCCCGCACCGCTGCCGTGGAAGCGCAGTTGGAGAACGCCGCGGCGGGCGACAAACTCCGCCCCGGCATGTTCGGCCGCGCCTTCGTCGTCGAACGGGAAGCCGCCGGCGCGTTCGTCGTGCCGACGAGCGCGCTGCGCCTCGACCGCGCCGCCGATCCGGAAAACAACGAACTGGTGCTGCACGACCATGGCGCGGCGAAAGTCGTCAAGGTCAAAACCGGCATCTCGCAGGGAGTCGACGTGCAGATCCTGGCGGGCCTGAAAGACGGCGACGAAGTGATCGTCTTCGGCGGCAACGCCCTCAAAGACGGCGATCCCGTCAGGCTGATGCAATAGCGAAAGAGGAAGGAACCGGCACGGTTCCTTCCTCTTTCGCTATCGTTACAACCTCGTTCATTCCAGCTCGATTCGTCCGTCGGCGCCGTGGCGGAAGCTTTTGCCGTAGAACGCGCGCGCGGCTTCGATCAGGTATTCGGCGTCCTTGACGCCGCCCACTTCGCAGCAGCTGTGCATGGCCAGCTGCGGCAGGCCGATGTCGACCGTCGGCACCGACAGGTGCGAACCGCTGATGTTGCCCAGCGTCGAACCGCCCGGCAGGTCGGCGCGGTTGCTGTAGCGCTGCACCGGCACGCCGGCCAGTTCGCACAGCCGCGTGAAGACCGCACCGGAAAGGCCGTCGGTCGTGTACTTCTGCGCGGCGTTGTACTTGATGACGACGCCGCCGTTCAGCACCGGGGACTCGTTGCCGTCGGCGTATTCGGAATGGGCGGGATGGATCGCGTGGGCGTTGTCGGCGGAAATCATGAAGCTGTCGGCGACGGCCGCGCCGCGCTCGTCGGCGCTCATGCCCAGACTTTCGCAGATGCGGCCGACGGTGTCCTCCAAAAAGGTGGAATTGGCACCCTGGCGGCTGCCGCTGCCCACCTCTTCGTTGTTGAAGACGCAGAACAACGGCGCCGAGGCGGACGGTTCGCTTTCGCTCTCGACAAAGCCGGTGTAGCAGCAGAACACGCACTCGAGGTCGTCGAGCCGCGGCGAGGCGATGAACTCTTCGTTCAGTCCCACCAGCGTGCCGGGCGTACGCGGATAAAGGAACAGCTCCGTCGAAACCACGTCGTCCGCGCCGACGCCCGCGGCCTCGGCGACCAGACGGCGGAACGCGCCCTCCTCGCCCGCCGCGGCAAACAGCGGCAGCATGTCGACGTTGGCTTTCAGCTCCACGCCCTTGTTCATTTCCCGGTTCATGTGGATGGCCAGGCTGGGGATGACGAGCAGGTCGCGGTCGATGTCGATCAGTTTGGAGGCAATCCCCGCGCCCTCTTTGACGAAGACGCGCCCGGCCACGGACAGCGGCTTGTCGAGCCAGGAGCGCATGATGGCCCCGCCGTAGCCCTCGACGCTGAGGCGTACCGTATTGCCCGCGGAAGGCACTTCGGCGTTCTGGCGCAGCTTGAACGTCGGCGAGTCGCTGTGCGAGGCCGTCAGCATGAAGCCGCGCAGCTCGCCCGCGGGGAGCCGGAACGCGATCAGCGACGACTCGCCGCGCGTTACGAAATATTTGCCGCCGCGCTCGAGCGTCCATCGTTCGGACTCGCGAAGCGGCGCGTAGCCTTTTTTCCGCAGTTGCGAAGAAAGATTTTCGATCGCCTGGTAACACGTGGGACTGTTGTCGAGAAAGTCGATCAGCCGCCGCGAAACGTCGTTTTTCATGGGGATCCCTCCGCCGTCATCGCAAAATTTTTTTTCGATCACACAAGATCATTGCCGCCGCACGCATCATAGCACGATCGCTTGGAATTGCCAAATCGCCGCAAAAGGTCAATAAAAAGCAAAAAATTTCTCGAAAACTCTTGACTGACCAATGTTGACCATATATAATGCAGCTGTGAAAAAGAAGCGCACCCCGAAAGGAGGGTTCTCCATGAACCTCAATAAACTGACGCAAAAATCCCAGGAAGCCCTGTCCGAAGCCCAGAACTTGGCCATCCAGCGCGGCCATCAGGAAGTCGATGTCGAGCACCTCACGCTCGCCCTGCTCTCCCAAAAGGACGGGCTGATCCCCTCGATCCTCGAGAAGACCGGCGCCAACGCGGCGGCTCTGAGCGCCCGCGTGGCCCAGCTTTTGGAGCGCAAGCCGCGGATCACCGGCGGCTACGACAAAGACCGCATCTATCTTTCTCAGAACCTGTCGAAAGTTCTGACCGACGCCGAGAAAAGGGCGCAGGCGCTTGGCGACGAATACGTTTCCGTCGAGCACCTGTTCGCGGCGATCCTCGACCTGCCCGGTCATCCCGTCGCCCAGCTGCTGGCCGAGGGCGGCGTCGGCGCGGACGCGTTCCTGAAAGCGCTCGAGAGCGTGCGCGGCGGCGCGCGCGTGCAGAGCGCCAATCCGGAAGAAACCTACGAAGCCCTGAAAAAATACGGCATCGACCTCGTCGAGTACGCCCGGAACGACAAGCTCGACCCCGTCATCGGCCGCGACGACGAGATCCTGCGCGTGATCCAGATCCTCAGCCGCAAGACCAAGAACAACCCCGTGCTGATCGGCGAACCCGGCGTCGGCAAGACCGCCATCGTCGAAGGGCTGGCGCAGCGCATCCTCAAGGGCGACGTGCCCGAGGACCTGAAAAACCGCACCGTCTTCTCCCTCGACATGGGATCCCTGATCGCCGGCGCCAAGTACCGCGGCGAATTCGAAGAGCGCCTCAAGGCCGTCATCAACGAAGTGAAGCGCAGCGAAGGCCGCATCATCCTCTTCATCGACGAGATCCACACCATCGTCGGCGCCGGCAGGACCGAAGGCTCGATGGACGCCGGCAACCTGCTCAAGCCGATGCTGGCGCGCGGCGAACTGCACTGCATCGGCGCCACGACCATCGACGAGTACCGCAGGAACATCGAGAAGGACGCCGCGCTCGAGCGCCGCTTCCAGCCCGTGATGGTCGATCCGCCCTCCCAGGAGGACGCCATTTCGATTTTGCGCGGCCTGAAAGACCGCTTCCAGGTCTATCACGGCGTGCGCATCACCGACGGCGCCATCGTCGCCGCCGTCACGCTTTCGGACCGCTACATCAGCGACCGTTTCCTGCCCGACAAGGCCATCGACCTGATCGACGAAGCCTGCGCCATGGTGCGCACGGAGATCAACTCCATGCCTTCAGAGCTGGACGGCGTTTCGCGCAAAGTCGTGCGTCTGGAGATCGAGGAAGCGGCGCTGAAAAAGGAAAAGGACGACGCCAGCGCCGCCCGCCTGGCCGAGCTGCAGAAAGAGCTTTCCGACCTGAAAGACCGCCAGAAGGAGCTGACGGCGCGCTACAATTCCGAAAAGGAAAAGCTGACGGAAGTGCAGCGGCTGCGCCAGAAGATCGAAGCGACCAAACACGACGTCGAGACGGCGGAACGCCGGTACGACCTGAACAAGGCCGCCGAGCTCCAGCACGGCGTGCTGCCCCAGCTCCAGAAAGAACTGAAAGAAAAAGAAGCCGCCCTGCGCGGCGCTTCGGGCGACGGTTCGCTGCTGCGCGAGTCGGTGACGGAAAACGAGATCTCGCGCATCGTCAGCGACTGGACGGGGATCCCCGTCGCCAAGCTGATGGAAGGCGAGCGGGAAAAACTCCTCCACCTCGACGACGAGCTTCACAAGGGCGTGATCGGCCAGGACGAGGCCGTTTCGCTGGTCGCCGACGCGATCATGAGAGCGCGGGCCGGCATCAAGGACCCGCGCCGCCCCATCGGCTCTTTCATCTTCCTCGGCCCCACCGGCGTCGGCAAGACCGAACTGGCCAAAACACTGGCGCGGACGCTTTTCGACAGCGAAGACAACATGATCCGCATCGACATGTCCGAGTACATGGAGAAGTACTCCGTCTCCCGCCTGCTCGGCGCGCCGCCCGGATACGTGGGTTACGACGAGGGCGGCCAGCTCACCGAGGCCGTGCGCAGCAAACCGTACAGCGTTATCCTCTTCGACGAGATCGAAAAAGCCCATCCCGACGTGTTCAACGTCATGCTCCAGATCCTCGACGATGGGCGTGTCACCGACAGCCACGGCCGCACCGTCGACTTCAAGAACACCGTCATCATCATGACCAGCAACCTCGGCTCCGACCTGCTGCTCGAAGGCGTGCGCGACGGGACGATCCCGCCGGACGTCAGGGACGGCGTCATGGAACTGTTGAAAAGCCGCTTCCGCCCCGAATTCCTCAACCGCGTCGACGACATCGTGCTCTTCTCGCCGCTGGACAAGGCGCAGCTCCGCAAGATCGTCGGACTGATCCTGAACGATCTCGCCAAGCGCCTCAGCGAGCGCCGCATCACCCTCAACGTCAGCGACGCGGCGCTTGATTTCATCACCGAACACGGCTACGACCCCGTTTTCGGCGCCCGTCCGCTGAAACGCTACATCAGCCACAACGTCGAAACGCTCGCGGCGCGCTACCTGATCGCCAATTCCGTCGTCGAAGGCGCCACGCTCTCCATCGACGTGCAGGACGGCCGCCTCGCGCTTTCCGCGCAGCCGCCCCGGGAATAGCGGTATCAAAAACAAAAAGGTCACGGCATTTTGCCGTGACCTTTTTGTTTTTGTTTTGCGAAACGAGCGCCGGAGTGCGGGATGATACGTTTTTCCCGATCCGCGCGTCCTGGCCGCGTCTGTCCTATCGCCGCGAAGCGCGAAGCAGACGCCTCATTTCCTCCATGTTCGCCCTCAATTCCGCCTGCATCGCCTTCAGTTCGGCGATCTCCTGGCTCTGCAGCGCGTTCGTTTCGGCCTGCTGGACGTTTGTCCGTTTCAGCGAGGCCACCTGCGCCTGCAATTCGGCGTTCTCCTTCTGCATCACGTAGACGCTGTTCATGGGACCGGAACGATAACGCGCGGGGATCTTTTCCTTGTCCTCCTTGCGCCCGATCTTCCACGTCAGTCCGGCGTTGGCCATCGACTCGCCGTGGTGCGAGACCGACACGCCGGCGTGCACCATGAAGTCTTCCTTCACGTAATGCGCAAAGCCGAGCGCCAAGGCGTACTCGCCCTTGTAGGCTCCGAATCCGGCCATCAGCTGGCTGGGTTCGACGGGGTCGTAGTGCATCGGTTTCAGGGCGCTCAAAGCCGAGCCGAGCGCGCCGGTGGTCTTGATGCTGCCTCTCAGTTCGCCCATCTGGTTGTAGACGTTGCCGAAGTTGTTGTAGACGTTGGTGAACTGCTTGTCCACCGCGCTGAGGGCATCGCCGACGTTGTGGTACGTGCCGCCGCGGATGTTGTAGGTGGGAGCGGAGACGGAACCGTCGACGTTGATCGTGGAGCCGCCGCCGAAGTGATTGGAGACGCTTGACGAGACGCCCCACAGCTGCGAGCCGTTGACGGCGTCGGCGCTGGTCTGGCTGACTTCGCCCTTGGCGACGTTGACGACTTTGTTGCCGGTGGCGTCGAAGCCTTTGGCGGTGACTTTGCCGGTGAAGGTGGGGGCGTCGACGACGCCGATCTTGAGGGCTCCGGAGTCGTTGCTCAGCTTGATGTTGCTGCCCGTCTTGAAGTTGAGGACGTTGTCGTTCTTGCTGACGGTCTTCACTTTCACGCCGTCGATCTGGGCGTCCCAACTCTTCAACGTGTCGGCGGAGACAGCGGCAATTTTGTCGTCCACGGCTTTAAGCTGATCTTCGGTAGCCGCCTGGCCGGAGGTGATAGTGAGAGGGTTCCAGGTTGTATTGGTCAGGCCGTTGATCGTGCCTTTGCCGTCCTTGTTGATCGTGAGCTTGTTTGTCGTCCCCGTGACGTCGAATTTCAGCTCGTTCTTGAGGGCGACGACGAGTTTCTTCTCGCCGGAGGTCTCGGTAACGACTTTGGTCTCGGTGTTGACTCCGTCGCCGGCGACATGCACGGATTCGCCCAGTTTTCTGCTGACGGTGCCGCTGTCGTCGGCCGAGAGGGCGAAGCCCTTGTCCGTCAGATTGGAACTGGCGTTCTCGATCGCTTTCTTCACGTCGCCGATGTTGGCCGCATTGGTGTCGACATCTCCGCCGCTTCTCACGTTGGTGATCTGCAGACCGCCCATGTTCACTTCTGTCTTGGTGATCTTGGGGCCGCCGGTGATCGTCAGGCCGCTGCTGTTAAGCAGAGTATCGCCGATGGTCAGACTGCCGGCGTTTGTCAGGTTCAGGTTCTGCGCCAGCTGGATCTTCAGCTTGCCGTCGTCGTTGTTCACGCCGATGTTGGCGTCCGTCAGTTTGGTCGCGTCCGCGCCGCCGACGATGTCGAGCGTGCTGTTCAGTTTCTTCTTGATGACTTTGCTCGCGTCGCTCTGGCCGTCGTCGCCGGCGTACTTCATGCCGTCGTCCAGCGTCGCCACGTCGTGCGTGTTGCCATCCTTATCTTCGTACACGATACGGGTCAGCGTCGTCCCCGGCGCGCCGTCCACTCCCGGAGCTCCTTCGTGCACATGGATATCCGCAGACGCCCCGTCTTTCCCGTTCAGCCCGATATGCCCGTCCACGCCGTTCTGTCCGGCGGGGCCTTCGCTCCAGATCGTCACGCCGTCCTTGCCGTTGGCTCCGGCGACGCCGATTTTGCCGTCTTTGCCGTCCTTGCCCACCGTGATACTTTCCGCTTTCAGGTTCTTGTTCAGCAGGATGTCGATGGTGGTGTTGCCGTCAGAGTCCTGAGCGATCTTGGTCTTGAGGTTCTCGCCGGAGTACTTGTCGTCGTCCTCGGCGCCTGCACCCTGGATCTTCACCGTGCTGCCCAGTTTGTTCGTCACATCTGCGCCGCTGTTGGCGCCAAATATTAGGCCTTTAGCCGTAATACCGGTAGTTGCCTTGTACAGCTGGCTGCCGTTAACTGCATCCGTAGAACTGGAATCTACCGCGCCGTCAGCTACGTTGACAATCTTCTGGCTGTTGGCGTTCAGGCCATCTTTATTGGCATAGGTCTTGCCGTTGATGGTCAGACTGCCTTCTGCACCCAGATTCAGATCTTTTGCCAGACGGACTTTCAGGTTGTTGGAACCGTCCGACACCACGCCGATGTTGTCGTCATCCGTCAGCTTGGATGCGTCGGCGATTCCGCCGATCACATTCACCTGTTCGTTCAGATGTTTCTTGATCACCGCCCCCGTGTCTCCGCCGTACTTCATGCCGTCGTCCAGCGTCGCCACGTCGTGCGTGTTGCCATCCTTATCTTCGTACACGATACGGGTCAGCGTCGTCCCCGGCGCGCCGTCCACTCCCGGAGCTCCTTCATGCACATGGATATCCGCAGACGCCCCGTCTTTCCCGTTCAGCCCGATATGCCCGTCCGCGCCATCCTGCCCCGCAGGGCCTTCGCTCCAGATCGTCACGCCGTCCTTGCCATTGGCTCCGGCGACTCCGATCTTGCCGTCTTTGCCGTCCTTGCCGACCGTAATGGTTTCCGACTTCAGGTTCTTGTCCAACCCTACAAGCAGATTGCCATTGCTGTCCACGATCGTTCTGACATTGGACGTATCGTATTCAGTGTCTGCCTTCGCACCGGTCCCCTTAATGGTCATGATGCCATTCAGCTTCTTCGTGACTTCTCCCGTGTTACCCGCGAATTTCAGACCGTCGTCCATTGTCGCGACCTGATGGTCGCCCTTCTCATCCGTGTAGTAGATGCGGGTCATCTCGGTGGCGCTCAGGTTCTTCGCCGGATCGAGGCTGGCGGGGCCGGCATTGATGCCGATGTCAGCATGAGCGTTCTTGCCGTCGGAACCCTTCGGGCCGGTCAGGCCGATCTTGCCTTCCGTTCCATCTGCGCCGTCCTTGGCATAGATGGTGACGCCGTCTTTGCCGTCTTCACCCTTGATGCTGATCCCGTCCTTGCCATGGATCACAACGGATTGACCGTCTTTGCCGTTGATACCGATGGAACCGTCTTTGCCGTCGGCCCCAGCCTTGCCCAGTACGAGATCGTCCTTGACGTTGACCTTGTACGGATTGGCAGCCGTGCCTTCGCCTTCGACAGTCGTATTATGGCCGTCTTTCAGGATCGTCTTGCTGTTGGCAATCTGTGCAGTCAACTGGCCATAGTTGACGGCATCGGTCGGATCCGAGCCGTTAGCCACGTTGGCGATCTTCTGGTCGTTGGCGTTCAGTCCGGCGTTCGTCACGTAGGTCTTGCCGTTGATGGTCAGGCCGCCGTTGTTGATCACGGTCGCGCCCGTGGTTACGCTGCCGGTCGCGCCAAGATCGATGTCTTTCTTCAGTTTTACGTTCAGCTGCGTTCCATCCGAAGCCACGCCGATATTGTTTTCGGTCAGATCGGCGGTTGCGCCGCCTTTGATGTTCAACTGCTCGCCCAGCTTCTTGTTGATCTTCGCGCCGGAGTCGCCACCGAAATCAAGGCCTTTGTCGATCGTGTTGTTGATGTTCGTAATCGACGAATTATTGCTGATGTCGATGGTCTCGCCCAACTTCGGGTCGGCTTTCACGGTTACAACGGGGATGGAATCGGTTCCGGCCACTTCGACGGCGATTTTGTCCGTCTCGCCCTTGAACTGGATCTCGGGCACGCCGCTCTTGCCGATGGTAAGGGTCTTGGTATTGGCGGACGTGCCGTCGCTCACCTTGAACTTGCCGTCGATGTTGGTCACCGGATTGCTGGTGGTGTTGTTGATCTGGTTGATGACGTCGCCGGTGATGTTCTGCACGAGTTTGGTCTTGTCGATGCCGTAGGTGACTTTCGTGCCCGCCAGGCCGACGGTCATCGTGTCGTCGGCCGTCGCGAACTCGACGGTCGGGGCCGTAGCTCCGCCCAGCGCCACGTTGTTCGTGGTGCCGCCAGCTTTGAGGTCGAAACCGGCTTTCAGCGCGTTCACCGTCGTGTTGTTGCTGATGTCGATGGTCTCGCCCAGCTTCGGGTCGGCTTTCACGGTTACGGTCGCTCCGTCGGCGGCGTTGGCTACCTCGACGGCGATCTTGTCCGTCTCGCCTTTGAACTGGATGTTCTGTTTGGCCGTGCCGCCGAGGGTGATGTCCTGTTTCGTGCCCGCCTCGTTGCTGACGGTGAAGCCGCCCTTGAGGTTGCTGATGTCGGTGGTGTGATTGTTCACCGTGGTGGTCAGGGTGCTGATGTCGGTCTTGTTCTGCTGGACGGTGGCGTTGTTGGTGATGGCGGTGTTCAGCTCTGTGGCGTTGACTTTGTACTTCACGCCGTTGCTGCCCACTTCCGACTCGATCAGGCTGCCGTCGCCCTCGAACTTGATGGTCTGCGTTCCCGTTTTGTCCGCAGTGATCGTCTGCGTGCCGGTTCCGGCGTCGGCGATCTTGAATTTCGCTTCGACGTTGTTGATCACGGTGGAGCTGTTGTTGATGGTATTTCCCAGCGCCGCACCATCAAGGCCGATGGTCAGACCGCCGGCGGTTACCTTCGTGGTGACGCCGTCAGCGCCGGTCACGACCAGCGGGGTGACGGAATCGATCACTTTCGTGCCCGGCGTGCTCTCCGCGTCCTGGATCGTCCATTTGGCGGCGGCGCCGATGGTGGTGGAAATGTTGTCGATCTTCGTCTTGGTGGCGTCGTCCAGGCCGATGGTCATCTTCTTGGCGGCGCTGTCGTACTCCGTTTCCACGTAGTTCTTCCCGGCGAATTCCAGCGTATTTCCCGCCTGGATCGCGCCTTGATTCGCACCCGCCTTAACATTGAAGCCTGCTTGCAGGTTGGTAATATCCGTCTTATTCTGGTTTACTGTCGTGTTGTTGGTGATGGCGTTGTTCAGCGCCGTCGTGTCGAGATTGTACTTCACGCCGTCGGCGGTCATCGCAGACTTGATGTAAGTTCCGTCGCCTTCGAACTTGACGGTCGGTTCGGTGTCTTTGGCGAGCGTCACGGTTTTCTGAGCGCCGCTTTCCGCGGTCACGCCGAACTTGGCGCTGATGTTGATGACCGGGTTGGTCGTGGTGTTGTTGATCTGGTTGATCACGTCGCCGGTGATGTTCTGCACGAGTTTGGTCTTGTCGATGCCGTAGGTGACTTTCGTGCCCGCCAGGCCGACGGTCATCGTGTCGTCGGTCGTCGCGAACTCGACGGTCGGCTTCGTGCCGCCCAGGGCGACGTTCGACGTCGTAGTCCCGGCTTTGAGGTCGAAACCTCCCTGCAGTTTGGTGATGTTGGTGGCATTGTTGGTGATGTTGCCGGCGTTGGCGGTCACGCGATTATCCAGGTTGGTGATCGCGCTGTTGTTGCTGATGTCGATGTTGGTCCCGAGGTTCGGATTGGCCGATACGGTCACTTTCGCGCCGTCGGCCGCGTTGACCACCGTCACGTCGATCTTGTTGGCTTCGCCCACGAACTGGATGTTCTGTTTGGTCGTTCCGCCGAGGGTGATGGTCTGTTTCGCGCCTGTCGCGCCGCTGACGGTGAAGCCGCCCTGCAACGCAGTGATGTCCGTGGAGTTCTGCTCGACTTTGTTGTTCACGGCTTTTAGCTGAGCCACGTTGACAGCGTCGCTGTCTTCTTTTCCGGCCGCGACGTTGACGATCTGGCGGGTACCCGCAGCACTACCGATGGAGAGCGCGCCGAGGTCGCCCTTCACGGTCGCTTGCACATTGGCGTCGTCGTTGAGATAGACATCGTTAGGAGCCGCCGTGCCACGGTCGGCTGTGCTGGAGGAACCGATTGCAACGCTGTTGCCGACACTTGCATTAGCACCGTTTCCAAGAGCCACAACACCGCGAACGTACGCCTTCGCGCCGTTACCCAAAGCAACGGATTCACTTCCGCTCTGCGAGTTGGCGCCGATCGCGACGCCGCTGTTGCCGCTTTGTGATTTAAGGCCAATGGCGACGCCGTTGTTCGTCTCGACCTGTGACTCGGAACCGATGGCAATGGAGTCGCTTCCTTTTGCTTTACTCGATACGCCGATCGCAATGGCCTTTGCTCCTGTAGCCCCGTCGTTGTTCCAGTTGGTGCTGGCAGGGGAGGCGCTGTCATCTGCGTTGACGGAAAAATAGTGCACGCCGGCCGCCGTCTCTACCATTGCGGCCACGGCCTTGAGCTGAGCCACGTTGACGGCGTCGGTGTTCTCCGTGCCGGCCGCGACGCCGGTGATCTGGCGGTTAAACGGGGAGGCCCAAGATTCGTTGCCGCCTGTCGTCCGCCCGACGGCAACGGCGCTTCTTGTGTATGCAGCGGTATCCTGCACTGCTGTATCGCTGCCCATATAGACCGAGGTTTTGTCGGCCACGGGATCGCGGTCGGCGACGCTGTAGCTGCCCAGGGCCACAGCATCCGTTTTGTTGCTCACGGCCCGTATGCCTAGCGCGACAGAGGCAATTACCTCTCCGGGATGATCCTTGACTCCGGCAATAGCATCTGTTCCAATAGCAATGGAATCGTTTCCCAAAGCGCCCTGATACCGGTAATCCTGCCCTTCAGTCATGCGGCCGATCGAAATGCCTCCCATTCCGGCCGCGTGCGAATCGAGTCCAAAGGCCACCGAAGAAGCGCCTATGGCACGGCTCTTCCGGCCGACGGCTATAGCCGAGTCTCCCGTAGCGCCGTCGTTGTTCCAGTTGGTGCCGTCGGGAGAAGCGCTGTCGTTAGCGCTGACGGAGAAATAGTGCACACCGCCGCCAGACGCCGTGCCAATGGCCGCTTTCAGCTGGGCCACGTTGACAGCGTCCGTATCCGAGGAACCGGCCGCCACGTTGATGATCTGCCGGCGGACGGAGGAACTGCCCACGCTGACCGCGCCGTCCGTGGCCTTGGTGGCGTTGATGGCGTTCTGCTGCGCGGTACCTGCGGTAGAAGGGATATATACCGAAATCCCTGACGGGTCCCAGTTGTTACGGTCCGCCTTGCTGCCCGCGCCCAAGGCCACGCCGCCCTCCGCCGTTGCCGAGGCTTGATACCCCAACGCGGACGCTTTTTGCACGTTGGCATTGGCCTCCGCGCCGATCACCGTAGCGTATTGGCTGGAGCCGGTAGCTTCCGCTTGGGCGCCGACGACGACCACTTTCTGTTGGCTTCCCTCGGTCTTGGCCTGATATCCCAGCGCCATGCTCTGAACACCCGTCACGCTGGCTTCCTGCCCGATGGCAATCGGAGCTCCGTCATTACCGGAAGAATTGGTCGCCGTCGCGTTTTTGCCGATGGCAATGCCGCCTTCTTGGGCGTCAACTTTGGCGGAATTACCGATGGCGATGCCGCCGCCTCCTTCTGTAGAACTCGATGTCACGCTGGCGGAGGGGCCGATGGCCAGACCGTCGCCGCCGACATTGCTGCCTGTGCCGATAGCAATCGCATTGGCATGGGCAGAGCTAGCGATGGTCGCCCCCTTGCCGAAAGCGATCATGCCGCCGGTCTGGTTGGATTCGACCTTCGCGCCGCTGCCGATGGCGATGCTGTCAGCTCCGCGGGTCACAGTGCCGGAAGCGCCGATAGCGATGTTGTTTCCCAGCGCCGACAGATCCGTGGAGGCTTGATAGCCGATCACGACGTCCCCTGTTCCCCGGGCCTGGGCGCTGACACCGGCAGCCAGCGCATTGCCGCCGGTAGCTCCGCTGTTGTCATAGTTGGTATCGGAAGCCGGAGTAGTGGAATTAACGCTGTAATCATGGACTCCTGTAATTCTGTAATTCTGCCCGTTGATCTTCAAATCCGTCAGTTCCGCGTCTGCGGTATAAGCGGCGCCATTGTTGGCGATAACCGAAGCTCCCACCGGAATGTCAAATTGCCCCTCCGTAACCACGTCTCGGAATTTCAATTTACCGTCCGTATCAATATATTGTTCCTTTACGACCGCTCTGTTGGCAAAGCGGATTTTACGGTCTTCCCCGTTCGTGCCGCCGACACCTGTGACATTAACGGTCCCGGGCACATCTGCGCCGCCGTTCGTATCCAGAGCGATCGTCCCGCCTCCGGCAATCGGAGCTACGTCGATTTTTTTCAGGTCGTCTTCATGAAGCTTCAAATCGTTTTCTTTCAGCTCATTGATGATATTGTTGAACTGATGCATGGTCATGCTGCTCAAAGGCGCGTTGGGATCTACGACCTCCGTCGCCCAATAGCTGTAATATTTTTTGCTGACAGGGTCCTGCGCGGTCATCAGCACTTCGTTGTTGAAACCGAAAACCTTACCGCGGTAGATATCATTCCCTGCGGTGTCATTCGTAAACACTCCGAGAAGAACTTCCCAGGCATTTGTCCCCTTATTCCAATGCCTGATCGCATACAATGCATCATTGGGCACCACCTTGCCATTCAAGCGGTAGGTATTGGTGTCCCCTATGTCTTTGGTTACTTCTTTAAAGTGATTATTGAACAAATCGGGGTTGATTTTTCCGGTGACGGGATTTCTTGTATCCCCCACCCATTTCCCGTCAATCTCCATAACATAGCCGGAATCAGTAAGCGGCCTGTACGCACTGCTGTTTACGCCGCCCGCATAGGCCCCCGCCTCGCCTTTATTCAGACTCTTCTCATTCAAGGTCGTTACCCCGGCGTAAGAAATAAGAACCTGGGTATCGGAAAGCAAGCCGCCGTCGTCTGCGTTCGCGTCGATCTTATAGGTGCGGATCAGATTCGGAGTCGTCGAGAGAGAATGCCGGTAATCCTGCTCGACGAAAATGGTATAGCCGTCGCGGACGTAGTACCATTCCTGCAATCCTCCAGAGACCTGCATGGCCGTATAGTTATGTACGGCTCCGCTGGGATCGGCAAATTGCTTTGTCATCTCCCCCGGCACCGGTTGGTTCGGACCTATATAAAGAGCAACATACTGCCCCTGCATGGTAATTTCATTATCACCCGCGCCGCCCTGTACGTAGGCTCCAGCCGGCATAATCCCCGCTTTTCCGGTCGTCAGCATAAGCGCCAGAAGCAGAGCCGTCCCCGTCTTCACAACCCCGCCAGGTATATTGCCGCTCGTCGTTTTGCCGCCTCGTTTCACCAACTCGGAAACAACCACATGGCAATTCCTTACCTTGCTCCAGATGACCTTGTAAATCTTATTCATAAATGCACTCTCCTTAGGCAATATCATAAAATAAGCCGAAGAATCACGTTCTTCGGCCGTTTTTTCCGCAAGGTTTCGTTCGCATGGCTCCTCTCCCGTCGCAAATTTTTCCGCTGCTTTCTCAGGACTCTCCTGATGCAGCCCTTTGGGCTTGTTTCAAATTTCTTCGAAGAATGGGAGCCGTCGTTCATAATTTCGTTGAATGCAAACTGATAACTCTCGTATATTCAAATTGTAATTAAATTGTAGACGGATATCATATCATCCCTCTCTCCGCGCGTAAAGATATCTCACTGTTTATTCTTTCCCTTCCGCGCTCGGCCGTGCAGACTGGAACGACTCTGCATAGCGGCGGATGTCCGAAGGGAACCTGCCGAGCTCGAAAAAGAAGGCGCCGGACGTTTTCGAAATGAAAATGTCCGGCGCCTTCTTCATTGTAGCCTCAGTGGATTTATTCCGCTTTTTCCTCTTCGTCTGGCGGCGGGTGCTTCAGGCGCGGAACGACGAGCGAAGAGCATCGCTGGCTTTTGATCCGCTTTTAGTTTATACTGAAGGCACTCAAGCCGGGAGACGGCATACCTATCGGCGCGACCGGCGCGCCGCGACAGGAGAGAATCATGACGACGAGAGACGAAGTGCTGGGGATCCTTATGCGTTCGCAGGGGCGATACGTTTCGGGCGAAGAGCTGGCCCGCCGCCTTTCGCTCAGCCGCAACGCGGTCTGGCGGGCGGTGAAGTCGCTGCGGGACGAAGGCTGCTCTATCGACGCCGCGACGCGGCGCGGCTACTGCCTGACGGGCACGCCCGACCTGCTGTCGCCGCAGGCGGTCGAAAAGCATTTTTCGCGCCGGGCCCCTTGCTGGGACGTCGAAATCCGCAAAACCGTGACCAGCACCAACACGGTGCTCAAGGAAATGGCCGAAGGCGGCGCGCCGGAGGGGAAGATCCTCGTCGCCGTGGAGCAGACGGCCGGAAAAGGGCGCATGAACCGCCGCTTTTATTCCCCCGCCGGCAGCGGCGTTTACATGAGCCTGCTGCTGCGCCCGTCGTGCGGGCCTGCGGAATCGCTGTACATCACCACGGCGGCCGCGGTCGCCGTGGCGGAGGCTGTCGAGAGCGTCGCGGGGGGGGAAGTACGGATCAAATGGGTCAACGACGTCTATCTGCGCGGCAAAAAAGCGTGCGGCATCCTCACCGAAGCGGCTTTCGACATGGAGACGAAACGCCTCGCCTACGCGGTGCTCGGCATCGGCGTCAACATGCGCCCGCCCGCGGGGGGCTTCCCCGACGAGTTGGAGCCGATCGTGACCAGCGTCTTCGGCGAAGCGGATTACGATCCCGAGAAGCGCAACCGGATCGTGGCCGAAATCGTCGAACGCTTCTGGCGCTTCTACGAAAATCTGGGCGAAAAACCGTTCCTGAAAGGCTATCGGGACCGTTCGTTCCTGACGGGCAAGGACGTTTACGTCGTCAGCGGGGCGGAGCGCCGCCCGGCGCGCGCGCTGGACATCGACGACGAGTTCCGGCTGCACGTGCGCTACGAGGACAGCGCCGACGAATATCTGCAGTCCGGCGAGGTTTCCGTGAAGCCCCGCGGCACAGCATAAAAAAACGGCGGGACGGGGAGCTTTTTTCCCGGTCTCGCCGTTTCCTTTTAAAAACTCCATCTTTTGTAAACCGCCATGACGGCGACGAACGCCGCGAGGCAGGCCAGCGAAGCCCAGAGGCTGCGCGCGCCGTGAAAAACCGCGCCGGGCGGCGCGTCGAACGGCACGCCGTTGGCGGCGGCCAGCCCCTTGACGTTCAGCAGGTGCACGACCGGATAACCGGCCTGCAGCGCCCGGCCGATCACGCCGCTGCCGGCGCTGCCGGAGCGGTGCAGGCCGGGGCGCAGGCGCAAAATGTCGTTGCCGGGGCCGAGGTTGCTCTCCGAGCCGCCGATGCTGACGAGCGCTTTCGCATGATGCTGCGCGAGCAGATCCACTTTCCATTGGATCACCTCTTCGAGGGAATCCTTGACGACCAGCGGCACGCGGTTTTCGTCGGCCGCGGCCCGCAAGAGTTCCAGCGCCTCCGGCGGGAGGCCGCCGCCGACGTCACGGCCGCCGCCGGGCGTGTAGGCGTACGCCTGCGTGCGCAGGAAACCGGCCGCGCGCAGTTCCTTCTCGAGCGTCGGCCAGGGAAAGCGCGGATCGTTGGCGCCCCAAGTCGACGAGCCCAGCGAGACCACGAGCAGCGGCCGCGCGCCGAGCGATTCCAGAGCTTTCAAAACGTTGAAGGCCATGCCCGGGAACGACGACGACGAATAGACGGCCACGCAGTCGCCGGGCTGCACGTTAAGCGATTCCATCCAGCGGCGCACCACTACCGACCAGCGCGGGTCGCAGGCCGTGCGTTTCGCTTCGAGCGCGCCGAGCGTCGTGCTGAGGGGGCTCCATTCCAGGCCGATGAACCCTGTCCGGTAGGGATCGTCCTCTTTTTCGAACTCGCTGCCGCGACTGACGCGCAGATCGTACAAAAAATTCTGCGCCTCGCGCACGGAGCTCATCAGCTTCCGCTCCTGAACCGACGATCCGCCGCCGGCCCAGAACCAGAGCGCGGCCGAAACGGCGGCCAGCGCCAGCAGAAGCAGCCGGTTGCGCCGGACGGCGGCGCGCTGGCGCTTTTTGTATTCTTCAAGCTCGGCCAGCTTCATGACAGCGCGCCTCCCAGCCGGAACAGCCACTGCGACGCGAACGCCGTCAGCACGGAAACGGCCGTCAGCGCCGAAAGCGTCTCCACGACGCCCTGGCGCTGGATGTCGGCGGCGATCAGGCCGGGGATGACCCAGCCCAGCCACGGCAGCGGTTGCACGAAGTTCCCGGCGGCCAGGCGAAACGCCAGAGCCATCAGCATGGCCCAGCCGACGCGGGCGCGGCCGTGCAGGCCCCAGCGCCTGACGGCGAATTCGAGAAGCGGCCAGATCAGCAGCGCGGCGAGCAGGCTGACGCCGACGCGGAGCGGGCTGTACAGCGTCAGCGCGATCGTTCCCGCGGAAACGAGCCCGCCGCTGCCGTATCCGGTGCGCCAATCGCAGATCATGGAGACGGCGATGCCGATGCCAATCGTGAGAATGCCGAGATCGTTCACAGGTGAAGCCCTCCTTCTTCGGCGGTCAGTTTGAGCGTCAGCGGCAAGCCGTAGACCGTGTTGCCGCAGCCCATCCAGCGCGCGCCGTCAAGGCGGCGGGCCAGTGCGTTCACGTCGCCGCCGCGCCAGAAATCGCAGCGCAGCCGCGCGCGCGGCGGCCGGTCGCCGATGATCAGCACTTCGCGCCAGGGATGTTCGCGCATCCAGCCCTCGAAGCAGCGGAAGCGGTCGACGCGGTCGGAACGGTGGTTGAAGAGGACGCCCGTCTCTTCCCGCCGCCAGCCCGTGGAGCGAAACAATTCTTCCGTCGTGACGACGTCGTTGGCCGAAAACGCGAAAGCCAGCTCTCCCCCTCCGACGCCGAGCACGCGGAAATCCGCGAGATCGGGCGGCAGGTTTTTCATGGCTTCGAGACAGAGTCCTTCGTCGAGGCCGCAGAAACGGCACGCCGCCAGCGCCAGCCCCATGTTGGCGCTGAGGTGCGGCGGCAGGCCGGGGAGCTTTTGCGCCGGCAGGACGGTGAGATTTTTTTCTTCCGCGAGGAGCCGCATAGCGGGATTTTCCGCCAGTTCCGCCGGGACCGCGACGACGCTGCCGCGCGGCAGCGCGCGCGACAACGCCCGCAGCACGTTGGGCTCCCCCGGCCCCCAAAAGGCTTCGTGGTCGGGGCGGACATTGGTCAGCACGGTGACGGCGGGTTTCAGCCACAGCGCGCACAGGCCCTGCAGCTCCGGCGAGACGGCGCTGTTTTCCAAAACGACGGCTTCGGCGTCGGCGGGAAGCGAGCGCAGCCACCATTTCATCTCGGAGATGTTGGCGCCGCTGGGGCGCAGGATCGAGCGCTCCGAATCGGGGCCCAGTTCGCGCGGCACGACGCCGGTGATGCGTCCGTAAGCGCGCCGGCCGCAGCCGCGCAGCGCCGCGTGAATCAGGCGGACGACGCCGCTTTTGCCGCGGCTGCCCGTGACGGCGACGCGAATGGCAGCGGGCATGTTTCACTCCTCCTTACGGTACAAGCGACCGAAAATTCCCAAAAATTCCCAATGAAAAACTGCCGCCGAGCCGGAAGATCTCGCGGCAGTTTTTTCGTTTTCTAGTCGCGGCTCTCGTAACGCTGGATCGGCACGTCGCCCCACAGGCGCTCCACCTTGTAAAACTCGCGGGCTTTGACGCTGAAAATATGGATCACGAGGTCGCCCGCGTCGATCAGCGTCCACTGGGAGCTCATCGCGCCTTCGACGCGGTAATCCGCGCGCAGCCTGTCGAGGCAATCGGTGACGGCGTTGACGAGCGCGCTCATGTGAACGTCCGAGTTGCCCGAGGCGACGATGAACCCGTCGGCCAGCGGCGTGACCGCGCCGACTTCCATCGAGACCACGTCCAGCGCTTTTTTGTCGAGGAGCGCGCCGACGATCTCCTCCTGGATCTTGCCAATGTTTTCGTTCATGAAATGACTCCTTTGATTCACTGCCGCTTCGCCAGCAGAGCTTCGATCCGCGCCATCACGTCTTTGCTGTTGTTCTTGCCGAGGACCAGCGCCGCGGGATAGGTGATGTTCGCTTTGCGGACGAGCCCTTCGGAAATGCCGCACAGTCTGGCCAGATCTTTGGCCAGGTCGGGATCGCCTTTTTCCGGGTACTGGACTAGGCAGTAGCGGAAATCCGCGTGTTTGGCGTTGCCGGTAAAGGCGACTGCGATGCCGGCCCTTTCGAATAAGGTCGTGACCTGTTTCCCCAGTCCCGGCGTGCCCGTGCCGTTGAGGATGGCGATCGGCTCTCTGAAACGGGAGACGATCCCGCTCAAGTCGCCGGGCAAGCCGCCGGCGGGGGCGTCCGCCTTGGGCGCCGGCGGTTTGTCCGTGTCTTTCGGATCCGCACGGTCCTTGGCGTCCTTGTCCGCGCTCAGAACGGAGTTGGGATCCATTTCCTGCGACGCCCGCTGCAGGTCCGCCACAAAGTAGCTCAGACCGTCGATGTAGGCGGTCGAACCCGGCATCGTAAAGAAACGCACGTTGCTTAGCTTCATGTCTTTCAGCTGCCCGGCGAGCTGCAACGCCGTCTTGACGGGGATATCGGTCTTTATTTCCGCAAGGACGAGTTCGATCAGCTCGGGGATCCGCGGCAGGATCGCCGGCGATCTCACCTTGTCGAGAAAGGCCTTGGCGAATTCCTGCTGGCGCTTCATGCGGCCGATGTCCCCGAGGCTGTCGTGCCGGAAGCGCACGTATTTGAGCCCGTCGGCGCCGTTCATGTGACGCCTGCCCGGCGCGAAATCGATGTGGAGATTCTGGGCGCGGTCGGTGTACTGCATCCGCCGCGGCACGTCGATATCCACGCCGCCGATCGCGTCGACGATCTTCGGGAAGGAGGCGTAGTTCAAAACCAGATAATAGTTGACGGGCACTCCCGTCAGGTTGATCACCGTGTCGCGCAGCAGCTCGATGCCGCCGAAAGCGTAGGCGTGATTGAGTTTCTGCGGCTGCTTGCGTCCCTTGATCGAAACTCTCGTGTCTCGCGGGATCGACATGATCGAGGCCGTTTTGCGGTCGATGTCGATTCTGGCCAGGATGATCGTGTCGGAGCGGTGCACGGCTTCGACCTCGTCGACGCCGAGGACCAGGACATTCACCGTGCCGTGCCGTTCGTCGAAATTGATGGTCTTTTTGATCTCCCCCACGTCCGCGGTGACGAGCGAATACAAACGGTAAGTGGCGCCGACCGCGAACGCGGCAAGCGCGATGAGCACGGTGAGGATTATGCTTCCGCGTCTCATTTTTTCAGGACCACATCCCTTCCAGGGTCTTCGTCTTTGTACAGGCCGCGCTTGTAAATGTACTGCTCGACTGGATGCGGCAGCAAATACCTGAGGTTTTCTCCGGCGGCGACGCGGTGGCGGATCTCCGTGCTGGAAATGGACAGCAGCGGGATCTCGAGGCGCAGGACGCGCGAGCGCACCTTTTCCGGAAGGTTGCCGAGATTGTAATGCTCGTAATCGTAGCCGGGGCGGTTCGCGGCCACGATCGTGCAGAGTTCGGGGATCTTCTCGTATTCCGTCCAGGTGTCCATGCTCATCAGCGCGTCGATGCCGGTGATGAAGAAGAACTCGACCGCCTGGTCCGCGTACCAGTAGCGCATTTCGCGCAGCGTGTCCACGGTATGGCTGGGATCCTCGCGGTCGATCTCGAGGCGCGAAACGGAGAATTTGGGATTGTCGAGCGTGGCCAAAAACGTCATCATATAGCGCTCTTCGGCGGGGGTGACGGAACGGTAGGACTTCTGATAGGAATTCCCGGTGGGGACGAAAATGACTTCGCGGAGAGAAAGCCTCACGAGCGCCTCCTGCGCCGCCAGCAAGTGGCCGAAATGGATGGGGTCGAATGTCCCGCCCATGATGCCGATACGCAGCACCGACGCCTCCTCAGCCGGCATGGTCACAAGGCCCTTTCCGGCTCGAAGGTGAAGGACGTCTCGCCGATGTTGACCGTGTCGCCGGCCGCCGCGCCGGCTTCTTCGAGCAGATCTTCCACCTTGAACTGCCGCAGCAGGCGCAGCAGGCGCAGCGGCGCCTCTTCCTGGCTGAAGTCGTAGCGGGCCACGGCTTTTTCGATGCGGGGATGGACGACGCGGTAGACGCCCTCGTCCTCCTTGACGATCCGGGGCTTGCCGGAGGAAATCGAATCGACGTCGAGCGGCGCGTCGTAGAGACGATACGAGCCCTTGGGGCGCGGATTGGCGCGGACGACTTTCACGATTTCATCGATGAGATCCTCGATGCCGTCGCCGCGAAGTGCGCTGGTGACGATCGCCCGAAGCCCCTTGCCCGCGAAAAATTCCCGCAGCTGCCGCACGACGCCGGCGTCGGAGAGCAGATCGACCTTGTTGAGGGCGATAATGCCGGGGCGCTCGGCCAGTCCGGCCCCGTAGTGCCGGAACTCGTCGAGCACGACGTGCCACTGATTCACGATGGTATCGAAGTTTCCTTCCGAAAGGTCGAGCACGTGGACATTGACCCGCGTCCGCTCGATATGGCGCAGGAAGTACAGTCCCAGTCCCTTGTTTTCGTGCGCGCCTTCGATCAGGCCGGGCACGTCGGCGAGGATGATCTTCTGGTCGTCGACGGCGAGGACGCCGAGATTGGGCGTCAGGGTCGTGAAAGGATAGCCGGCGATCTTCGGATTGGCGTTGGAGATGGCCTTGAGCAAACTGCTCTTGCCGGCGTTGGGAAGGCCGACCAAGGCGACGTCGGCGATCATCTTCAGCTCGAATGTGATGTCCCGTTCCTCGCCCGCTTCGCCTTTTTCCGAAAAGCGCGGGGCGCGCCGCTGCGAACTGGCGAAATGGGCGTTCCCTTTGCCGCCGCGGCCTCCCCTGGCGACGACGCAGCGATCGCCCGGTTCGACGAGATCGGCCAGCGGCGCGTCGGTGCCGGCGTCGTAAACGACTGTGCCGCAGGGAACGTAGATGGTCAAGTCCTTGCCGTTGGCGCCGTAACACAGGGCGCCGCTGCCGGACACGCCGCGTTCGGCGGCGAAACGGCGCGTGTACTGATAATCGGCGAGCGTCAGCAGATTCTGCGCGGCTTCGACGATGACGCTGCCGCCGTCGCCGCCGTTGCCGCCGTCGGGGCCGCCTTTGGGGACGAACTTTTCGCGCCGGAAGCTGACGCAGCCGTCGCCGCCATGGCCGGCTTTAACATGGATCCGCACGAGATCGACAAATTTCAGGGAAAACACCTCTTTTACTCAATAAACGCCACGGGGTCGGTTATAAAAAAAGGACCCCTGTCGATACAAGGGTCCACGAGAAATCGGAGTGCCGCAGAGCGGCAAAGGGATTTACTCGACTCCAACGACTTTTCGAGCACCCTTTGTAGTAAACTTGACGACGCCGTCCTTGAGGGCAAAAAGCGTGTAATCTTTGCCGAGTCCGACGTTCGCGCCGGGATGGAACTTCGTCCCGCACTGTCTGACCAGGATGTTGCCGGCCTTGACGACGCATCCCCCCGACTTTTTCACGCCCCGGTACTGGGGATTGGAATCGCGGCCGTTGGTGCTGTTTCCCTGGCCTTTTTTATGAGCGAAAAACTGCAGATTCATTCTTTCAAAAAGCATTACAAAGACACCTCCACATATTTGACGTAGCTTCCGTACGACCGCGCCGTTTCATAGAGGGCGCGGGCGATCGTCTCGGACAGAACGCGCACGTTCTCAGCGTCCGCGTCGTCCCAACGCAGCTCGATCGACGCTTTTTTTTCGTCGATTTCACTTTTCGGGTTCTGCCCGAGGACGTCCGCCAGCCCGATATGCAGCGTTTGCACAAGGACGCTGACGGCGGCGCACACCACGTCGGTCCCCGACTCCGCGCGGCCGCTGTGGCCGTAAACGCGCAGGCCGGTCGGGACGCCGCCGCGGCGATAAACCTCGATAACCGTCACTCAGCGTTGACGCTGTCGATCGTCACAACCGTGAACGGCTGGCGATGGCCGCGGAAGCGGCGCTGGTTGGTCTTGTTCTTGTACTTGAAGACGATGACTTTCTTAGCCTTGCCCTCCGCTTCCACGGTGCCCGTCACGGTCGCGCCGGACACGAAGGGAGCGCCGACGGACACGCCGTCGTCCTTGCCGACCAGAAGCACCTTGTCGAAGGTCACGGGGGAACCGGCTTCAAGGCCCAGTTTCTCGACCGTGATTTTCTCGCCGGGAGCCACTCTGTACTGTTTGCCGCCTGTTTCGATGATCGCGTACATATTTTTCCTCCTCTCGCTGGCGCAGGTACTCGAACGAGTTTACAACCTCTGCCATGCGGAATAACTATGTCATTTTATCCGCTGGCGGCAATTTCGTCAACAAAGAACTCGTCATGAAATATCTTTTCCGAAAAAAAAGGAGGGCCTGAGGCCCTCCCTTTGGTGCTTATCTGAATATTTATCGGCGATCCGGCGTTTCAATTCGGGATCAGGACTCCGTATCCGCCGGCCTCGCGTTTGTAAACGACGTTGACCTTGCCGCTTTCGGCGTTGAGGAACATGTAGAAGGAATGTTCGAGAAGATCCATCTGCATCACGGCTTCATCGGGCGTCATCGGATAGAGATCGAAGTGTTTTTCCTTGACGATCGTCCCGACGGGGAGCTCGTCAAGCTCCGGCTGATCGTCGAAGGAGAATTCCCGGTCGTGCGTCTTCAAATGGGCGCGATCCACCAGATATTCCTTGTGTCGGCGAATGCGGCGCTCGAGGTTCTTGAGCCCCAGATCGAAAGACTTGCGCAGGTCCACGTCCTTCTCTTCACCGCGCATGATCACGCCGTTGACGTTGGCCGTCACTTCCGTGATATACGTGTTCTTGATCATCTTCACGAGGATCTGGCTGTCGGTGATGCGCGGGAAAAACTTTTCCATCTTGGAAAGTTTCTTCTCCATATACTCCTTGAGGTCAGCAGGAACTTCAACATTTTTCATCAAAAAACGAATCTCCATGCATACTTCCTCCTTCCAGTGTGCGATCCGTCACTCTCTGTTGCAAACTTATCATACCACTCAAATTATATTCCGGCAAGTCCCGATATAGAAATATTAAAAAGTTATTGTCAACTGGATTTTCATGGCGTTTTCTGCTACATTGGATCCGTTTCAGTTTATTTTTACCAAAACAAAACAAGGAGTGGTACACCATGTCACTGTCTCTGTCGAAGAAAGCCATGAACCTGAAGCCTTCCGCCACGCTCGCCGTGGGGGCCCTCGCCAAGGAAATGAAGCGCGAAGGAAAGCCGGTTATTTCCTTCAGCCAGGGAGAGCCCGATTTCACGTCGCCCCGTGCCGTGCTCGAAGCGGGGCATGACGCCATCAACAAAGGCTATACGCATTATACCCCCAGCAACGGCATTGCCGAGCTGCGCGAAGCCGTGTGCGCCTACTATAAAAAGCATTTTGGGCTCGAATACGCGGCCAATGATGTGCTCGTCGGCGCCGGCGCCAAGCCGGTGCTTTACTGCGCGCTGGCGGCGATCCTCGACGACGGCGACGAAGTCGTCGTTCCCGCTCCCGCCTGGGTCAGCTATGTCGAGCAAATCCGCCTCTGCGGCGGCAAAGAGGTTCTCGTCGAGTGCGGCGACACCGGCAACGTGCCGACGCTGGAACGTCTGAAGGCCGCGATCACGCCGAAGACGAAGTGCATCCTCCTCAACAGCCCCAACAATCCCACCGGCGCCGTTTACAACGCGGAGACGATGAAGGGCATCGCCCAGCTGGCGCTCGATCACGACCTGATCATCATCAACGACGAAATTTACGAGCGTCTCGTCTACGGCGACGCCAAGTTCAGCGAGATCGTCGCGCTGTGCCCGGCCGTCAAGGACAGGACGATCATCGTCAACGGCGTCAGCAAGGCGTTCGCCATGACAGGATGGAGAATCGGCTACGCGCTCGGCCCTTCGAAATACATCAAGGCCATGGGGAGCATCCAGGGACATCTGACCTCCAACGCCTGCTCCATCGCCCAGTACGCCGCGCTCGGCGGCCTGAAGGACGCCGACGACGTGGACGTCGAGGTGATGAGAAAGGCTTTCAGCGCCCGGCGCGAGCTGGTCTTTTCGCTGCTCGACAAGATCCCCGGCATCTCGTACACGCGTCCCGACGGAGCGTTTTACGTGCTGATCGATCTCAAAGGGCTTCTCGGCAAAACTCATAACGGCGTGGCGCTGGCCGACGACGCCGCGTTCTGCTCCGACCTGCTCAAGAGCAAATACGTGGCGGTGACGCCGGGCAGCGCCTTCTTCGCCGACGGCACGATGCGCATCGCTTACGCCAACTCGGAGGACGATATCCGCGAAGGTCTGCGCCGCTTCGCCGAGTACGTGGCCGAGATCAAATAGGTTCGTCCCGTTTCCGGAGGGGAGTATTTCATGCAGCGGAAATACTCCCCTGCTCCATTTCGGACGCCGCTGTCCGACGGGCGCGGCGGCGCCGGCAATGGCGGCAGGTCGTGCGGGAACTTGCGGAGTTGCGGCAAATAGTGTATTCTCATCCCGTGATTTTCGTTCCGAAAGCTCCATAATATCAGCGATCAGGAGGAATTTTGCATGTTCGAGAAGTTGTTCAAGATCAAAGCGGCGGGCAGCTCCGTCCATACGGAGATCATGGCCGGGATCACGACGTTCATGACGATGGGGTACATCATTTTCGTCAATCCCAACATCATGGCGAACGCCGGCATGCCGTTCGACGCCGTGATGGTGGCCACGTGTCTGGCCAGCGCTTTCGCCACGGCGCTGATGGCGTTTCTGGCCAATTATCCGATCGGCCTGTCCACGGGGATGGGGCTGAACGCCTTTTTCGCTTTCTCCGTCGTCCTCTCGATGAAGGTTTCCTGGCAGGTCGCGCTGGCGGCGATCTTCGTCGAGGGCGTCATCTTCATCCTGCTGACGCTGACGAAGATCCGCGAGGCCGTCATCAACAGCATCCCCAAAACTCTCAAGGTGGGCATCGCGGCCGGCATTGGTTTTTTCATCGCTCTGATCGGACTGATCGGCTGCGGCATCGTCGTCGATAACCCGGCGACGCTCGTTTCCGTCGGCGACCTTACTTCAAAGCCCGCCCTGGTCGCCATTTTCGGCTTCCTCGTGATCGTCTGTCTCGAGTGCCACCGCGTCAGGGGCGCCGTGCTGTGGGGGATCCTCGCCTCCACGCTGGCCGCGATCCCCGCCGGGCTCACGAAAGTGCCGGCTTCTTTCGTGTCCATGCCGCCTTCCATCGCGCCGCTGTTCTGCAAGATGGACTTTTCCATGATCGGCACGGCGACGTTCTGGGGCATTGTCTTCACGTTTTTCTTCGTCGATTTCTTCGACACCGTCGGCACTCTGGTCGGCGTCACCACGCGCGCCGGCATGCTGGACGGAAAGGGCAACCTGCCCCGCGCCAGCCAGGCGTTGATGGCCGACGCCATCGGCACGGTGGCCGGCTCGGTCCTCGGCGTTTCCACCGTTACCTCCTTCGTCGAGAGCGCTTCCGGCGTCGAGCAGGGCGGCCGCACCGGGCTCACCGCGCTGACGACGGCGGTCCTCTTCCTGCTGGCCGTTTTCTTCAGCCCGCTCGTGGCCATGGTCCCCAGCGCCGCAACTTCCCCCGCCCTGGTCATGGTCGGCATTTACATGATGATGAGCCTTCGCGACCTGGATTTCAGCGATTTCTCCAACACGATCCCCGCGGCCGTCGCCATCTTCACGATGCCTTTCACGTACAGCATCGGCAACGGCATCGAGTTCAGCACGCTCACTTTCGTCGTCACCAAGGTTTTGGGCGGCAAGATCAAGGAGATCAGCCCGATCCTCTGGCTGCTGGCGCTGCTGTTTCTGGCCAAGGAAAGCAGCTCGTGGTGGCTGCCGGCCGTCGCGGCGATATTTTAAGCGCTCGTTTTATGATAGTATTGAGGAGGTCTTTGACAGACCTCCTTTTTTGTATTGCCAGACTTATTTTCGTAAGGGGGAACGCAGGTGGATTATCGGAAGTTGACGTCACAGGCCCGCGGCGCAAGCCCCGCCGACTGTGTCATCAAAAACGCGAAGGTGCCCAATCTCTTCTCCGGCGAGATCGAAGAAGCGGACGTCGCCGTGAGCGACGGACTCGTCGTCGGCGTCGGAACGGGATACCGCGGACGGGAGGAATTCGACGCCGCGGGGAAATTCCTCGTGCCCGGCTTTATCGAAGCGCACTGCCATATCGAAAGCACGATGCTGACGCCGCGCGGGTTCGCCGAGCTGGTGCTGCCTCACGGCACGACGACAGTGTTCGCCGATCCGCACGAGATCGCCAACACCTCTTCTTTCGAAGGGCTCCGCTTCATGCGCGAAGCGAGCGACGGGCTTCCAGTGGACATCTATTTGAACGCGCCCTCGTGCGTTCCCGCCTCGCCGTTTGAAACGCCGCACGAGATCCTCGAAGCCGGCGCGATCGCGCGGATGTTCGCCGAGGGGCTGTGCCGCGGGCTGGGCGAGATGATGAACTATCCCGGCGTCGTCGGCGGCGACCGGGGCACGTGGGAAAAGATTCTCGCCTCGCGGGGACAGGCCCGCAACGGACACGCGCCCTGCCTGACGGGAAAAGATCTCAACGCTTACCTGCTGTCGCGCTGCAACTCCGACCACGAATGCAGCTCTTACGAGGAAGCGCTCGACAAGCTTCGCCGCGGCTGCTGGGTGATGCTGCGCCAGGGAGCGACGGAGCACAATCTGGCGGCTTTGGCGCCGCTGGTCGCCGAGGACGAACGGCGGGCCAGCCGCTGCATGCTGGTCAGCGACGACTTGAGCGCCGCCGTGCTTCACGACGAAGGGGACTTGGATCGGATCCTGCGCCTGGCCGTGAAAAACGGAATCTCCCCCGTCAGCGCCCTGCGCATGGTGACGCTGAACCCGGCGGAGTTCAACCGCATTTACGACCTCGGGGCCATTGCGCCCGGTTACCGCGCCGATATGGCGCTGTTGGACAATCTCGAGGATTTCAACGTCCTTCATGTCTGGAAAAACGGCAGGACCGCGGCGTTCCCCCGCCGAAAACCGCTCCGCAGCGCGAGTTTCCCCGGCGTCAGCGGCAACGGCTGCACGTTGACGGCCGACGATCTGAAGATCCCGGCGCGGGGCAGGCTTCGCGTCATCGCAGTCGTTCCCGGGGAAGTCATCACCCGCGAACGGATCGTCGACGGCGCGGTAGTGAACGGGGAATTCACGGCGTGCCCGTCCCGCGACCTCGCGAAGATGGCCGTCGTGAACCGAAACACCGCGCAGAGAAGGATCGGCCGCGGATTCGTCGCCGGGCTGGGACTGCGGCGCGGCGCTCTGGGCTCGTCCGTGGCGCACGACGCGCACAACTTCAGCGTCGCCGGCATGGACGACCGCTCGATGCTGACGGCGTTCGAAGCCATCCGGGAAAAGGGCGGACTGGTCGCAGCCGACGGAAGCGAGGTCCTGTTCCATCTGCCGCTGCCGATCGCCGGGCTGATGAGCGACCTTCCGCCCGAAGCGCTGCTGAGGGATTTCAGTCGGCTGCTGGACGCCGCGAAAAAACTCGGCACGCCGCTCCCCAATCCGTTCATGGTGCTCAGTTTCCTCTCGCTGTCCGTGATCCCTTCGCTGAAGCTGACCGATCATGGCTACGTCGACCTCGCCCAGGGCGGCCTGGTGCCGCTCAGCGTTCAATAAAAGCTTCTTCGATACAGACAAAGCGAAAGCAGGCGTTCCGCGCGGAACGCCTGCTTTCGCTTTGTCCGTATTTATTTGTCGAGAATCTCTTTTTCCTTTTTCTTGAACTCGTCGTCGACCTGGGCGATGAATTTATCGGTGGTCTTCTGCGCGTCGTCGAGCATCTTTTTGAGATCGTCCTCGGTGATCTCCGAAGCTTTCTCCTGCTTCTTGTAGGCGTCGTTGGCGTCGCGGCGGATGTTCCTCAGGGCGATTTTCGCTTCTTCGGCCGCTTTCGAAGCCATTTTGACGAATTCCTTGCGCCGCTCGCCGGTCAGTTCCGGAACGACAAGGCGGATGTTGTTCCCGTCCACGTTGGGCGTCAGGCCGATGTTGGCGGCCAGGATCGCTTTTTCGATGAGCTTGATCGCCCCCTTGTCGAACGGCGCGATGATCAGCATCCGCGCTTCGGGCACGGTGATGTTCGCCAGCTGCTTTAACGGCGTGGGCGACCCGTAATAATCGACTTTGACGCCCTCGACAAGCCCGGGATGGGCGCGCCCGGTGCGAATGCCCTGAAACTCGGAATCAAGGTGATCGAGCACTTTTGCCATTTTTTCGTCGAGATTGAAATCCGCCATACTGAATCCGCTCCTTTGTCTTATTTGGATACGATGGTGCCGATATTTTTGCCCTCGATCAGGAACGCGCGCAGGCTCCCCTCCTCGAGAACGTTGAGAACGGCGATGGGAATGCCGTTTTCCATGCAGAGGGAAAACGACGCGGCGTCCATGACCTCGATGCGGCGCTGCAGCGCGCTCATATATGAGAGTTTCTCGAACTTGACCGCGTCGGAATATTTGAAAGGATCTTTATCGTAGATGCCGTCGACCTTCGTCGCCTTGACAAGGCATTCGGCGCCGATCTCCGCCGCGCGGAGGGCGGCCGTCGTGTCGGTCGAAAAATAGGGAGAGCCCGTCCCGGCCGCGAAAATCACCACGCGGCCTTTCTCGATGTGGCGCAAAGCCCGGCGGCGGATGTAGGGCTCCGCCACCTGACGCATCTCGATCGCCGTCAGCACACGCGTCGGGATGTCGTTTTTCCGTTCCAGGACGTCCTGCAGGGCCAGGGCGTTGATGACGGTCCCCAGCATCCCCATGTAGTCGGCCTGAGAACGTTCGACCCCCTCGTCCACGGCCTGTCGGCCGCGGAAAAAATTGCCGCCGCCGACGACGAGCCCGATCTGAATGCCGTCTGCCGCCACCTGGGCGATCTGGCGGCACATCCGATCGATAGCGCGAAAATCGAGACCAAATCCCTGGGGCCCGGCGAGGACTTCTCCTGACAGTTTCAGCAGCACACGTTTGAACTTCATGACGGTTCCTCCTCATCGCTTCGCAATCCACGCTCACATCCACCGCATCCCACGCAGCTTGATTTTAACATAAATCATCAAAAGAGCGAAACTTTCACAATAAAACCGCACATAAAAAGGCACAGAGCTCATCAGGAACTCTGTGCCCCCCAATACATACTATTCCCCGATGGAGAAGCGGGAAAAACGGCGCACCTTCATGTTTTCGCCCATTTTGGCGATCAGGGCGACGATGAGGTCGTTGATCTTCTTGTCTCCGTCGCGGATCCACGCCTGCTCGAGCAGACAGGTCTGCTCGTAGTACTTGCGGACCTTGCCTTCGAGAATCTTGTCGAGGCGATCGGCGGGTTTGCCTTCGGCGATCAGCTGCTCGCGGTAGATGTTCTTCTCGCGTTCGAGAACGTCGGCAGGCACGTCCTCCGGAGTCACATAGACGGGATTGGCCGCGGCGATCTGCATGGCGATGTCGTGCCCCAGCTGCTGAAACTCCTCGGTCTTGGCGACGAAGTCGGTCTCGCAGTCGAGCTCCACCATCACGCCGACCTTGCCGGTGTTGTGAATGTAGGAGAAAATGCGGCCGTCCTTGGCGTTGCGGTCGGCCTTCTTGGCTGCCTTGGCAAGCCCCTTCTCGCGAAGAAAGTCGATCGCTTTCTCGGCGTCGCCGTTGCACTCGACCAAAGCTTTTTTGCAGTCCATCATCCCGCAGCCGGTACGATCACGAAGTTCTTTAACAGCAGCAGCAGTAATTTCCATTATGGCGACCTCCTTCGGAACTATTCGTCGTTGCCTTCGGCGGTAACTTCGCCGTAGGCCTCCGTCAGCTTCTCCTTCATATCGAGGATGGAAGCGTCGCTGGCGGCGGTCTCGTCGGCATCCGGAAGCTGAACGTCAGACACCGCGCCGTCTTCTCCGCCGCGGCCTTCGATCACGGCATTCGCCATCAGGCCGCAGATCAGTTTGATGGCGCGAATAGCGTCGTCGTTGCCGGGAATGGGATAATCGATCATTTCCGGATCGCAGTTCGTATCGACGATGGAAATGACCGGGACGTGAAGTTTGCGCGCTTCCATGACGGCGATGTCCTCGCGGCGGGGATCAATGACGAAGAGCGCGTCGGGAAGAGCGCGCATCTCCCTGATGCCGAGCAGATATTTCTCGAGCTTGGCCAGTTCCTTGCGGAACAGGGAAATCTCCTTCTTGGTATAGTCGCCCCAATCGTTGTCGGCTTCGTGTTTCTCAAGCTCGATCATGCGCTGCACGCGCTTGCGGATCGTGGCGAAGTTGGTCATCAGGCCGCCCAGCCAGCGCTGATTGATATAGAACTGGCCGCAGCGCTGCGCCTCTTCGCGGATCGTGTCCTGCGCCTGGCGCTTCGTGCCGACGAAGAGCACCGAACCGCCGTCCTTGGCCACGGAACGGACGAAATCATACGCCTTCTCGAGGCCTTTGACGGTCTTCTGCAGGTCGATGATGTACACGCCGTTGCGCTCCGTGAAGATGTAAGGCTTCATCTTCGGATTCCAGCGGCGCGTCTGATGTCCGAAGTGGACACCGCACTCAAGAAGCTGCTTCATGCTGACAACTGACATTCCAAAATTCCTCCTCGGTTATCCTCCACCGTATTCCAGCAGGCTTGGGACCCTCTCGCGAAGGCACCGCCCTCAGCCCTCGTACGGTGTGCGTTTTTAAAAACCGATTCATTATACCATACCGTTCCGCCATTGCAAGAGCTCATGCTTCCGCGTCAGCGATCGCGCCGGGATGAATTTTTCCACTTGACGTGCGGCTCCCTTCATGTGATACATTGAAGTCGCGAGATCATATCACACGTCAGAGTCTACATGGGGAGTTCGCCATGGAATACAGACCTCTCGGACGCACCGGGCTTTCCGTCAGCGCGATCGCGTTGGGATGCGAAGGCTTCACGGACAAAAGTCCGGAAGCCGTAAGGAAAGATTTTGACTACGCGCAGGATTTGGGAATCAACTTTTTCGACTGCTATTCTTCCGATCCGCAGCTCCGCTCCGCTTTTGGGGAGGCGCTGCGAGGGCGCCGGGAAAAATTCATCGTCCAGGGGCACGTTTGCTCTGTCTGGGAAAACGGTCAATACCTGCGCACGCGTGATCCCGTCAGAACGGAGAGCGCTTTTCGGGATTTGCTGAGGCGCCTGGGGACGGATTATATCGACGTCGGCATGATCCATTATGTCGACGCGGAAGACGACTTTCGCGCGGTGTTCGACGGCGAGATCATTCAATACGCTCGGCGATTGAAGGAGAGGGGGCAGATCCGCTTCCTCGGACTGAGCAGCCACAATCCGCACGTCGCGTCGCTGGCCGTTGGAACGGGGCTGATCGACGTCCTGCTGTTTGCCGTCAATCCCTGCTACGACATGCAGCCTGCCGGCGAAAGCGTAGAGGATCTCTGGGCCGATGAAAGCTATGGGAAAGATCTGCACAACGTGGATCCGGAACGTGAAAGTCTTTATGAACTGTGCGCGCGCCGCGGCGTGGGGATCGACGTCATGAAAACCTACGGCGGCGGCGACCTGCTCAGCGAGCGGAATTCGCCTTTCGGGCGCGCCTTCACGCCAGTGCAGTGCATCGAATACGTTTTGACTCGTCCTGCCGTGGCCGCCGTCATGATCGGCTGCAGGACGCAGGCGGAGATCCGCGCCGCCGTCGACTGGTGCGCGGCGACGCCGCAGCAGCGGGATTACGTGTCTGTCATGCAGGGGCTGACGCGTTTTTCCTGGCAGGGGCACTGTATGTATTGCGGCCACTGTGCTCCGTGCCCCAAAGGCATCAGCGTCGCTGCCGTCAATAAATTCCTCAACCTTGCCAAAGCGCAGAAGCAGATTCCGGAAACGGTGCGCGAGCACTATGCTCTGCTGCCTCACCACGCCTGCGAATGCATTGCCTGCGGCCGCTGCGAGAAACGCTGTCCCTTCGGAGTTCCGATCATCGATGCCATGAAGGAAGCTTTTTCGCTGTTCGGCTGCTAGACCGCGCGGCATGGGGATCCCCGGCGTTCAAAGAGCGCAAAAAAACAGGCGGCTGAGAGATTCAGCCGCCTGTTTTTTTTGCGCTCTTTGAAAATTTACAGCATCTTCAAATCTTCGAGGATATTGCGCGCCAGCTCTTCATAGGAATGATCCGTACTGTCGTAAATGCGGCACTGGAGCTTTTCCATCAAAGAACGGGCGTCGTCCAGTTCCGCCCTGATCTTGTCGATATCGGCATATGCCGCTTTCTGCGGATCGAGGCCCATGGCGACGATCCGTTCGCAGCGGAGCTCTCTTAAGCGCTCAGCCGAGATCAGGAGCCCGACCCTCTTTTCCACGCTCACATTCCAGATGCGGGAATCGGGAGCGATGCCGGGCAGCAAGGGAACGTTCGAGACGGCGTACCCTTTCAGGGCAAGCCAGATCGAGAGGGGCGTTTTTCCGGCACGGGACACGCCGAACAAAACGATGTCAGCGGCGGTCATCAGCTCGGGGGATTGTCCATCGTCGCACCGGAGCGTAAATTCGATGGCCTTGACACGACGCAGGTAATCGCCGTCGACGCGGCGGTTCACTCCCGGGCGCTGCATGGGCTGCCGCCCCGTGAGGCGGCAGATCTCTTCGACCAGGGGGCCCATCATGGACACATAGCCCAAGTTGTACTTTTTCGCGTCGGCAATCAACGCCGCCAACACGTCGGTTTTGACCAGAGTGCTGACGATCAGGTGGCCGCCGCGCCGATAAAAATCGCCGGCGATCCCGTGAACCTGAGCGACTTCGCGAACCGAACGATGGCGCTCGATCGTCACGTCAAGGTCATCGAATTGAGCCAGCGCCGCGTGGAGCATGCTTTCGGCAGTCTCTCCTGTTGAATCGGAAACGATGGAAACACGTAATGTCATAAAAATGCCTTTCAGTCTATTTGACTTTGCTGAGATCCCCGACGCGCATAAAGAGATTCTGACAATGGGACAACAGCGCGAGACGGTTGGCGCGAACGGCCACGTCCTCGTCCATGACCATCACGTCGTCGAAGAAGGCCGAAACGGCCGGGGAAAGCTGGGCCAGGACGTTCATCAGCCCGTTCCAGTCGCTTTTCCGCAGAGCGGCTTCCACTGGTTTTTCCGCCTCGTTCACGGCCGCATAAAGATCCTTTTCGGCATCCTTGACAAAAAGCGAAGGATTCACGGAACTCGAGACGCCCTCTGCCTTCGTCAGGATGTTCTTCACCCGCACCGCGGAATTGACCAGCTTCGTGAACCAGTCTTCCTGTTTCACCTCCGTGAACGCGCCCAGCAAATAAAGCGTCTGCAGGGGACGGGAGCCTGTCACGGAGAGCGCCAGTTCGATCAGTTCGTGGCCGTATTCTTTTTCCTTGAGCTGAATGAGCGTACGCTGCCTTACGAACTCCAGCAGCGAGCCCAAAGCCTCGCCGCCAACTTCGAGGTCCTGGGCGATGAAAGCGAGCAGCGCCTCCAGATCGAGGTCGAGGCGAAGCCCCCAGAGGATCTCGTTGATGCAGCGGATGGCGCGGCGAAGGCCGTAAGGATCCTGCGACCCCGTCGGCTGGAACCCCAGCTTGTAGGCTCCGAGCATGTTGAAGGCCCGTTCGGCAATCCCCACGACGGCGCCGATCACGTCGGAAGGAAGTTCGTTTCCCGCCGCGGTCGGCATGTACTGCTCGGCGATGGCCTTGGCAACCCGCGGATCCTCTCCGTTTTTCAGGGCGTATTCGCGGCCCATGATCCCCTGGAGTTCGGAAAATTCGCCGACCATGCCGGTGACAAGATCCGTTTTCGAGAGGTAGGCCGCGCGTTCGACCAGCTTTGCGTCGTCCTTGTTGCCGAGGAGGTCGCAAATCTTCCGGGAGATCTTGACCATTTTCATGGTCTTGTCGTAAACGGAACCCAGCTTCTCCTGATAGATGACGTTTTTAAGGTCTTCGACCCGCGCCGAGAGGGGGCGTTTCAGATCTTCCTTCCAGAAGAAAACGGCGTCTTCCAAACGGGCGCGCAGAACCCGTTCATTTCCTTCCCGAACCAGCTCCATATTGGGAATCAGATTGTTGCTGACGCCGACAAAGCAGGGCATCAATTTGCCGCTGTGGTCGTGAACGGCAAAATATTTCTGGTTGTCTTTCATCGAGGTCGTCAGGACTTCTTCGGGGATCTCCAGATACTTGCGGTCAAACGAGCCGTAAAAGGGCACGGGATACTCGACGAGATAAAGATTTTCCTGAACCAGTGAGGGATCGAGCTCGACGACGCCGTCAAGCTCTTTTTCGATGCCGGCGATGGCGGCGCGCATTTTCTCCTCGCGCTTCTTCTGATCGACGATGACCCAGTTGTCGTACATGACGGTCAGATAGTCGTCGCTCGACTCGATCTCCACGGAAGGCGCTCCCATGAAACGATGTCCGCAACTGGTCCGGCCGCTTTTCATGCCGTTCAGCTCGAACTCGACGACTTTCGCTCCGATCAGGCAGAGCAGCCAGCGGATCGGGCGGGCAAAGCGGACGGTCGAGTCGTACCAGTACATGTTTTTGGGAAAAACGATACGGGAGATGATGTGCTTCATCATGTCCGGAAGCAGGGCGTCCGCGGCGCCGCCCCTGTGATTGATGACGGCGAACGCATAATCCACGCCGTTGACGTTGCGGCTTTCAAGCTGTTCGACGGCAATGCCTTTGCTTTTGGCAAAACCTTCTGCCGCACGAGTCGGCGTTCCCGTGCCGTCGAAGGCGGATTTCCACGCCGGCCCTTTGTGCTCTTCGGAAAGGTCCTCCTGACGTTCCGCAACGGAACGAACCAGCAGCACGAGGCGGCGGGGAGTGCCCATCACCTCTATGCGCCCATGCCCGAGACGCTGCGCGGCAAACTCTTCCTCGGCGTATTGAGCAATGTCGCGCAAGGCGCTTGGCATAAAACGGGACGGTATCTCTTCCGTTCCAATCTCCAGAATCAGATCTCTTTCCATCGGTCCGTCCCCCTTTAAAATTTTTTCATGAGCGGATAGCCCATGTCTTTCCGTTGCTGGGCATAGGCTGAGCAGCACTTCGACGCAATGGCGCGGATGCGCGACACATACCCCGTGCGCTGCGTGACGCTGATCGCGCCGCGGGCGTCGAGAAGATTGAAAATCTGCGAGCACTTCAGCACGCAGTCCCAGGCGGGCAGAACCAACGCCTGATCGGCAAGGCGCAGGCTTTCCTTCTCATACAGGGAAAATATTTCCGCAAGCATGGCGACGTCGGCCACCTCGAAGTTATATATGGAGTTCTCGACTTCTCCCTGATGATGGACATCGCCATAGGTCACTTTGTCGTTCCACTTCAAATCGTAAACGTTGTCGGCCTTTTGGACGAACATGGCGATGCGTTCAAGGCCGTACGTTATTTCTGCGGGCACCGCTTCCATATCGACGCCGCCGACCTGCTGGAAATAGGTGAACTGAGTCACTTCCATGCCGTCGAGCCAGACTTCCCAGCCGAGTCCCCAGGCGCCGATCGCCGCAGACTCCCAATCGTCCTCGACAAAACGGATATCATGCTCGCGGGGGTCGATCCCCAGCGCGGCAAGGCTGTTGATGTAAAGCGCCTGGATGTTCTCCGGCGCCGGCTTCATGATCACCTGGAACTGGTAATAATGCTGCAGGCGGTTGGGGTTGTCGCCGTAACGCCCATCCGCCGGACGGCGGGACGGCTGCACATAAGCGACGTTCCAGGGTTCGGGACCGATGACCCGAAGCGACGTAGCCGGATGCATCGTACCGGCCCCGACCTCGATGTCGTAGGGCTGCTGAACGATGCATCCCTGATCCGCCCAATAGCGTTGCAATCTCAGCATGATATCCTGAAAATTCATTCCACACGCGACCTCCAATTCAAACTATCGATTATCATCAAGGTTTTTCACAAAGAGTTGCTGGACGTTTCGAGCCTGTTCCAACAATTTCGATGTGCTGTTCTCCGGTACAAAGCTTTTCGAAAGGGCGTAAGCCGCGAATTCATCGATGTCCAGCGGGTTCTGTCCGTGGGCGCAGTCCGCACAGACAAAGGTCCCCTCCCGCCAGACGGCGCGTCCGCCCAAAGGCTTTCCACAAATGCTGCAGGAGTGCAGATCAGGCGCGATCCCCCAGCTGAGGAGCCAGCGCCATAAAAAACGCGCATCGAGCAGTTCCGACGCGGCTCCTTCGCTCAGCGCCTTCAACGCCCAATAGAAGAGAGCCAGCAAATCGTCGTAGGGATACCCGGGAATCAAGTGCCGTTCGAACATCTTCGCCCAGCGGACAGCCTGGATCACGGCCCGCGGATAGCGTCGCAGCGCCCAGAAGTCCTCGGTGACCTCGATTTCCTTCAGATATGTTTTTCTTTTTGACTGATAAAGCTGGTAATGTCCCCAGACAAAAGGCTCCAAGGCGCCGCCGAAACGCATCGAGCCTTTCGAGGCTCCGGGAACGTACACCCAGTTCGTGCCGGCGCTTTTTAAAAACAACAATACGGCGACGTCTCCCTCCATGTAGTTTCCGCGCCGCAGCACGACGCCCGTCCGCTTGATGAGACGCTGAGACGTCTCCTCCGGGAGGTCTATTCGTATCCCAGTCTTTTCAATTCCTTTTCCGAGTCTCTCCATCCTTTGTCAACCTTAACCCAAAGTTCAAGATACGTTTTATGTCCCGTCATCTCTTCCAGCGCTTTCCGGGCGGCCGTGCCGATGGTCTTGATTTTTTCCCCTTTTCTGCCGAGAATGATGGCCCGTTGGCCTTCCCGCTCCACGTAGACCGTGGCGCGGACGAACAAGTCCCTGCGCTCCGGATATTCATCGGGCGACTTGAACTCTTCGATCTCCACGGCGACACTGTGCGGCACTTCCTCGTCGGTGAACGCGATGACCTTTTCGCGGATCAGTTCCTGCGCGATGAAACGCTCCGTTCTGTCCGTGATCATATCGTCCGGATAGAGCGGCGCCGCGACAGGAAGCAGACTCTCGAGGGTTTTGACAAGAACTTCAGTGTTGGTGCCGTCCTTCGCCGAAACGGGAACGACGTCTCTGAGTTTTATTTTTTTCGTGAAACGGTCGATCACAGGAAGGATCTTGTTTTTGGAGCCAGGCAAGTCCACCTTGTTGACGGCCATCACAACCGGAACGTCCGAATGCTCCCGGAGAACTTCCGCAATGCGGGCGTTCTCACGCTGTTCCGGGCGATCGTCAATAGTCACCACGTAAAGGATGACATTCGCGTCTTCAAGTCCCGATACGGCCCGCTCGACCAGACGTTCGCCGAGCTTGTTCAAAGGCGCGTGAATGCCGGGCGTATCGACAAAAAGGATCTGACTTGACGCTCCATTGTAAAGCCCCAGAATGTTGTCGCGGGTCGTCTGAGGTTTCGCGGAAACGATCGACAGCTTGTACTTGAGGATTCTATTGAGAAGCGACGATTTGCCCACGTTGGGGCGGCCGATGACGGCGACGACTCCTGCACGAAAATCTGTCTGCACTTTGATCTATTCTCCTGCCTCCGAGGTGTCCCTGCGGATCATAACGTCGTTGATCCGATGGCCATCCATGCTGAGGATCTCGAAAAGCCAGCCGTCCAACGCGACCGTATCCCCTTCGTGAGGAAAATTGCCGAACTGATCCAGTAAAAATCCTCCCACCGTGTCGACGTCGTCGCAGACGAAATGGCTGTTCAGAACGTCATTGAGCTCTTCAAGGGAAATACTGGCCTTCGCTCTGTAAGAATCATCGGAGAGACGTGTCACCGTTTGTTCCTCTTTATCGTATTCATCCTGAATTTCGCCGACGATCTCCTCCAGAAGATCTTCGAGAGTGATCAGTCCCGCCGTGCCGCCGTACTCGTCGACGACGACCGCCATGTGCATACGGACGTTTTGCATGATTCTGAAGAGCCTGGGCACGTACATCGTCTCGGGCACGAACAGCGGCGTCCTCATGAACTTGGTGACCGGCTCGTTCTTTTGCCCTTTCATCAAAGCTGTGAGCAGATCTTTGACGAGAACGATCCCGTCGATGTGATCCGGAGTGTCCGTAAAAACAGGGACTCGGGAATCCCCCATCTTTTCAATAAACTGAAGCGCGTCGTCCACCGTCCGCGCCGATTCGATCATGTGCATCCGAGTGCGGGGAATCATGATCTCGGAGACACGGATCTCGTCAAATGAAATGACGCCGTCGATCATCTGGCGTTCGGATTCTTCGATCGCGCCGGAGGCTTCGCCGATCTTCACGACTTGCCCTATTTCCTCTTTGGTAACGAAAGAATCTTTCAGAGAAAGATCCAAACCTGTGATGCAACTGGCTATTCTCGCAAACTGCTCCATTCCCCAGATCAACGGCGTCACAAGCCAGCTGAAAAAACGCACAAGCGGGAGAACCACGATAAGCAGACGTTCGCCCTTCGCCATCGCCACGCACTTGGGAATCACTTCGCCGAAAATGATGATCAAAATGCTCATCACGACGACGGCGGAAGCGACGCCGTGTTCGTCAATCAATGACGTTGCCAGCGCCGTGGCGGCAACGCTCGCCGCCACGTTGACGAGATTGTTGCCGATGAGAATCGCTGAAATCGCCTGATACCGGTCTTCATTGACCCAGTCTACGAAGCGTTCCAGAAAGGGATATTCCTCGGCCAGCAATTTCATTCTCGTGCTGCTGGCGGCCGTCAGCGCCATCTCGGACGCACTGAAAAAAGCCGAAAGGAACAACAGAATAACTATCGCCGTACATAATTGAGGCAAAGCGTCCAAAGATCATTCCTCCTGCGCTTTGGTGTGACGTTCCTTCTGAACTTCATGTGCGGAGCGCGTAAAGATGACTTCATTCACGCGGTGTTCCCCTACGTCGGTGACCCTTATCGTCCAGTCATCATCGCGGTAAATATCGCCTTTCTCGGGGAATCCCATGAACTTATCGAGAACATAGCCGCCGACGGAGTCAACATCGCTGCAATCGAAGTCGTATCCCACGACGGCCCCGAGATCCTCGAGCGACTCCGTGCATTTCACCCGGTACGAGTTCTCGTTCAACTGCACGATAGGGGCTGATTCCTCGTCATATTCGTCGCGTATATCGCCGACGATCTCTTCAAGCAGGTCTTCAAGAGTGACGATTCCCGCCGTGCCGCCGTATTCATCCACGACTACCGCAAAGTGAACGTGCTTGCCGCGCATCATGCCGAAAAGATCGTTGACTTTCATCGTTTCCGGGACGAAGAGCGCCCTCCGCATAAAAGCGCTGAGAGGGGTATCCATCTTGCCGGCTCGCAGATAGGGAATCATGTCCTTGAGGTAAACGACGCCGACAATGTCATCCGGCGTTTCACGAAAAACGGGAATTCTCGAATGTTCCCAATTTTGCATGAGAGAAGCGACATCGGCAATGGTCGCATTCACCTCCAATGCGTCCATGGACACGCGAGGGACCATGATCTCCGAGACTCTGGTCTCATCGAAGGCGATAACGCCGTCGATCATTCTGCGTTCCGAAGCTTCGATAGCCCCGGATTCTTCGCCGTTTTTCACCAATTGCTCTATTTCATCCCGCGTGACGACCGCGCTTTCCAACGTCATGTCGACGTGAAACAAGCCGCTGAAAAAGGCTACGATCTTCTCCAAAATCCAAATAAGGGGGCTGAAGACGACGGAGACCGCGCGCAAGCCGGGCAGGATGACATTGAAATTCCTTTCACCGAGGGCCATGCCGATACATTTAGGCAGGAAGTCGGCAAAAAGGACCATCAGGATCGTCATGATGACCGTCGCCCAAAAAACGCCTCTTTCACCCCAGAAGTTCGTCGTCAAGACCGTCGCGAATGAACTGGCAGCGACGGAAAAGAGATTATGCGCCACCAAGATGGCGATAATGACTTTTTGTCTTTCAGCAAGCTCCCAATCAACCAGCGGAGCCAGTTTGGCGTTGTCTTCGCCGAATGCCTGAGCCTTGGCTGCACTGACCGAAGAAATTGCCGCCTCGCCCACGCTCAGATAGCCGCTCAGCATCACGAGAAAGACGACGGTCAAAAGGAGGACGACAAAAGACGTCATTTTTTCTCGGGCCCCGCGTTACCGGCAACCGGAACGGACAGTCCTTTCAGAAAAAGATCTCGGAAATGTTCCTGCACGCTCCACATTCTCTTTTGTTTCTCCGGCGTGTCGTGATCCCACGCCAGAAGGTGCAGCATGCCGTGAAAAACAACGAGCGCCAGTTCCGATTCTTCCGATACGTGATGTTCGAAAGAATTCTTTCTGATGACTGCGGGACACACCACAATATCGCCGAGGAGAAGAGGCGCCCGCTGAGCGTCGGGGACAAACCTGCCTTCTTTTTCAAAAAGGGGGAAACTCAACACGTCCGTTGGAGCGTGGATCTGACGGTATTCATCGTTCACCTCGGACATTCGCGTCTCATCCAGGAACTGCAGAGAAATGAGCAGTCCCCCATGTGCGCGCCATGCCGGCCAATGGACGTCATATAAGTCTGCCGCCAGCCTTTCGAAAGTGGCGATATTCGTTTTTGCCAGCGTCAGCAGGGGATCCTGTTCGACGTCACTGGCGATGAGAATGCGGACTTCAGGATTCTTTCGCCGCCGCTGTTTTATTTTGAACCGCGACCATGTTCGAGGAGCCATGCGCATCCTGAGCCTCCTTTCCTTGCTCTTCAGGCAACGATTTCAGCGGTTTGATGTCGCGCGTATGATACATCGAACGCAACGTACTGACCAGCGCCGCTTTGATATCCGAGAGGTCTTTCAGAGTGAAGGGAACTTCGTCCAGCTGGCCAGTGCTTATCTTGGACTGCACCACGTTGTCGGCAAGACGGGTGAGGTCGAGAATGCCCTTGATGTTGGCGCTCTCCGCCCGCGCCGCGGCCTCCGTCGAATCGGCAATCATCAGAACTCCGGTTTCCTTGCTTCGCGGCCTCGGTCCAGGATAGCAGAATTGACTCTCGTCAGCTTTCAGCCCCGCCTGCAGCGCTTTTCGATAAAAATACGTCAAGCAGGTTGTGCCATGATGTTCCGCAATAAACGCTTTTATCTGCGACGGCAGACGATATTCGTCGGCAAGTTCCAGTCCGTCTTTCACATGCGACAGAATCACGAGCGCGGATAAAGCCGGCGACATCTCATCATGAGCGTTTCTTCCCGAAATTTGGTTCTCGATAAACGATTGCGGCCGTTTCAACTTGCCAATGTCATGGAAACAAGCGCCCGCCCGGAGCAGCATCGGATTCAGACCGATTTTCTCGGCTGCCGCCTCGGCCAGATTCCCCACCATTTGGCTATGATGATAAGTGCCGGGAGCCTCGACCTGCATTCTCTTCAGCAGCGGATGGGAAGGCTGCGTCAGCTCTACAAGCTGCAAAGGAGAAACGATATCGAAGAGGATCTCCAGCAGCGGCAGCAAGACGATAACCATAAAGCTCAACAGCAGGCACGCCGTAAACATAATAGCCACCTGACGAACGCTCATCAGATTGGTCAACCCCCATTGGAGCACCGAGGCGACCCCAAGCATCGCGATGCCGAGAACGAACACATGGATCCAGACGGCAGAGCGCGAATAATTTCTTTTGAAAAGAGAGATTCCCAAAATGGCTCCGGCGCACCCCGAAATTGCATTGATGGCAAACGCGGTGACATCGTATCCTGAGGTGATGATCGAGGCGCTCAACGTCACGGCGACAGCGCAATTCAACGCGCCGATGTCGGGAAGCGTGAGGTAGATCATGGCAATCACTGGGAAAACGCCGACGCCGTTGACGCCCCAATAGATCACGCCGATCTGAAAG